>NZ_JBEZXU010000055.1:0-72431 GCF_040638175.1 Actinoplanes sp. NPDC026670
CCCGCCGCCTATCGCCCGCCGCCTGCCGCCTGCCGCCTGCCGCCTGCCGCCTATCGCCTGCCGCGCGCCGCGGGGGCGGTGGCCGATTTGGGGTCGCGGGTGGCTGGCGGGGTCGCGTTCGTGTGGTGGGCGGGGTCGCGGTGGCCGTCGTGGTCGCGGTCGCCGTGGCAGTCGCGCCGTTGCCGGGGCGGCGGGACAGACCGCCGAGGCGGCCTGTGGCGTGAAAACAGGTGCAACACGGCCGCCGACCAAACCCGGTGGTGCGACGGCATATCCCGCATCGGTTCGTGATGCGAGGGCCAGCGGCAGTGCGGGCGTGGGCTCACGCGCATGAACTGCCTGCGCCAGGGAAGCCGACCGTGGTGCGGTTCCGGACCGTCGTGCCCAGTCAGCAAGGGGAGCGGATCGGGGCTGCGAGGTGGAGACGGGCTGCGATGTCGGGCCGGTCGCAGCGCGGGGCATGCCGTGAGGCGAGACCTGGCCTCGGCGCGAATGAGACCTGTGAGGCGCGAGTCGGCTTCGGCACGGAGGGAATGCGGCGTGAAGTTGACGCTGCTGCGGCCTGTTGCGGTGCAGGAGCCGGTGGTGGTGTGGCCTGTTGCGGTGTGGGAGCCGGTGGTGGTGTGGCCTGTTGCGGTGTGGGAACTGGTGGTGGCGCGGCCCGCTGCGGTGTGGAAGCGGGCGGGGCGGTTACCGGCTCCGGTTCGCCGGTGGGCTGGGCCTTGGGCCTGGATGTGACGGCTGGCCGCTGGGTGTAGGCGGACTTCGATCGGAGGGCCGGCTGGGATGTAGGGGCCGAGGGCGGCTTGGTGGGGGACCTCTGTGGTGGGGCTGCCCTTCGTGTGTCGAGGGCTGAGCGTCCGGCGGGGTGTGTATGGCTACGCTCGGTGGCGGGTGCGGAGCCGCTTACGCGGAGGCGGCGTAGCTTTTCGGCGTGGCGGCGTTGTAAGCCCCAGGCGCGGTGCTTTCGTGTTCGCGGCGGAATTCTTCGCGTGCGGCGGAATAGTTTCGGGACGCGGTTCGGTCGCGCATCGCGGCAATCTCGGACCTGCTGAAAAGCGACCCCTGACTCATGCATAAATTTTCCTCCGCCTCGGGCAAGAAGTGTAAGAACTGGATCATGCCAAACTGTCTTCGCAAGGGTTCTGCATCGGTTCTTCACGTGATACGGCATGGCCTCTGCCGACGGTGAAGGATGCGAGTCCTGGCCGCCGGATGCCCGAAAGAGGGAGCCTCGGATTGCTGCGGCCGGCCGAGCCTGCGGAACTGGACGATGACCTACCGAGCCGCAGCCGAGGGTGGGGGATCGGACTCCGGCAGGACAACTCGGTGACGGGACGGCCGGGCTGCATGGTTCGGCGGCGTGCCTCGATGAGGGGCGGGGACTGAGCGGTTGGGCCAGGGGGTGCGCACGCCGGCCCGGCGTTGGCCAGCGGAACGGCGGAGAAGCGCAGGGGAAGGCGCGGAGAAGCGAAGGGTGGCGGAGCGAAGGGCAAGAGGGCAAGAGGGCGAAGGCGCGGAGAAGCGAAGGTCGGCGGAGCGAGCGGAGAAGTGAAGGGCGGCGGAGCGAAGGGCGAGACGGAGAGGGAGCGAGGGCGCGGAGAGGTGAAGGGTGGCGGAGCGAAGGGCGAGAGGACGAGGGAGCGAAGGCGCGGAGGAGCGAATGCCGGCGGAGAGGGCGAGGAGGACGGAAGGGCGGAGGAGAGAGGAGCGACGGGACGAAAGCGGAGGAGCACAGAGCAGAGGAGCACGGAGCGGAGCAGCGCGGAGACCCGAAGGGTGAAGGGGCGGGAGAGCAGAGGGCAGAGCGCGGAAGGGGGGTGGTCAGGCCTTGCAGCTGTACTGGACCGGCGTGCCGACCTGGAGGGGCGACGGCTCGAGGATGTTGACCGTTGCGGTCTCGGTGCTTGAACCGACGCCGGTGAAGGTCCATTTCAGGGTCAGGGCGGCGGAGCGCTGACCGCTGCCCACCTGTTCGGTCAGTACTGCGCCCGGTGGGGCGTCGGAGCGGAACCACTGGTAGCGGATCACTCCGCTTCGGCCGTTGGTTCGGACGGTGGCTACCACGTCCACGGTCACGTCGCAGCGGGTTCCGGCCGGTTCGGGAACGGCTACCGTTACGCCTTCCAGTTCCAGTGGGCTCAGGCGCTGCCAGATGTAGAACCCGACCACGCCGATCAAGGCCAGGGTCAGCAGGCTGGAGAGCAGGGACACCAGCCGGCGCCACAGCGGGCGACGGCGGCGGGCGGTGCCGGCTGCGCCCGGCCAGGCCGGGGTGGCCGCTGGAGTCGGTGGGACACCTGGGCCGAAGCGCAACTCGTTCTGTGCGCGCACAGTGGGCAGCGAACCGTCGGAGAAGGCGGTCGGATCCGCCGGCGCGGTCCAGGTGGGCGGTCCGAGGCTGACCGTTTGACCAGGATCACCGTGATATGCGGAGGGATCGCCGAGGCGAGCGGTGGCGTCACCGGAATACGCGTTCGACGGGCCGAGACGTGCGGTGGGCACGTTGGGCTGCCCAGATCGCACAGTTGGAGCGTCGGGCTGGCCGAGGTGCGCAGTGGGAGCGCCGGATTGCCCGGAATGCACGGTTGGGGCGTTGGGCTGGCCAAGGTAAGCCGTGGGCTGCCCGGAATGTCCAGTTGGGGCGTCAGGCTGACCGAGGTAAGCGGTGGGCTGCGCGGAATGTCCGATTGGGGCGCCAGGCTGGCCGAGATGAGCGGTGGGCTGCCCGGAATGTCCAGTTGGGGCGCCGGGCTGGCCAAGATGCGCAGTAGAAGCGTGGGGCTGGCCCATATAAGCGGTAGGGCCGTCAGCCTGACCAGAATCGGCCACAGGCTGCCCGAACGGCGCAGAAGGAACACCGGGCTGACCGACATACGCGGTAGGGGCGTCAGGCTGCCCCAGGTAGGCAGTGGGCTGCCCAGGACGATCCCCGCCGGAATAAACCGTAGGCTGCCCGGTGACATCACCGAGATGGCCGGGCCGCCCGAGACGACCCTGCTCCGACCCGCCATACGTGGCAGGCACCCCCGGCGCCGGACGGTCGATCGTCGGCCACGGGTCGGCCGGGACCGCCATGGTCTGGTCGTCGATGGGTTCGTCCGGCCGGTTCATGACGACCGCTCCCAGTTCGGCACGGCCTGCTCCTAACCCGGGGTGCAGATGTTGTCGAGGGTCACGTAGGTCGACGAAGGCGAACGGCCGGTGTTGCCGGCGGCGTCGACCGCGACGACCGACACCGGGATCCGGGTGGCCGTCTTGGGAATGGACAGCGGCCCCAGCGTCCCCTGGAACGTCCCCCGGCGGAGCAGGCTCATCGACCCGGTCGAGGTGGTCCCGTTCAGCGTGTAACGGAACGTCACGGTCAGCGCCCCCGCCGCGCTCACATCATCGCTCACGGTGGCCGTGATGGTGCTGGTCCGAGGGCCGTACGTGCACCCCGTACCCTCGATCCGGGTGGGATTTGCACCTGCCGTGCCGACCGTCGGCGCTGTGGTGTCCGGCGGCGTCGTGCTGACCGACGGCGAGGGCGACGGCGAAGCCGAGGCCGACGCCGAGACGCTGGGTGAGACGGACGGCGAAGGCGAAGCCGAGGCCGACGCGGACGGCGACCTGCTGGGTGTGCTGCCCGGTTCCGTGGTCGGCGACGGGCTCGCCGAGGCGACCGGGGTGGCCGAGATCCCGGCCGGCACGACCCCGGACGGCCCGGCGACCGCCGGAGCGATCCCGGGCGTGGTGGTCGGCCCGCCCGAGACGGCCGTGCTCTCCTCGGCCGCCGAAGCGTACTGATAGCCCATCCCGCCGAGCAGCAGAGCCACCACCACCCCGGCCCCGACCAGCGCGGTCATCTTCCGGTTGCCGCTGAACCGGCCGGGTGACCCGGTGCCGAGCGCCGTTGTGGCGAAGCTGGTGCCGCCGGAGTTGCCGTCCGGGAACGGCCACAGCGCCGCGAGCAGCGCCGCCCGCCGCCCGAGCTCCTGCAGGCCGCGATCCTCCCAGTCGGCGCCGTACGCGTCCCCGGCCACCTGCTCCAGGATGTCGAGGAAGGCGATGGCGTGTGGCGGCCGGTCGGCGGGCTGCTTGGCCAGCCCGTACCGGAGCAGGTCGTGGACCGGCTCGGGAGCCGGATCGGTCGGGATGGGCGCGTTCGTGTGCTGCTCGTGCAGGACGAACAGGTTGGTGCCGTCGAACGGCGGCTTGCCGGTGAGGCATTCGAAGAACGTGGCGGTGGCGGCGTAGATGTCGCACGCCGGGGTGGCGGGCGCGCCGGTCCACTGCTCGGGCGCCATGTACCGGGGTGTGCCGGTGACCACGGTGCCGGTGCCCTGGCCGACCTGGGTGGCGATGCCGAAGTCGGCGAGTTTGCTCTGCCCCTCGCCGGTGACCAGCACGTTCTCCGGCTTGTAGTCGCGGTGCACGACGCCGTGGGTGTGTGCCGCCGCGAGCCCGGCGAGGGAGCCCTTGAGCACCACGAGCGCCGCCTCGGGGGTGGTCGGGCCGTGTTCGCGCAGCATCTGCCGCAGCGACACCCCGTTGACCAGCTCCATCACGATGGCCGCGCCGTCGGCGGACTCGACGTATTCGTAGAGGCGGGAGACGTACGGATCGTCGATCTCGCCCAGCAGTTGCGCCTCGCGGCGGAACGCGGCCCGGAACGCCGCGTCGTCGCCGAGGACGTGCGTCAGGTACTTGATGGCGACCGCGGTGCCGGTCTCGTCGTGGGTGGCGAGCACCACGGTGCCGGACGCGCCGGCGCCGAGCTGACGGACGGGCGTGTAGCCGGACAGCTCCCAGCCGCTCATGTGAAGCACTCCACCATCCATGGGGGCGGATGCCTTCGTCCGCCGCGCCGATCATTCTGGTCCTGGTGAAAGTACTGGACAACCGCAACTCGGACGGATTCTGTGACCGAAAGGCGACCGCGCCGCGTGGTGGTGAACGGGCGTTCACGTACCCTCGATCGGGTGAACATCGGCAAGGGTGACATCGCGCCCGATTTCGAACTGTCCGACCAGGACGGCACACTCCGGCGGCTGAGTGACCTGGTCACCGCCGGCCCGGTCGTCCTCTTCTTCTATCCGGCGGCGATGACCCGCGGCTGCACCGCCGAGGCCTGCCATTTCCGTGACCTGGCGGCCGAGTACCGGGCCGCGGGCGTGCAGCGGGTCGGCATCAGCAAGGACCCGGTGGCGAAGCAGAAGGAGTTCGCCGAGGCGAACACCTTCGACTACCCGCTGCTCTCCGACCCGGATTCCAAGACCATCGAGGCGTACGGGGTGAAGCGCCGCCTGAGCCTGGGCTCGCTGAGCACCAAGCGGATGACCTTCGTGATCGGGACCGACCGGGCGATCCTCGACGTGATCCACAGCGAGCTGGACATGAACCAGCACGCGGCCCAGGCGCTCAAGGTGGCCGCTGCCGCGACGGCGTGACAGCCCGGTGGAAGACCGCGCACAGCACGGCCAGCGTCACCGCGAAGACCGGCAGCCACAGCAGGCGGTGCACGGGCCAGTCGCCGGCCGGCTCGTCCAGCAGCCCGGGCAGCGGCCCGGCGAGCATCCCGGCGAAACCGACCAGCAGCAGCGCGCTCTGATGCCAGCAGTACACGGTCATCGCCACCAGGTTGAGCCCGGCGACCGGCGCCCACCGCGCGGGTCGCCGCAGCGCTCCGGCGATCCGGTCGCGGACCAGCAGGAACACCCCGAGTTGTGCGGCGGCCAGCGCCAGCGCGAACAGCGACGGCGGGTCGAGGTTGGACCATCCGTCGCCCGGCACGCCGACCGCGCTCGCCGGGTAGCCGGCCACCAGCACCAGCAGCGTGCCGGCCAGGACACCGGCCGGCGCCAGCACGAGCCCGGCCCGCCGGGGCAGAGCGCCCTGGGCCAGCGCGATCCCGAGCAGGTACGGCGCCGCCCAGCCGGCCACAGTGGCCACCGGGGGCAGCCAGTCCGCGGTGTCCAGCCGCCTGGTCACGTCACTGACCGCGACGATCGCGACGGGCGGCAGCAGCGCCCACCCGCCGTACCTGATGATCGCCTTTCGCAGCATCGGGGCAAGACCGGTCAAAATCAAAAAGACCAACAAAAACCACATTGGGTGTACGAGTAACGAGCGCACCAGATGCAGGGTGTTCTCCGGCACCCCCACGGCACTGAGCAGCAGCCAGGCCGGCACCCAGACGGCGGCGAGCACCAGGACCGGGCGTCCCAGCCGGGCGAACCGGGCGGCCAGTGACCGGTGGCCGCCGTCGCCCCGGGCGGCCGGTGACCGGTGGCCGCCGTCGCCCCGGGCGGCCAGTGACCGGTGGCCGCCGTCGGCCCGGGCGGCCGCATACCCGCCGGCGAAGAAGAACAGCCCGAGCGTCTGCAGCACCCAGGTCAGCGGGATCAGCGCCGGCCGGTCCTGGAGAGGGCTCGCGCCGTGCCAGTCCGAGGGCCGCGCCGGGTCGCTGACCACCGCCGAGACCAGCCAGTGCCCGAGAACCACGCCGACGATCGCGACGGCCCGCAGCCCGTCCACGCTCCGGTCCCGGTGCGCCGGCGTGCCCGCCTCGATCCGCGCGATCAGACCCACGCCACGCCACCCTCAATGGCCGCGCCGTCGCCGATGGTCGTGCGATTGGTAAGGCCCGCGCCGTCGCCGATGGCCGCGCCATCAGTAAGAACCGCGCCGTCGCCGATGGCCGCGCGATCAGTTAGGGCTGCGCCGTCAACGATGGCCGTGCGATCAGCGATGGCCGCGCCGCGATCAGCGATGGCCGCGCCGTCGACGGTGGCCGCGCGATCAGCAGGGGCCGCGCCATCAGCAACGGCCGGACGTTCGGCGATGACCGGATCGTCGGCGAGGGCGATCCGGGTGAGCGCCGTCATCGAGTCGGTCCCGGGCGTCAGGTAGTGGTCGTGATCGTGGACATCGGCGGTCGCGAACAGCCTGGCGCCGAACCCCGGATCGGTCGGCGCAACACCGTGGCCGAGCCCCAGCAGCCGCCCGCCGGGCACCCACCCGATCCAGTCCGACGTGCTCCGCCCGGCCCAGACCCGGGCCCCCGTGCCCAGCGCGGCCACCGAGTCCACGCCCATGCCGGGACTGCCGAACACCGCGATGTCGGTCACCGCCGGGCCGAGCCGGGACGCCGCGTGCCCGATCACGGTGGACCCGTAACTGTGCCCGAACAGCGCGATCGTGGCCCGCGGCCGCACCGCGACGAGCCCGTCCACGAACGTCACGAGCGCGTCCGCCCCGGCCTCGGCAAGGTTGGCCCGGGCGGCCTCGTCGACGCCCTGCGGCGTCTCGTAGCCGAGCCACGCGATCACCGCGAGCCCACCGGAATCCGCGGCGGCTCTCCGCAGGTCCTCCGCCCAGACAGCCGGTGATCGGTACGCCTGCCCGCCCACGCCACGCCAGAAGTTCTGGAGCCGGTTACGCATGCCCGGAACGAGCACCACGATCCGCCGTGCGTTCGTCAGGTCACCGAAGACCTGGGCGATCCGGCCGCGCCCCCGCGGGTCGAACAGCAGGAAGTCCCCGTCCGGCCGGTCGAGCCCAGCAGCGAGCATGGCCCGCCGGTTCGCCTCGTACCGCACCCCAACCGGCGCGCCGTCCAGGTTCCCGACCAAACCGGGATACCCGGCCGCCAGCTCGTGCCGCGCACCGTCGTCAAGGGCCGCGAACCAGTCCCGTGCCACCGCCGGTTCCCCCGGACAGGGCCACCGGACCACCCCGCCAGCCGTCGCCCACCGCTGGAATCCGCCTGGCATTACCGCCGTCAGCGACGGCTCACGGTCCGCTATCCCGCGAGCCGTCGTCCACGACTGGAATCGGTACGGCATTGCCGTTGTCAGCGACGGCTCGCGGTCTGTGAGCCCGTGAGCCGTCGTCCACGACTGGAATCGGTACGGCATTGCCGTTGTCAGCGACGGCTCGCGGTCTGTGAGCCCGTGAGCCGTCGTCCACGACTGGAATCCGCACGGCAATACCGCCGTCAGCGACGGCTCGCGGGCTGAGGGCGGGGCCAGCACGGAACTCGCGGCCGGCGCCACGATCACCGTGGCCACCGTCAGGAACGTCCGCAACCGTCTGATCAGATGCATGCCGCTCACCGTGCCGGGCCGGCGTCGCCGTCACATCGGCCCGTGGATCACACCGGAGGTGGCCCGTGGGCGTAAGCCCGCGGGCCGATGCCCGCCGGCGCTCGCGTCGATAAAGTCGGCGCCATGTCGACCGCGCGAAGCCGGACAGGCGCCGTGTTGGCCTGGGCTGGCACGATCCTGTTCCCGTTCGCCCTGTTCGCCGTGGTCGTCCTGCCCGGCTTCACCGACCCGCTCCTCCGGGTGGTGACGGTGGTGGCAGCGCTGGTGCTGCCGGTCGGGCTGGCCCGCCGTGCCCCGCTGCCGGCGCTGGCGCTGCTCGTGATCGGTGGCGCTGCGGTCTCCGTGCTCGCCATCTCTGGTGGGTTCCCGGAGATGGCCGTGGTCGGCGCCTTCGTGGTGGTCGCCGACCTGATGGTGGGCAACGTGGCGTCCCGGCGGGAGCGGCGGGTGTCGATCACGGCGGCGGTCCTCACGGCGATCGCGCAGGTGACGATGATGCTGGTCTTCGAGAACCCGGGCGACCTGCTGACCGTCCCGGCCGTCATGATCCTCGCGGTGGTCACCGCCTGGGTCGCCGGCGATTCGATCCGGCAGCGCCGACGGCACGCCGCCGCGCAGCGGGAGCAGGCCGAAGCCCGCGCGGTCGAGGCGGAGCGCCTGCGGATCGCCCGCGAGCTGCACGACATGGTCACGCACAGCATCGCTGTGATCGCCGTCCAGGCCGGGATGGGCCGCCGGGTGATCGACACCCAGCCCGCGGAGGCCCGTGCCGCGCTCGCCAACATCGAGGAGACCAGCCGGGACACCGCGGCGGCGCTGCGCCGGATGCTGGGCTCGCTACGGCGTACCGATGCGGGTTCGGGCCCCGCGCCCCGCGAACCGGCGCCGGGACTGGCCGATCTGGACGGTCTGGTCGCCCGTAGCGCGCAGGCCGGGGTGGTGGTCGGCCTGCGCCGCGACGGTGATGCGGTCCCGCTGCCGCCGGACATCGACCTGTCGGCGTACCGGATCGTGCAGGAGGCGGTGACCAACGTGATCAGGCATGCCAGCGTCGGACGTTGCGACGTCGAGGTCCGGCAGGACGCCGGCACGCTGACCATCGAGATCACCGACGACGGCACGGGCGCCGGCGGCAGCACCGACAGCAGCCGCAACGGCAGCACCGACGCCAGCCGCAACGGCAGCACGGACGACAGTCGTCGTGGCGGCACCGGCAGCAGCCGTGACGACGGCACCGACGGCAGCCGTAACGGCGGCACCGACGCCAGCCGTAACAGCAGCACGGACGACAGTCGTCGTGGCGGCGCCGCCGGCAGCCGTTACGGCAGCACGGACGGCAGCCGCAACGGCAGCACCGACGGCAGTCGTCGTGGCGGCGCTGCCGGCAGCCGCAACGGCATTACCGGCATGCGCGAGCGGGTGAGTCTGCTTGGCGGCGAGTTCGACGCGGGCCCACGACCGGGCGGCGGCTTCCGGGTGACCGCCCGAATCCCCCTGCCGGAGTCGGCGACTCAGCCCGCCTCTCGATCTTGGTGAGTTCCGCGATGACGGCGAGACTTCTGCACAGCCACCTGAGCGTGAGAAGGACAGCCCTCAGGCGGGATGACGTCTCCTCCCCGGCGCATCGCCCCGGCTCGTCGCCTGGGCTCGTCGGCCTGGCTCGTCGCCTGGGCTCGTCGGCCTGGCTCGTCGCCTGGGCTCGTCGGCCTGGCTCGTCGCCTGGGCTCGTCGGCCTGGCTCGTCGGCCCGGCGCGTCGCTCGCGGATCTTGCACGGTTCTCCGCCCTCGCGGCGATCTTGCAGCCCTTTCCATGTCCCGACGGGAAGAAAGCTGCAAGGTCTCCCCGGCGCAGTGGACCTTGCACGACAAACCACACCCAGACATGAAGAAACCTGCAAGATCGCCGCGAAGGTGGAGAACCGTGCAAGATCTGCGAGGCTGGCCAGGGCTGAATCCGCTGCGAGCACAATATTCCGGTCGGCGTCCCGGTCGCATGCGTGACCGGTGCGACAGCCCGAAGGTGTGGAAGGCCCGGTGGGTTGCGTGATGACGGTGTGCCGGAAGTTCACAAGTCTTCCGGGGCGCTTCGCGCCTGCCCGGGGTGAGGGAAAACTGCTGTGGCAGGCGTCATTGCGCCCTTACGCCCCGCGAGATCGGGCGAGCCTCGCGTCATGGCCACAGTCACCTGCAGCTTCGCACGGGTCGGCTTTGTTTCTATCCAGATCGCGGGCGTTGGGGTGGGTGGCGCGATGGCCACGTTCCCCTTCTCGATCTTGGTGAGTTCCGCGAGGACGCCCGGCGTGTCGCAAGTCCACAAGGTCGCGGGTGGCGGGATGGCGGTGTACCGGAGGTCCACAAGATCGCGGGGGAATGGGTGGTCGCTCGATGACGGTGTGCTCGAAGTCGACAAGATCGCGAGGAAGTGGGTGGGCTGGGCGATGGCGGTGGTGTTCGACGTTCGCACGAAACGTGGGAAGGCTGGTCGGTGACGGCTGACGGTGCTGTGGCGGCGATCCGGGTGGTGCTGGCCGATGATCAGCCGCTCATTCGCAGCGCGCTGCGGGTGCTGATCAACGACGCCCCGGACATCGAGGTGGCCGGTGAGGCCGCCACCGGCGCCGAGGCGGTCCGGCTGGCCCGGGAGCTGCGCCCGGACGTGATCGTGATGGACATCCGGATGCCGGTGATGGACGGCATCGAGGCCACCGGGCACGTCATGGCCGACCCTGATCCGGCCCGGGTGCTGGTGCTGACCACGTTCGACGACGACGAGTACGTGTATGCCGCGCTGCGCGCCGGGGCCAGCGGTTTCCTGGTCAAGGACATGGCGCTGGACGACATCCTGGGCGCCGTCCGGGTGGTCGCCGGCGGGGACGCGCTGATCGCCCCCAGCGTCACCCGCCGCCTGATCCGCGACTTCGTGGCCGGCCCGAGGGCAGCGCCGGCGCGCCGCCGCCCGGACGACACGATCACCGAACGGGAGCGCGAGGTGCTGACCCTGGTCGGCCGCGGCCTGTCGAACGCGGAGATCGCCACCGATCTGCACATCAGCCCGGCGACGGCCAAGGCGCACGTGGCCAGGTTGTTCACCAAGCTGGACGCCCGCGACCGGGTGCACCTGGTGATCCTCGCCTACGAGATGGGCCTGGTGACGGCACCCGACTGAGCCTGCGAGGTGGGCCTGGTGACGGCACCCGACTGAGCCTACGAGGTGGGCCTGGTGACGGCACCCGACTGAGCCTGCGAGATGGGTCTGGTGGCGGCACCCGACTGAGCCTGCGAGATGGGTCTGGTGACGGCACCCGACTGACGAGCGAACATGTCCGAGGTTGTTCCTTTGTGTTGACTCACCAATGTAAATAGTTCAGGGTGTTGGCAATGCGCTGTTGATCGAAGGGAAACAATCGATGCCGCGATTGCCCGCCAAATCTCTGCTCGCCACCGTCCTCATGGTCCTCTCCGTGCTCGTCGCGCCCGCCGGCCCCGCCTCGGCCGCCGACCCGGTGCACGGCCTCAAGGGCGAGTACTTCCGGATGTCCGCTCCGGGCGCCCGCGACTTCCCCGAACTCGGTGGGATCGTGCTCGACCCCAACATCGACCTGCCCGGCCTGGCCGGCGCGTTCGAGTCGCTGACCGGGCGCACCGAGCACACCACCGCCCGCTGGACCGGGAAGATCACCGCCCCGGCGACCGGCGACTACACGTTCCACATGATCGGCGACAACGGGTTCCGCTTCCTGATCGACGAGCGGCCGGTGATCGACCACTGGGTCGGCGACTGGGACCGTGAGCAGGTCAGCGCCCCGGTGCCGCTGGTCGCGGGGGAGGCGCACACCGTACGCATCGAGATGTTCCAGGATGTCGGCGGCGCGAACCTGTTCCTGCGCTGGTCGGGCGCCGGCCTCGACAAGCAGATCGTCCCGGAGAGCGCTTTCACGCCGCCGGACGGTTTCCAGATCTTCCCGGTCGCGTTCACCGTGCAGCCCGACGGCCAGACGCTGATCGCCGACTTCGACGCCACTGTGGACAGCCTCGGCACGCTCGCCGAGCACCTCAGGGTCGAGGTCGACACCACGCCGTTCCCGGTCAAGAGCGTCCGGAAGAGCCGTGACAAGGTCGTCGTCACGCTCGCCGAGAAGGTGCAGAAGAACCAGAAGGTCCGCGTCAACTACGACGGCACGGGCGGCCTGGTCGTCGGTGGCGTGACCGTCCCGCAGGTGATCCGATCGGGAACGAACACGTCCACACACCGGCTGACCACCCCGTGGGGCGATCGTGTCGACACGCGCAACCCGCTGCCCGAGTACCCGCGCCCGCAGCTGATCCGCAAGGACTGGCTGAACCTGAACGGCCAGTGGGAGTTCGCCGGCGCCGAAGCCGGTGAGCAGCCGGTCTTCGGTCAGAAGCTGGCCGAGAAGATCACCGTCCCGTTCCCGGTCGAGTCGCAGCTGTCCGGCATCGAGCGGCGCGAGGACCACATGTTCTACCGCAGGCTGATCACCGTCCCGCACGGCTGGACCGGCAAGCGGATCAAGCTCAACTTCGGCGCCGTCGACTACCAGGCCAAGGTCTGGGTCAACGGCACCCTGGTCACCGAGCACACCGGCGGCTACACCGCGTTCACCGCCGACATCACCGACGCGCTCAAGAAGCGCGGCCCGCAGGAGATCATCGTCGGCGTCACCGACGTGACCGGCCCCAACCAGCCGAAGGGCAAGCAGTCGCTCAACCCGGGCGGCATCGTCTACGAGCCGTCGTCCGGCATCTGGCAGACCGTCTGGCTCGAGCCGGTCGTCGCCGCCGGGATCGACGGGATCGTCGCCACCCCGGACGTCGCGACCGGGTCGGTAAAAGTCAAGATCAACTCGACCTCGACGCGGGCTGCGACGGTCGCCGTCAAAGACAAAAAAGGCAAATCAGTCGGTACGGCCACCGGCCCCGCCAACGCCGACCTCACCATCAAGATCGCCAAGCCGCGACTGTGGAGCCCCGACGACCCGTACCTGTACGACCTCGACGTGAAACTGGGTGGCGACTCCGTCCGCGGGTACTTCGGATTGCGTACGGTAGCCGTACAGAATATCGGTGGTTTTCCGAAGTTGACTTTGAACGGAAAGCCGATCTTCTCGCTGGCCACTCTGGACCAGGGGTTCTGGCCGGACGGCCTCTACACCCAGCCGAGCGACGCCGCGCTCAAGTTCGACCTGGTGGAGACCAAGAAGCTCGGCTTCAACGCGGTCCGCAAGCACATCAAGGTCGAGTCGGCCCGCTGGTACCGGCACGCCGACGAGCTCGGTCTGCTGGTCTGGCAGGACTTCGTGTCGGCCGACATCAACAACCCGGCCGGTCAGGAGGCGTTCCTCAGCCAGGGCCGGGAGATGATGCGCCAGCTGCACAACTTCCCGTCGATCATCGGCTGGATCGTCTTCAACGAGGGCTGGGGCGAATGGGACCGCACCGCCACCGGCCAGATCGCCACCCAGATCAAGTCCGAGGACCCGTCGCGCATCCTCAACGCGCACAGCGGCGTCAACTGCTGCAACTCCAAGGGCGACTCCGGCAAGGGTGACGTGATCGATCACCACGACTACGTCAACAACGACCCGGCCTACCCGGACGCCACCCGCATCGCGATGGACGGCGAACACGGCGGCTTCACCCTGCGCACCCCCGGGCACAT
Source organism: Actinoplanes sp. NPDC026670 (assembly GCF_040638175.1). NCBI lineage: Bacteria > Bacillati > Actinomycetota > Actinomycetes > Micromonosporales > Micromonosporaceae > Actinoplanes > Actinoplanes sp. NPDC026670. Next base: position 13,771 of record NZ_JBEZXU010000055.1, read on the forward strand.
GTGGCCCGGCCCGCCGGCCGTCATCTACAGCGGCGTCGCCGACAAGGCGGCCCTGACCGCCAAGTACGTCGACAACACCGAGCGCTACTACCTGGAGGCGGCGGCCAACGAGCTGTCCGGCTCGGTCTACACCCAGATCACCGACCTGGAGACCGAGCTCAACGGCCTCTGGACCTACGACCGGCGAGAGATCAAAGTCGACCCCGCGGCGGTACGGGCGGTCAACGCCCGTGTCATCGCGGCCGGCGCGGCGTCGGGGCAGGCCCGCACGTACCCGGGTCACGGCGACTGGAACCTGGACGAGGGCAGCGGCACGACGGCCGGCGACAGCAGCGGCGACAGTGACCTGACCCTGACCGGCAACGCCGCGTGGACGCCGGGCGTGACCGGGTCGGCGCTGAAGTTCGACGGCGACGGCGACTACGCGGACACCACCGCGCCGGTCCTCGACACCACGAAGGACTACACGGTCAGCGCCTGGGTGACACTCGACAGACTGCCCGGCAACTACGCGACGGTCATCAGCCAGGACGGCCGCCGCACCGAGAACCCCTTCTACCTCCAGTACGGCCAGGGCGCCTTCGCCTTCAGCACCCCCGGCGGCAACCGGGCCCGGCTCGTCACCACGCCGGAGCTGAACCGCTGGTACCACCTGGCCGGCGTCCGGGATCACGCCACCGGCGAGATCCGCCTCTACGTCGACGGTGTCCGCGCCGCCACCGTGGCGGCCGGCCCCGACGTGGTCAGCACCGGGCCGCTGTCGGTGGGCCGGGCCAAGTACGCCGGGAACCGGGTCGACTTCTGGGCCGGCTCGATCGACGGGGTGCACGCCGTCGACCGGGCACTGACCGACACCGAGGTCACCGCCCTGTACAACGCCCGCTGATCACCGAACCGGCGTCTCACCCGTTGGTGAGGCGCCGGTTCACCTCCTCGGCCAGCCGCTTGTTCAGCTCGGCCAGCTGCTGATCGGTCAAGGTGGTCAGGTCACCGGTCTGGTTCTGCTGCTCCTGCTGGCGCTTCTGCTCCTCGATCCGCTTCAGCTCCTGCTCCTCGGGGGAGCCGGGCGCCGCGTACGCGCACCTGATCAGCGCGCCCTCGGCGGTCTTCAGACAGGTGGCCTCCCGGCCGCCGACCTGGCCCCGGCCCTCGATCCGGTAGCGGATGCTCTGCTCACTGCCGACCGTGGCGGTCCACGTGGTCCCGCCGGTCGGCACCACCTCGAACACCCGGTCCTCGTTCCAGCAGCAGACGTCCCGGTACTCGGCCTTGATCAGCGCCACCACCGCCTCCGGCGACGACCACGTCGGGTTCAGCCGGTGCACGGTCATCGGGGCGAGACCCAGCCCGGTCTGCCGGGTCGCCACCGTGGACACCGCGACCACCGAACTGGCCTCGCCCTGCGGGGTGAGCGGAGTGACGTACGCGCTGCCGGTCCCGTCCGCGAACCGCAACGTGAACTCGGAGTTGTTGCCCTCGTTGGTACCGTCGTCGGAGGCGTCCCAGCCGCCGCGCTCGGCCCACCAGTCGGCGAACCCGCCGACCGCCGCGGTGCCCTCCCGCTGCCGGGCCGCCAGGCTGATCGGATAGGTCGGCCCGGGGATCCGCGCGGTGTCGTTGGTGACCGTCAGGTCGCCGGTGCGTCCGTTGTAGAGCGCCACACCGGCCGGCCGCTCGGTCACCGTCACCACCCCCACCTGCCGTTTCAGCGGAACCACGACCATCGGGGTGTCACCGTCGCAGTACACGTAGACGTCCCGCTCGTCGAACCGCACCCACCGCTCGGCCGCCGAGATCTTCCGGCCCAGGTTGTGGCCGAACCAGCCGCCGACCCGTGCGTCCGCCGCGTCCAGGTCGAACGCGCAGCGCTGCGAACTGCGGCTGTTGCTGCCCAGCGGCACCTCCTGGACCAGGCCCACCTCGTAGCCGGACAGCCAGCCCCGCCGCTCGACCAGCGTGCCGAACCGGTCCGAGTCCGGCAGATACGTGATGTCGAAGATCTCCCCGGTGACGTCACCCAGGTTCGGCGCGGCCTGCGCACTGCCGACCAGATACGGCGCCCGCGCGGTCAGGCCGGGCACCGGGTCGTCGACCACCACCATGGCCGACGCGTAGTCACGGTCCCGCAGGTACGAGTCGTAGAACAGGCCGCAGATGCCGAGGATCAGCCCGGCCACCACGCCGAGCCCGGCCAGCGCGCCGACCCCGCCCGGCTGCCGTTCACCGCGCCGGCGGGCGGCGCTCACCAGTTGCGGCACCGCGTACAGCACCACGATCAGGGCCGCGGCCAGCACCCACGGGATCAGCTTCCGCAGTTCCCAGACGACGATCGTGGTGGCGTAGGACGCCCACCAGACGAACAGCGCCAACACGGCGACGAGCGGAAGAACCCACCGCAGCACACGACCCACCGGAGCCTCCTCGCGACCTTGCTCCGATTCTGGTGCACCGTGTCCACCACACCAGACCGCCGCCCGCCGTCCGTCGCCGGCCGCCGGCCGGCAGAGACCGTCAGCCGTCGCTCACCGCGGTTTCGGGTGCGCTGTTCGCGCGCTGAGCGACGGCTGGTACGGCTAGCCGTCGCTCAGACCGGTTTTGCGGCGGTATTCCATGGCTGAGCGACGGCTAGCCGTACCTGAGGCCGGAACCTCGTCAGCGGGATGTCACGGTCAGGGCGGCGTCCACGATGGAGACCGTGTCGATGCCGTGCAGGCGGTACGCGTCGGCCAGGCTCGACGACTGGCCGAACTCGGTCACGCCGAGGCACCGGATCCGGTCGCCACGGACCGCGGCCAGGAACGCCAGCGTGTGCGGATGCCCGTCGTGCACGGTGACCAGCGGCGCCCGGCAGCCGTCCGGGAACAGCTCGGACACGATGTCCCCACCCACCCCGGACTCCCGGGACCCGCGCTGCTGGAACGACCGGAACACCAGATCCGGGCTGGTCAGGCACACCACACCGGCGTTGACGCCCTGGGCCGCCAGAGCCGCGGCCGCCTCGATCACCTCCGGCATGATCGCGCCGACCCCGACCAGCGTCACGTCCTCGGCCGCGAGCGGATGCGCGGCCGGCAGACGGTACCCACCGGCGACCGCCTGCCGGCGGCGGCGTTCGCGGAGGGCGGGATCGTCCGGCACGGCGGCCAGCTGCGGGTCGATCGGCCGGGTGGAGAGCCGGAAGTACGCCGAGGTGCCGTCCGGCACACCGACCCGGCTCATCGCGTGCAGGAAGCACCACTCCAGGTCCTGCGGGAAGGCCGGCTCCCAGGCCACACAGCCGGGCTGCTCGAGCCCGATCGACGGGGTGGTGATCGACTGGTGGGCGCCGCCCTCCGGCGCCAGGGTCACCCCGGACGGCGTGCCGACCAGGATCGACTGGCCGCCGGCGTAGATCCCGTACGACCACGGCTCCAGCGCCCGCGACACGAACGGGTCGTAGAGCGTCGCGATCGGGATCAGCCGCTCGCCCCACCGGGACCAGGTCGCGCCCAGTTCGCCGAGCAGCGACACCAGGTTGACCTCGGCGATGCCCAGTTCGATGTGCTGGCCGGTGCGGTTCTCCTGCCAGCGCAGCACCCGCTCGGCGTCGTCGGCGAACCAGTCGTGCCGGTCCTGCACCGCCCACACGCCGGTCTTGTTGATCCAGCCGCCCAGGTTGGTCGAGGAGGCGACGTCGGGGGAACAGGTGACCACCCGGGCCGCCGCCGACGGCGCGTCCCGGGGCAGGTCGGCCAGCAGCCGGCCGAGCGCGGCCTGGGTGCTGATCGGCTTGCGGTAGGCGTGCCCCAGCTGGGCCGGGACGGACACCGGTGCCGGGGTGGCGACCGGCTCCCGGCGCAGCACCCGGCCCCGCTCGGCACACCACCGCCCGGCCGCGGAGCCCGGGTCGAACCGCTGCCACGGCATGGCCCGGTCCACCTCGGAGGATTCGGCCAGCACGTCCATCTGCGCGCCGGTGAGCAGCGCCGAGTGATTGTTGGGGTGGCCCTCGGTCGGCAGGCCACGGCCCTTGACCGTGTAGGCGAACACCACGGTCGGCCGGTCGGCGTCCGCGTCGACGGCCCGGAACGTGTCCACCAGCAGCCCGATGTCGTGGCCGCCCAGATCCCGGACGGCCGCCGCCAGCTCGGCCGGGTCCAGCTCGTCCAGCAGCGCCTTCAGCTCCGGCGCGCCGGGCAGCGCGTCACCGGCGTCAAGGATGCGCTCGGCCGTCTGCGCCGGGTCGGCCCGCAGCATCCGCTGGTACTCCTCGTTCGGCATCGCCTCCAGCCGGGCCCGCAGCGCCTGCCCGCCGGGCCGCTCGAACAGCTCCGAGATGATCCGGCCCCACTTGAGCACGACCACCTGCCAGCCGGCCGCGGCGAACATGCCCTGGAGCTTGGCGATCTGGATGTCCGGCACCACCCGGTCCAGGGACTGCCGGTTCAGGTCGACCACCCAGAGCAGCTCGCCCATCCGCGCGACGGCCGGGTCCATCACCGCTTCCCAGATGGCGCCCTCGTCGAGCTCGGCGTCACCGAGCAGGCTGACGAAACGGCCGCCGGTGGGCGTACCAGAGAATTGGGAACTGAGATAGCGGTGCGCCATCGCCGCCCAGAGGGCGGCGGTCGCGCCGATGCCGACCGACCCGGTGGAGAAATCGACGGTGTCCGGATCCTTCAACCGGGAGGGGTACGACTGGAGGCCGCCCTTCTCCCGCAACCTCGGCAGGTACGCCTCGTCGAGGTCGCCGAGCAGGTAGTTGACCGCGTGCAGCACCGGCGAGGCGTGCGGCTTGACCGACACCCGGTCCTCGGCGGTCAGCTCGGCGAACCACAGCGCCACCATGATGTCGACCATCGACGCGCTGGAGGCCTGGTGGCCGCCCACCTTGACCCCGGAGTCGTTGGGCCGGCCGGCGTTGGCGGCGTCGACGATCGACGCCGACAGCCACAGCACCCGGCGGGCGATTTCGCGCAGGATGTCGACGTCGGGGGCGGGATGGGTCATGACGGTCTCCGGGTCGGGGCGGTGAGGGCTCGGTCGAGGTCGGCGATCAGGTCGTCGGTGTGTTCCAGGCCGACGGAGAGCCGGACCAGGTCGGCGGACGGCCGGGCGTGCGCCGCCACCGGCCGGTGGGTGAGGGCGGCCGGATGCTGGATCAGCGAGTCCACCCCGCCGAGCGAGACGGCGTGGGTGAACAGCCGGGTGCCGGTGGTCAGGCGGCAGGCGGCCTCGAAACCGCCGCGCAGCGCGACCGACACCATCGCCCCCGGGCCGCGTGACTGCCGGCACAGCAGGCCGCGCGGATCGCCGTCCAGCCCCGGGTAGTGCACCCGGGCGACGGCCGGATGACCGGCCAGCCATCTCGCGATGCGGCCGGCGGCGGCCTGCTGGGCGCGCATCCGCACCGGCAGCGTGGACAGGCCGCGGTGCAGCAGGTAGGCGCCCCACGGGTGCAGCAGCCCGCCGGTGACCGCCCGGACCTGCCGCAGCCGGCTCGCGGTCTCCTCGCCACAGGCGATCACCCCGGCGACGACATCGCCGTGGCCGCCGAGGTATTTGGTGGCGCTGTGCAGGGCCATGGTGGCCCCGAGAGTAACCGGATTCTGCAGGACGGGAGTGGCGAAGGTGTTGTCCACCAGCAACGGGACGTCGCCAGCCTGTCCGGCGACGGCCGCGATGTCGACCAGGTCCAGGGTCGGGTTGGCCGGCGTCTCCAGGATCACCAGGCCGGTGTCCGGGCGGATCCGGCCGGACACCTCGGCCTCGGCGCAGAACGTGACCTCGGCGCCGAGCAGACCGGTGGCCAGCAGATGGTCGGTGCCGCCGTACAGCGGGCGGACCGCCACCACGTGCCGCCGGCCGGTCATCGCGGTGTGCGCCAGGATCGCCGCGGTCATCGCCGCCATGCCCGATCCGAACGCCACCGCCGTCTCGGTCTGTTCGAGCTGGGCCAGCGCCGACTCGAACCGGGCCACCGTCGGGTTCCACAGCCGGGCGTAGACGGCGCCGCCGTCGGCGAGCGGGTAGCCGCCGGTCGCCATCGCCTCGTACGACTCGCCGCCGCGCGCCGGATCGGGCAGCGGATAGGTCGACGACAGATCCAGGGGCGGCGCGTGCACGCCGAGCGCGGTGAGGTCCGCACGGCCGGCGTGCACCGCCACCGAGTCGCTGTGCAGAGGGCTCGTCATGCTCGTAGGGTTCCGGAATTCGCAACCCGAACATAGAGTCGCCGTCGAATCGGTAACCACTCGGCCATAATTCGACTTTTTCAGCAGCCCGGCGGCGATTTGGAGCGATCACTTTGCGGAACCCGCAACGGCCGGTCACCCTCGACCACGTCGACCAGCAGCTGCTCCGCGCGCTCGCCGAGGACGCCGGTGTCACCAACAAGGCGCTGGCCGGGCGGCTGGGCCTGGCCGAGTCGACCTGCGCCTACCGGATCCGGGCGCTGCGCGAGGCCGGGGTGGTCACCGGCGCCCGCGCCCAGCTCGACCTGGCGCTCCTCGGTTTTCCCTTACAAGCGATGATCAAGGTACGGCTGGGCAGCCACACCATGGCCAACGTCAGCCAGTTGTACGACGCGCTGGCCGCGACCCCCGGGGTGTTGCAGGCCTTCCACGTGGCCGGCGCCGACGACTTCTACCTGCACGTCGCGGTGGAGAACGCCGAGGCGCTGCGTGATTTCGTGCTGCGCCACGTCACCAGTCACCGGGTGGTCCGGCAGACCGAGACGCACCTGGTGTTCGAGGTACGCCCCGGCGCCGGAGTCCTGCGACCCTGACTCTCCCGCCCGCGTGGTGATGTGTGGCGTGGTTCGAGCCGCAGGCCGCCACGGTGGGCGGTCAGCAGCCGAGCCGGCGGGTGCTCAGGGCCACGTCGTCGATCCACAGGTCGAACGTGGTGGGTGTGGTGCCGGCCTGGTAGAGCTGCCAGCCGACCTTGACCGTGTTCACCGCGGGCAGCACGAACGGCACGCCGGCCCCGCCGTGCTCGGTGGTGGACGCGGTCAGCTCCGGGTTGGCGACCCCGTCGATCCACACCGCGACCTGGTTGCCGGCCCGGTCCAGCTTCCACTCGAAGCACTGCCAGGTGTCCTCGGTGACCGGGGCCGACTCACGCCAGTTCGTCCAGTCGCCGGTCGGCCCGCCGTCGGCGCCGACGCCCCAGAAGACGCCCGGAACCGTCGGCGCGTATTGGCCGCCGACCGGCCGGACGACCTCGCTGCTCCCCGTCCCGGTCGCCTCCACCAGAGTGAAGTGCGCCCAGTCGGGGGCGGTCGGGAACGCGTCGACCCGCAGCCGCATCCGGCCGAAGAGCCGGTCGCCGGGCACGGTCAGGTCGTCGATCCGCAGGAAGGCGCGCCCGTTGTCGACGGTGTGCACGTGCAGCACCCGGCCGTGCCGGGCCCGCTCGACGGTGAGGGTGCCGTTGCGGGTGTCGACACCCCACTCGGTGGTGGCCGGCCCGCCCAGTGGCTGCCGATCGAAGCTCTCGCAGAACAGCAGGTCCCGGCCACAGGACGCGGGTCCGGCGGGCCCGGACGCGACGGCCGGGACACTGCCGGCCGCGCCGAGCAGAGCGGCCGTGACGACCGCGGCGAAGAACGTGCGCAAGATTGCCTCCTACGATTCTGGGAGCGCTCCCGAAATCGTAGTGCATCGATGTCTTCGGGTCAGGTGGCGAGCGGCAGGTAGTAGGCGGCGAAGGTGTCCGGCTGGAAACCCTCGGAGCGGTAGAGGGCCTGCGCCGTCTCGTTCTCCGGGGCGGTCTGCAACTGGACCGCCACCGCGCCGGCCGCCCGGGCCTCGTCGGCGCACGCCCGCACCAGGGCCCGGCCCGCGCCGGTGCGCCGGGCCGAAGGCGCGACGAAGAGGTCGTTGAGGGTCCAGACCGGGGCCATCGAGAGCGACGAGAAGGTCGGGTAGACGTTGACGAAACCGGCTGGCTCGCCGTCCTCGGCGCGGGCCAGGAACACCACTGCCTCGCCACGCTCATGCCGTTCGCGCAGGAATGTCAGCGCCCGCTCGGGCGACGCCGGTCGGTGATAGAAGTCGAGGTACCCGGCGAACAGCGTGGCCACCTCGGGCAGGTCCTCGGCGCTGGCTCGGCTGACCTTGATCATGTCGTTCCCTCTCGTCGGGCCATCGCGGCCGGGCCCATCCTGCACGGCGAGCCGTACCTGAGCGCCGGAATTACCGGTGCATGACCGCGGTGAGCGACGGCTGGCGGGCTCAGCCGTACGTGAGCGCGGGAATTACCGGTGCATGACCGCGGTGGGCGACGGCTGGCGGGCTCGGCTGTACGTGAGCGCGGGAATTGCCCGTACCAGACCGGCGTGGGCGACGGCTGGCGGGATTTAGTCACCTCTTGTGATAGTCACTTATTCTTACTATCTTGGAGGTGTGACCACTGTTGAACTGACCCGCTTTCGGGTTGAGCCGTCCCGCGTCGATGAACTGCTCGGGGCCCGGGCGGCGATGCTTGCCGACTTCCGTGCCGACCGGGCCGGATTCCTGGACGCCCGCCTCGTCCGGCTGCCCGGGGATCACTGGCTGGACATCGTGACCTGGCGCACTCCCGAGGACTTCGCGGCCTCCCGGGCGAAAGGTGCGAATCTTCCCGGGATCGGTGCTTTCTTCGCCGCGATCGCCGAACTCGTCAGTGCCGAGGAAGGGGCAGAGCCACCGATTCCGGGCAGCTGAGGCACGTATCCGGGATACCGCGGGAGATGTAGATCTGTCAGGATGATGGCCCTCGAAGTTTTGATCGACTCGGCAGGCAACGTTTCCGGCCGCAGGCCCGTCATCTATCAGTAACGGCCATGGATGGCGCCGACCGGGACCCCTCGATTGTGAGAGCCATGATTCAGCGACGTAAGGTCATCATCGGCACACTCGGCGTGGCCGCTGTCGCCACCGCCGCCGGGTGCACCGCCTCCGGCAGCAAGAGCGCCGACGGTTCCACGGCCTGGGTCGAGCCGGTGGCGGAGTCCGAGCAGACCGCGGTGCCGGCCCGGGTGGCGATGACCCCGGTGAGCGGTACCAAGGACGTGTCGCCGGCGAACCCGATCGTGGTCACCGCCGAGGAGGGCACTCTCAAGTCGGTCACCGTCACCTCCGGCAAGACGAAGGTGGCCGGCGCCATTCAGGCCGACGGGACCTGGAAGTCGGACGACGAGCTCGACTACGGCAAGAGCTACAAGGTCGTCGCGACGGCCGCCGACAGCAAGGGTGTGGACAGTGAGCACACCTCCACGTTCAGCACCGTGAAGCCGGCGAACACCGCGAAGATCACGTTCCAGGCAAACGGGATGGCGGCGCTCAAGGACGGCAAGACGTATGGCGTGGGCCAGCCGGTGATCGTCGCGTTCAGCCGGGCCGTCAACAAGACCGCGGCGGAGAAGGCGATCGAGATCGAGACCTCGCCGGCGGTCGAGGGCAAGTTCTACTGGCGTGACGACAAGACCGTGCACTGGCGGCCGAAGAAGTACTGGACGGCCGGCACGACGGTCAAGGTCAAGGTGAACGTCTTCGGCGTCAAGCTGGGCAAGACGGTCTACGGTGCGAAGAACGCGTCAGCCAGTTTCAAGATCGGGCGCTCGCTGATCGCGGTCAGTGACAACCGGACCCACATGACGAAGGTCTACATCGACGGCAAGCTGGTCCGCTCGATGAAGAGCAGCCTCGGCAAGGGCGGTTACACCACCGGGTCGAACGGCGAGAAGATCAACTACTGGACCACCGGTGGCCCGCACGTCGTGCTCTCCAAGGAACGCGTGCACAGCATGAGCTCGGCGAGTTACGGCGTCACCGACCCGAACGACCCGAACTTCTACGCGCCCGAGGACATCCAGTACTGCACCCGGATCAGCTACTCCGGTGAGTTCCTGCACGCCGCGCCGTGGAACGGTTCGCTGGGCCGGGCCAACCTGTCGCACGGCTGCATCAACCTGAGCACCGCCGACGCCAAATGGGTGTATGAGAACTTCATGCTCGGCGACATCGTCGACGTCACGAACAGCCCCCGCGACCTCCAGGTCTGGAACGGCATCGGCGACTGGACGGTCCCCTTCGACAAGTACGGTGACTGACCGCTGACCCGGCTCGACGGCAGCCCGACCGCGACCGCGGCCGGGCTGCTCACGTCTCAGTGACGGTCAAACCTTCCGGTGCCACCAAAAGCATCACCGAATATAAATATGGTGCAATACGGCCATCGTTTGCTGCTGATCTATCAGGATATTGCCTGCGCTGACCCTTTCCATGGACCGAAGGAGTTCAGCGTGATCCGCAAGCGAATGCCGACCGCCGTCGCCATGACCGTCGCCGCCGGAGCCGGTGTGGTCGGCCTGACCGCGTCGCCCGCGGCCGCCCAGGCCGTGCCCTGCGTGCAGAAGGTCGCCGTGGTCAACAACGGCGGCTTCGTGATCGACTTCCAGATCACCACGCGTGACGGCCAGCTCTCCGCGCCGACCGACGACTACCCGATCAACCAGTGGCGGATCGTGGACCTGGCGTCCACGGCGTTCGCCGAGGGCGTCGACGTGCGGCCGCTGGTGCACGCGCAGGCCGGTGACGACGTCCCGGGCAACGTCTTCGTGTCGTACTGCGCTAACGGGCAGACCGCGACCTACACCGCGAGCGGCACCACGCTCGATTACTCGGTGACGCTGCTGACCTGAGTCAGGCGGTGAGGCGGGAGCGGAACTCGGCGAGGGTGAGGATCGCCGCGTTCCGCTCCTCCACCGGGAAGATCGCGATGTCGGCGTCGTCCTCCTCGAGCTGCGGCAGCCACTCCTTCAGGAAGTCCCGCACCGGGATCCGGATGGCGTGCTCGCCGTCGACGTCACCCTCGTTCTCCAGGCGGGCGACCGTCGCGTAGGGCCAGATCGGCAACAGGTTGCGGCGGCGGCCGTCCTCGGTGAAGAGGATGTCGCCCTCGTCGCCCCAGACCCACAGGGCGCCCCGATCGGCGATGGCCTCGAACGTGCGGGCCACGCGGGCCTCGGCGTCCAGCCCGAGCAGTCGCTCCGCGTCACGCCGTGAGATGTCATCCGATGCCATGGCGACGATGCTATCTGCCGCCGGACGGCCCGCTTCGCCGGGAGACCCGTGCCGCCGGACGACCCGTGGGGGGCCGCCCGGCGGAACTCGCATCAGGCCCGTGTACAGGCGGTTCCGTTCAGCGTGAACGTCGCCGGGCTGGCGAACGTCCCGCTGTAGCCGCCCTGGAACCCGAACGACGTGCTGCCGCCGGCCGGGATGCTCCCGTTGTGTCCGGCGTTACGCGCGGTGATCGCCCCGGAGGCGCCGCTCAGGGCCGCGTTCCATGAGCCGGTGATCGACTGCCCGGACGGCAGTGTGAAGTTCAGCGCCCAGCCGTTGATGGCGCTGCCACCGGTGTTGGCCACCGTGACGTCGGCGGTGTAGCCGGTGTTCCAGACGTTGGTGGCGTAGGTGACCCGGCAGGCCGCGCTTCCCGACGGCGTGGACGGCGACGGCGAGGACGGGTTCGACGGCGTGCCGCCACCGTTGACCGTCGCCGAGAAGTCGGTCACCGCGAGGCCGGCGCCGCCGATCCACGGCTCGAAACCGGCCTGCACGCTCGTCAGGTACCAGGAGTTGGTGACCGACGTACGCGTCTTGGTGTCGTTGATGAAGTCCAGGACGCTGAAGCTCCAGCTGTTGATCGCCGACGGGGCCAGGTAGGACACCACGGCGTTGGCGCCGTTGCTGCCCTGCCACACCTGCCAGGTCCGCCCGCCGATGGTGGCGTTGCCGACCGGGGAGCCGATCGGCTGGATCGAGCCCTGCCGGTTGAACCAGATCATGATCTCCTGCGCGTTGACGCCGTCGGTCCGCGGTGACGGGTCGAGCCAGATGTCGTACGCCGCGTCGTAGGTGGCGCCGGAGACGTACTGGAAGCTGACGTTGCTGGTGGCGCTGCTGATCGAACCGACCTGGATCGGCAGGTTGGTGCCGGGGGAGCACTTCGTGTAGTGGCATCCGAAATAGACGGCCGGGTACGACACCGGCGCGCCACTGGTGTTGCCGGTGCCCTGCTGGCTGGTGATCGAGAAGCCGGTGCCGGTGACGTTGATGCACTGCTGGGCCGAGGTGCCCCAGCGGTTGTTCATCACGACGTAGCGGCCGCCGATCGTGGTGGTGCCGTACTGCTCGCAGATCTGGGTGTCGGCCTCGGCCGGCCCGGCGAGCGTGAGCGCGATGATCCCGGATACGGCCAGCAGGCCTATCGCGAGCAGGGAACGGAAGGGACGGATCACGGGGGAGCTCCTTCTGGGGGATGGTTTGGGAGCGCTCCCAGAAGCGTACGTCCATCCCTGTTTCGTGCCAACGGGCATCTATTTCACAGGAAATTCATAGGTGTCCGATTTGGATGGTTCGGCCGCGGCCGGAGCACCGCCGGCCGCCCGACCGGAAGGACCTCATGACAGAACCGACGAACCGTCGTGGCCGCTCCCGCCTGATGACGGTGGGCGCCGTGACGGGCGCGCTCGCGCTCACCGCGGCCGGGGTGGGCGTGGCCCGGGCCGCGACCACCACGCCGGCGCTCTCCTTCGTGGCCGCCACCTCGGCGGTCACCGCGGAACGCTACGAATACGACGGCGAGGTGTGGCTCTCGTTCGACCTCGGACTGCACGTGATCGCCGGCAAGGACCCGTTCGAGATCTGGGCCAAGCGCTCCGGCTACGACAAGCCGATCGTCGCCGAGCAGGTGGTGGTCCAGAACGGGAAGAAGAAGAAAGTCGCCCTGCCGGCCGGCACGGTGGCCGACTTCAACGGCCTCAAGGACTTCACGAAGATCACCATCGCCGACGAGGCCGGCACTACGGTCAAGGAGTACTCGACGGCGTTCTGCGGCAACACCCGGGGCTCGGCGCGCACCCGGCCGGACGCCCCGGCGACCAGCCCGTACCCGACCAGTTGTGGTGGCTACAACCCGTTCACCCTCGGCGCGGTCTGGGGCATCCAGGCCGGCTGGAACTCGGCGGTGCCGGACCGGCCGTTCAGCAACGGCCGCGGTGACGACGGCTTCGACCTGCCGGTCGGGAAGTACACCGCCACGGCCACGGTGAGCCCCACGTACCAGAAGCTGTTCGGCATCCCGGAGAAGTCGGCGACCGTCAGTGTCGCCGTCACCGTGGTCGACGCGTCCGACGAGGGCAAGGGCGCTCTGGCCCAGGCGAAGAAGGCGGACCTGGAAGAGATCGGGCAGGCGCCCGCCGACGAGCACTCCCTGCACGCCGGTGAGGGCGACGCGACCCGCCAGGTCTCGTCGTACCTGCCCGAGTTCCGGGCGCCCGCCAAGCGCCCGGCCACGCTGAAGGCCGCGCCCGGCAGTGGCCCGAAGCCGGACCTCAAGTCGCTGCCGGCCTGGGGGATCGAGCTGTCCGAAGAGGACGGCAAGTGGTACGTCAACTTCGGCGCCACCGTCTGGAACGCCGGCACCTCGCCCCTGCTCGTCGACGGCTTCCGGCGCTCCGGCACCGAACTGATGGACGCCTACCAGTACTTCTTCGACGCCAAGGGCAACCAGGTCGGCTCGAAGGAGGCGGGCACCATGGAGTGGGACCCGCGGGAGGGCCACAAGCACTGGCACTTCACCGACTTCGCCCAGTACAACCTGCTCGACGCCGGTCAGAAGCTGGCCGTGCGCAGCGGCAAGGAGGCGTTCTGCCTGGCCAACACGGACGCGGTCGACTACACCATCACCGGCGCCAAGTGGCGGCCGGAGAACACCTCGCTGGAGACCTCGTGCGGCGCCGACACCGTCGTCGCGGTGCGTGAGGTCCTCGACATCGGCAACGGCGACACCTACAGCCAGAGCCGTCCCGGCCAGTCGTTCGAGATCACCGATCTGCCGAACGGCACCTACCACATCCAGGTGCTGGCCAACCCGGACAAGAAGCTCGCCGAACTGAGCACCACGAACAACTCGGCGCTGCGCGAGATCATTCTCGGCGGAACCCCGGAGGCACGGACGCTGACCGTGCCTCCGGTGTACGGCATCGAGGGCTGACATCGCAGGGTGGCCGCCCCTTCGCGGGGCGGCCATTCACCGTACGAAATCCTCATAGGCTTTGAGAATCAAGCCGTGGAAGTGGTGCACACCGTGCTCGGACAACCCCGAGCCCTCCGGGTCGTAGACGATCCGGCCCTGATCAAAAGCGGGCGTCGCCATGCCCCGCTGGACGCTCTCGACGATCGCGATGTCCTGCTGCTGGAGCACCTCGTCGATGTAGCGGACCGCCTCGGCCTCGGCGTCCGAGATCTCCGGCGTCTCGAAGAAGAAGTCCCAGGTCTCCAGCGTGCGGTCCGGCCCGTCCGGGATCACCTGGAAGACCATGAAGTTGCCGCGGCCGGGATAGCGCAGCAGGCAGGTGTTCGGCCAGAGCCACCACACCGCGTGCTGGGTGACCGACGCGCCGGACACGTCGTAGGCCGGATTGTCCGCCTTGCCGGCCTCGGCGAAGTGGCTGGACCAGATGCCGTGCGTCCTGACCTCGTAGGTGTCCATGTCGACCAGCGCCACGAACTCGCGGTGCGCGATGTGGCAGTGGTAGCACTCCAGGAAGTTGTCGATGACGTTCTTCCAGTTCGACTTCACGTCGTAGGTGAGCCGCTTGGCGAAGGTCAGCCCGGCGACGTCCGGCGCCCACCGCTCGATCTCGGCGAGCAGGTCCGGCGCCTGCTGCGCCAGCGGGGCGGCCGAGCCGTCCAGGTTGACGTAGACGAAACCGCCGAACTCCTCGGCCGCGATGCGGTCGAGACAGATCTCAGCGCGATCAAAACCGGGCATGCGGTCGGTCTGGCGGGCCCGGCGCAGCGATCCGTCCAGGTCATAGACCCAGGCATGGTACGGGCAGACGATGGTCCCCGTGGTTCCCGAACCGGAGAGCAACTCGTGCGCCCGATGCTTGCACACGTTGTAGAAGGCCCGCAGCTCGCCGGACCTGTCCCGCACCACCGCGATCGGTGACCCGGCGACCGTGGCCGCCACGTAGCTGCCCGGCGCCCGCAGTTTCTCCACGTGACAGAGCCACTGCCAGGTGCGGGCGAAGATGGCCCGCTGATCCACGTCGACCCAGCGCGGATCGGTGTACGCCGCCGCCCGCAACGACATCGACCGGGCCGGATCCGGATCGTACCCCGAACCGATGTCCTTGACGTCCTGCCTATTGACCGTCATGACTGGTCATTGTGGTGGCTCCGGGAGCAGTCGTTCGAGCGCCGCGCCGGTCGCGTCGGCCAGCGCGCAGAGCCTGGCGATCTGCTCGTCGGTGGGCCGGCGCGCGGTGGCCCAGTAGACGCCCACCGCGCCGAGCGGGTCGGCCGTGCGCACCGGGATCATCGCCAGCGACCGGACGAAGGTGGGCCGGTAGGCGGCCATCGGGATCCGGTCGTCGACGCGGATGTCCGGGATGACCGCGGTCGACCGGTACAGCATCGCCCAGCCGCTGATGCACTCCGTGATCGGGAACCGCTGGCCCTTCCAGAGCGGGCTGATCGCGTCCTCGTCGGCGTAGAAACAACGGTCGCCCTCGCGCAGCACGACCGTGGCGCCCTGCGCGTCGGCCAGGGCCCGCGCGTTGCCGCGCACCAGGTGCTGGACGCCGGCCAGGCTGGGCGCGCGGGCGAGCGCGGCCACCACGTCCCGGAGCATGTCGTCCTTGGAGTACACCACCCAACACTAGGGTCGCGGCCCGGGCGCCGCCGCCACCCCGGAGAGTGACGGCGTGTCTGTTATGCCTGATCCGTGCCCGGATGCGCTGCGGCTGGACCGACGATCGAGCCCGATTCGGCCCGCGCGGTGGACCTCGCCAGCCGATCGGAGCCCTTGAAACGATCTTAAGCCGGGCTTCCGGGGCAGTTGTTCCCCGGAGCAAGTTTCCTGTGCCAGGGTTGGCCCTTCCCGCCGATCAGCACCGGCGAAACCCGGTGCGAGAAATGTGGAGGATCCGTGGCGAACATCGAGACCGCGCTGAAAGAGGCCATGACCCTCGAAGGCGCCGTCGGCGTCGCGCTCGTTGATTACACCAGCGGGCTCACCCTCGGTTACCTGGGCGGTGACGGGGTCATGGACATGACCGTCGCCGCCGCCGCGAACACCGACGTGGTCCGCGCCAAGATGCGGGCCCTGGAGCTGCTCGGCCTCCAGGACGGCATCGAGGACATCCTGATCACCCTCGACTCGCAGTACCACCTGATCCGGCTGCTGCGCTCCCGGCACAGCGGCGACGCGCTCTTCCTCTACCTGGCCCTGCACAAGAGCCGGGCCAACCTGGGCCTGGCCCGGCACCAACTGCGCAAGATCGAGTCGGACCTCGACGTATGACTGGCCCTCATGGCGGTCTGCCGAGCCGGCTCGCTCCGCGGCACTCCACCCAGCAGCAGTCCGCGAGGTCCGTCCAGCTCGATCCCGTGACGGACCCGCGGCGGCCGCTGCGGCTGGAACTGGCCGGGCTGCGGCACCAGGTCGTCGGCGTCACCGGCTGCATCATCGCCGGCGTCGACGGCCTGCTGATCCTGCACGACAGCCGTACGCCCGGTGAGCCGCACGACGTGGCCGCGATGGCCGCCGCCGCCCACGGCATCAGCCGCACCTGCGGCGGCGCGCTGGGCCAGGGGCAGTTCCAGGAGGTGACGATCCGCAACCGGGACGGCTGTCTCGCGGTCTACGGGATCGGCGACCTGGCGTTGCTGGCCGTGGTCGGCGACGGCATGGTCAACATTGCGCGCCTGCACCTGGAGGCCCGGCCGGTGCTGGGCCGCCTGGCGCAGATGCTCGACCTGACTCAGCTGTGACTTCTCAGTTGTAGGAAATGATCTTGTTGATCAGTCCGCCGCCGGGGAAGTCCATCATCAGCACCCCGGTGCGGGTGAAAGATCCAGAATTCAACCTCCCCAGCAGGTACGGGTTGACGCCCTGCTGGAACAGCGCGCCGCCGGCCACCCAGTAGGGCGGGGCGAGGGCGCCGGAACCACTGGTGAAGTTGACGTAGATCTTCGTCGGGTCACCCGTGTTCGTGGTGGTCAGGAAGTTGTTCACGGCGGTGCGCTTGTCGGCGATCTGCGCGAACGTCGGAACGCTGTACTGGTCCTGGACGTAGGTGGACGACCCGTCGGCCCACCCGGAGAACTGGGCGAGCCCGTAGTCGGCGAACCGGCCGCCGCGCGGGCCGTTCAGCACCGCCAGCACCACCTTGCCGCGGACCGCGCCGAGGGTGGGCACCGCCGCCGCCGACGAGCGGGTCACCGACGGCGCCCAGAACAGGCCGGGGCGGGCGGCGACGTACGAGTCGAAGATGTCCGGGAAACTCTTCTGCCCGGCCGCGTCGCTGCACGACCCGGTCTCGCCGGTGCACTCGTGCTTGAACCGCAGCAGAACCGTCTCGGCCGGGTGCGCGGTGAGGAACGCGGACAGCTTGTTGAGCACGTCGTCGAAATTGGCGACCTGGTAGACCGCGCCGTGGTGGATGGTGAACGTGTTGCCGTCGTTGATCCGCGCCCGTACGTCGATCGCCCGGATGCCGGCGTTGAGCTGGGCGGTGAGCGTCCCGCCGCTGTCGCCGTAGTTCTCCTGGGTCTGCGTGTAGTCGCCGCCGTGGATCGAGATCGTCTCGTGGGTGCCCGGCACCGACAGCGCGGCCAGGCTCCGGCCGTCCGGGACCCGGGCCATCCAGTCCGGGTTGTTCGCGCTGCTCAGCGTCCGGTACGAGGTGTCGGCCGCATATGCGGGCTGGGGCACGAGGAGCAGCGCGGCGGTGGCGAACGCTGCGGCGAGAAGGCGCTTCATGCGACGAGAAGATATCGACTGCGCTTTATAAACGCTAGTCGCAGCCTTGATCCGGTTCGCCGGTGAGCTCGGCGACGAGACGGGTGGCCGCCCCGGTGTGCTTCGTGTACGCCTCCGGGAACGCCGAGATCTGCACCGCCTGGGCCGCCTCGGTGAGCCGCATCTGCTGCCAGCCCCGTACGTCGAGCAGCTTGTCGTAGAACTTCTGGGTCTGGTACGCCGGGTCGGACAGCTGCTTCGGCGTGCCCCACCCCTGGCTGGGGCGCTGCTGGAAGAGGCCGATCGAGTCACGGTCGCCGCCGCGCAGGTTGCGCAGCCGGGACTCCTGGAGGGCGGTCGCCACCGCGATCACCAGGCCCTGCTCGGGCACCCGCCGGTCGGCGCCGATGGTGACGATGATGCGTGCGTTGGCGAGCTGCTCGTCGGTCCACCTGTCGGCCGCCGACGCCGCCGGAACGGGCGTGCACCCGGCGTCGGCACGCACCAGCGGACTGATCAGGAAAGCGACGAGAACAGCGACGGCGGTCACGAACAACGCGCGCACAGGAGCCAGCACCTTACTGCGGGGCAGTGGGGACCGGCGAAGGATACCGATCAATGTCCGCCGGGTGAAAGCTCACGGGATCGGCCGTTCGGCCGAAGAAGTCTCTGTGGAGTCCACGGAGACGGACGTGCCGCGATGGAGGCTGACCCGCACGCTCGCCGCGTCGACAGGCGTGGACGCGGTCGCCTGGGCGTGGTTCGGGATCGGCCTGTTCACACCGACCCCGCCGGCGGTCGGCTGGGCGCTGCTGATGTTCGCCGTGCCGATCGCGGTGTACGCGGGCTGGCGGGCCGGCGCGGCGGGCCGCACGTTCTGGCGGTACGCGTCAGCGGGCATGGTCGGGATGGGCCTGGCGTCGATCGCCGCGGCCCGGGACTACTTCAGCGGCGATCAGGTGGGCCAGCACATCGGCGAGGTCACCGCCGGGCTCTACGTCGCCGGCCTGACCGCGTTCCTGCTCGGCCTGCTGCGCATCCCCGGGGCGAAACGCACCCGCATCGAGTGGACCCGCTTCGGCCTGGACGTCGCCACCATGGTCGTCACCGTGACGACGTTCAGCTGGTACCTGATCCTGCCGCGCTGGGAGAGCTGGACCCAGGGCACCGCGGCCGGCGCCGCCTCGATAGTCGTCATCGCCACCGCGGCGATCATCGGCATGCTGGCCTTCGTCAAGGTGTCCTTCACCGGCACCGGGCCGATCGACCGCCGGGCCCTGTACATCCTCGCCATGACCGGCGCGGTCGGGGCCGGGGGCGGCGCGCTGGCCCCCTTGCTGGCCGACCGGCCCTACCTCAACACCGGCCACGTGCTGCTGCCCACCACCTCCCTGCTGGTCTGTGTGGCCGCCGACCGGCAGCGGCGGGCCTCCCGGGCGGGACTGCCGGCGCCCCGGCCGCTGTCCCGCCGGCCGAGCATCATGCCGTACACCGCGGTCCTGGCCACCGGCGCGCTGCTGCTGTCCGCCGCGGCCTCCGGCGCCGGGAACCTGCTGGTGGTCGCGGCCGGATCGGTCGTCGTCACCCTTCTCGTCGCGATCCGGCAGGTGATCGCGCTGCGCGACAACGCGCGGCTGCTCGACGACCTGGACGCCCGCCAGCGGGAACTCGCCCACCAGGCCGGCCACGACAGCCTCACCGGCCTGGCCAACCGGGCCGTGCTGGTCCGCGAGATCACCACCGCCCTCGACGACGGCCCGGCCGGCGTGACCGTCGCGCTGCTCGACCTGGACGACTTCAAGGAGATCAACGACGACCTCGGGCACCCGGTCGGCGACGCGCTGCTCGCCGCGGTCGGCGCCCGGGTCACCGCCCAGCTGCCGGCCGGCTGCCTGGTGGCCCGGCTCGGCGGCGACGAGTACGCGCTCCTGCTGCGCCACGAACACGCCGCCACGATCGCCGCGATCGCCGCCGACCTGCGCCGCCCGGTCCGCGCCGGCGGCCACGAACTGGTCGTCGAGGCGAGCATCGGGCTGGCCCCGGCCCAGTACGGCGACACCGCCGACGAGTTGCTGCGCCGGGCCGACGTGGCGATGTACGAGGCGAAGAGCCAGGGCAAGGGCCGGCACGTGATCTACCACGAGCGGATGGACCACCGGACCGCCGAACAGTCCCGGGTCGCCGCCGACCTGCGCGGCGCCCTCGACACCGACCAGCTGCACCTGCTCTACCAGCCGATCGTGGAGATGCCCGGCGGCGAGCTGTTCGGGGTGGAGGCGCTGATCCGCTGGACCCACCCCGCCCGCGGGCCGATCGGGCCCGGCCTGTTCATCCCGGCCGCCGAACGCACCGGGCTGATCGTGCCACTGGGCGCGTGGATCCTCGAGGAGGCGTGCCGGCAGGCGGTTCGCTGGCGCAACGAGATGGGCGACGCCGCGCCGCGGACCGTCACCGTGAACGTGTCGGCCCGCCAGCTGCGGGAGGCCGGGTTCGCCGGGGAGGTGGACACGGTGCTGCGCCGGACCGGGCTGCCGCCGCACGTGCTGACCGTCGAGGTGACCGAGACTGCGGTGTTCGACGGCGGCACCGCGCTCGACGAGCTCAAGGCGATCGCGGCGCTCGGGGTGAAGATCGCCCTCGACGACTTCGGCACCGGCCACTCGTCGCTCGGGCTGCTGCGCACCTGCCCGGCCGACATCCTCAAGGTCGACAAGTCGTTCGTCGACGACGTCACCGAGAACGGCGAACCGGCCGTCATCGTGGCGGCGCTGCTCACCATCAGCGAGGGCATGCGGTTACGGGCGGTCGCCGAGGGTGTGGAGACCGCCGCGCAGGCCGCCGAGCTGCACCGGCTCGGCTACCGCTACGCGCAGGGCTACCACTACGCCCGGCCGATGCCCGCCGAGGCGATCAACGCCTACCGCCCAGCCGCCGACGGCCACCGAGTCGCCGCCTAGCCCCGGCCACCTGCCCCGGCCACCGGTCACCTGTCCCGGTTACCTGTCCCGGTCACCTGCCCCGGCCGCCGGTCACCCGCGCCGGTCGCCCGTCAGCCCGGCGGTTGGGACGCGTTCGGGCAGCGCGGTTTCGGACGGCGTTGCCGGAACGCCCGATGACGGCTGGGCAGTGCTCTTGTTGAACGATGACCAGAGCACACAATCGCCGAATGCGTGCGTTCATCAGCGCTATCACGTGGACCAGGTCCCGCGATCGGCTCAACGTGGACGCCTGTCATCGCGGCAGCGACGATCAGCGCCCACAATCGCGCAACGTGTGCTCTGGTCATCGTTGGCGATGCTCAATAGGCCGAATTTCGTGCCGCCTCCGCCGCAGATCTTGTTGACTTCGTGCACACCTGAAGCGTCTTTCAAGACTTTCGCCGTATCCGCGGTCGATCCCTCTGTCGTGCGATGATTTCGCGCCCGGCCTTCGGACTGTCGCACCGGTCACGCATGCGACCCGGACACCCGCCCGGAATGTCGTGCTCGCCCAGGATTAGGCGTCTGCCGGCCTCGTGAATCTTGCACGGTTCTCCACCTTCGCGGCGATCTTGCAGGGTTCTTCACGTCTGGATGTGGTTTGTCGTGCAAGGTCCACTGCGCCGGGGAGACCTTGCAGCTTTCTTCCCGTCGGGGTGTGGAAAGGGCTGCAAGATCGGAGCGAGGGTGAACATTCGTGCAAGATCCGCGAGAGGCGAGAGGCGAGAGGCGAGAGGCGAGAGGCGAGAGGCGAGCAGGGAATGGTGAGGGTGAGTGGGGAATGGTGAGGGTGAGCAGGGAATGGTGAGGGTGAGCAGGGAGAGGTGAGGGTGAGCGGGGAGAGGTGAGGGGCGAGGGGCGAGAGGGGGGCGCCTCGAGATGCTGTCGGATTTCAGGGGGCTTGTGGGATTCGGGCTAGACGGGGGCGTCGTCGCGGCTGTGGGCCTTCACCTCGTACATTCTGGTGTCGGCTGCGGCCATCAGGTCGTCGGCGCCTGTCGCCGGACCGCCGACGGCGACCCCGATGCTTGCCCCGATTCGGACCCGGCGGCCCGGCAGGTCGAAGGGCAGGCGCATGTCGGCCATCAGCCGTTGCGCGCGGGCCTGCACGTCGGCGGTGCTGGTCACGCCGGTCAGCACGGCGGCGAACTCGTCGCCGCCGAGACGGCCCAGCAGGTCCTCCGCGCGGAGCCCGGCGCGTAGCCGGTCCGCCGCGGCCACCAGCAGCGCGTCGCCTGCCGCGTGGCCGTATCCGTCGTTGACCGCTTTGAAGCCGTCCAGGTCGATGAAGAACAACGCCACCGAGCCCGCGCTGTCGGCCCCGGCCAGCGCCTCCTCGAGGACCCGCAGCACCTCGGCCCGGTTCGGCAGGCCGGTCAGCGGGTCGTGTGCGGCCGCGTGCGCGAGCCGGTCCTGCTGGGCGCGCCGGTCGCTGATGTCGCGCTGGTTGGAGACGATGCCGCCGACCGCCGGATGGTCGATGGCGTTGCGCAGGGTGACCTCGTGCCAGTGCCAGGTGCCGTCCCGGTGGGCGACCCGCAGTTCGAGCCGGTCCTGGCTGTCCGCGCCGCCGTCGGTCACCGTGGTGAGCGCCGTGTTGATCTGGAGCTGGTCGTCCGGATGGAACAGGTCCAGGTAGCCGGTGTTCAGCAGTTCGCCGGGATCCCAGCCGCTGACGTGCCGGACGGCCGCGCTGACGTGGGTGATCCGGCCCAGCCCGTCGATCACCGCGACCACGTCCGAGGAGTCCTGGACCAGCGCCCGGAACCGTTCCTCGGCACGTTGCAGGGTGAGGGTGGCCTCCTCGGCGCGGGCCGCGGCGAGTCCCAGGTTGCTCAGCCCGAACCCGGCCAGCAGCAGGTTGATCGTGGCGGCCAGGTGCGAGTGGGCGGGTGGCACCACCGATGGCGCGCCGAACTGTACGGCCACCTCCATCACTATCGTCACCACCGCGGTGACCGCGGTCGCCGGCCGCCACGTCTGTGACCCGGACCAGCCGATGTGCAGCACGCCGATCAGGACGACCGCGGCCGGCAGCAGGAAACCCCAGCCGGCGACCAGCAGCACGACCCCGATCAGCACGGTGGCGTGGATCAGCCGCAGCACCACCCGGTTGTGCAGGTGCCCGCGGCCGAGCCAGCGCTGGTACCGCTCGCTGCCGCTGGCCGCGAACAGCACGACGAGCGACGCCAGCAGCGCCGGGGAGCCGAGCACCGCGCCGTGCCGGCGGCCCCACACGGCGAGCCCCAGAATCGCGAGGAACAGCACCGGCGCGCCGATCACCGGCGGCACGGCGTCGGTCGCCGGGCGCGCGCCCAGGAAAGGCCGGCCGGTAGGCACCTGCGTCACGTCGCTCCTCCGCCCTGGGACCGGTCCTCGGTCTCATCGGGCGGCCGGCGCCCGGCATGAGAATTTTCCGGGCGGGATACGACGACCGGCACGGGGCGCCGGGTGGGATATGACGGCCGGTCCGGGGCGCCGGGTGGGATAGGACGGCCGGTCCGGGGCGCCGGGTGGGATAGGACGCCGGGCAGGGTATGACGGCCGGCACGGGGCGCCGGGCGGGATACGACGGCCGCCACAAAGAGCGGGGCGGGCCGTGGCGGCTACCGGCCGGTGCGGGCGGTTCCGCCGCCGGGTTCGTCGAGGACGGCCTCCACCAGGTACGGGCCGTCGTGGTCGAGCATCGTGCGCAGAGCCCCCGGCAGGTCGGCGGCGTGCCGCACCCGGGCCGCGGGCACCCCCATGGCGGCCGCCAGGTGCACGTAGTCGACACGCGGCTCACGTACGTCGAAGAACGGCGGGAAGGCGGCGGCCGGATCACCGTCGTGGTCCCGCCGGTAGTTCGCGAGGTCGTCCTTGAGCAGCTGGTATCCGCCGTTGTGGCAGACCACGAACTTCGCGGCGACCCGGTGGTGGGCGGCCGTCCACAGGGCCTGGCAGGTGTACATGCCGCCGCCGTCGCCGGTGAAGCCGACGACCGTACGCTCCGGGTGGGCGATCTTCGCGCCGATCGCGCCCGGAACGCCGACGCCGAGCGTGCCCCCGGGGTTCTGGAAGAAGTGTCCGGGCCGGGTCGGCGGCAGCCAGCGGGTCATCGCCGGTGAGCTGGTCATCGCCTCGTCGAAGACGATCGCGTCGTCCGGCAGCACCCCGGCCAGCGCCGCCGCCACGGCCGCCATCCGCAGCGGCGCCGAATCCGCGTCCAGCCCGGCGCCGAGATCGTCGGTGAGCGCCCGGTCCAGTTCCGATGCGCGCAGCGCCCCGCGCCGCCGGACCCGTTCGGCCGCGGCCTGCCGCTGCGGCTCGGTCATCGCCTCCTCGAGCGCGGTGGTCAGGGCCCGCAGCGTCAGCCGCGGGTCACCGAGCATCCCGGCGGTCACCGGATGGTCGTGGGCTATCGCGTACGGGTCGAGGTCCACCTGCACCACGGTGGCGCCCGGCGCCGGGCGAGAGCCGGGGAGCCACTGGGCGCCGACGATCAGCAGCGCGTCGGCGTGTGCCACCGGCTCAGCGCCGCCGTCGCCGCCCCACAGCGGATGGGTCCACGGCATGAGCAGCTCGGACGCCATCGCCCCGTACACCACGGCGCCCCAGGTCTCGGCGAACCGGGTCAGCTCGGCGACCGCGCCGGAGGCGGCCACACCGTCGCCGGCCAGGATCACCGGCGCGTGCGCGGTGGCCAGCAGCCGGGCCGCCGCCTGGATCGCGGCCGGCTCCGGGACCACGCGGGTGTCCGGCACGCTCGTGGGCAGCACCGCCTCGTCGGCGACCTGGTCCAGGACGTCCGGCGGCAGGGCCAGGAACACCGGCCCGCGCGGCGGCGTGGCGGCCACCTTGAGCGCCCGCCGGACCAGCTGGAGCATGCTGTCCGGGTGGGTGACGCGGGCGGCGTGCCTGGTCACCGGCCGGGCGATGTCGACCAGGTCGGCGGACCCGTCGTCCCCGGCCATCACCAGCATCGGCGTCTGCCGGCGCAGCGCGTGCCAGAGACTGCCGACCGCGTTGCCGAGCCCGGCCGCGCTGTCCAGCAGCACCACGCTGGGCCGCCCGGTGGCCTGCGCGTACCCGTCGGCGGTGCACACCACCGCGGCCTCCTGGAGGCCGAGCACGTAGTCGATGTCCGGGAACCGGGCGATCTCCTCCAGCAGCCCGTCCTCGCTGGAGCCCGGGTTGCCGAACAGGTAGCGCACCCCGTCGGCCCGGAGTTGTTCGAGTAGCCGCCGGTGCCCGGTGCGCAGGGTCCCGGCGACCGGCACGGGGGTGGTGGCGGGCGGTTGGAGCCGGCTCACGCTCATGGTCAGAGCGTAGGTAGCCGCCTGACTAATTTTCGCGTTTCCCGGCATCCGCCCCGGCGGCGACGGTGGCCCGGGCGGCCAGCACCTCGCCGGCCAGGGCCCGGGTCCGCGGATCGATGCCGTGTTCCTGTTCGCTGCGGGCCAGGGTGACCGCCTGCTCGATCGCCTCGGTCAGCTTGCCCGAGGCGGCCTCGTCGAACGCCGGCCCGGACAGCGCGGTCATCGCCGCCAGGTCGGCCTCGGTCACCATGCCCGGCATCGGCATGCCCACGTGCTGGTTCTCGGCCGGCAGCCCGGCCAGGTCGTGCAGGGCCCGCAACTCGGGCAGCTCCGCCTCGGTGAACACGCGGACGGTGGCGGCGAGGTCCCGTGTCGCCGCACCGCCCGCGCGCGCCGGCACCGCGTCGAGCAGGGGAACGACCTGCTCGTTCATGGCCAGCATGATCTCGATCCAGGCCAGGTCGGTGCCGCCGAAGGTGCTCGCCGGCGTCGGGGCCGGCGTCTTCTCCGCCTGCTGCCCGCCGCATCCGGCGAGCAGCAGGACCACGGCCACCGAGGCGATCAGGCGCATCGTGTTCCTCCTCGGTGACCGGTGACCCGTAAGGATTCTCAGCCGAACGACGGTGTCGTGCCGCACTTGGCGTCCGCGTTGATGCAGACCTTGACCAGCGCGGCCAGCTTCGCCGGGTCCCACGCGTTCATGAAGTCGCCGTGGATCGACGACGCCATGCCGGAGGACAGGGCCAGCCCGTCGCCGCCGAGCGAGTCGTAGCCGAGCATCATCGAGATGTTCGGGATCGCCACCGGGAACTTGCCGGTGCAGACGCCGTTGACCGACGGGCCCATGTGCGACTTGTGGTCCGGCGAGTCGATGTGCTTGCCGTCCCAGCAGTCCTGGTAGGTGAGCTGGTAGATCAGGTTGCCGCCGGCCGCGCACTTGGGCCAGTTGCCGTCGGCGCTGCGGCCGATCTCGGCGCTGCCCGCACACCAGAACTGGCCGCTCGCGCCCTTCGGCGTGGCCACCTGCCGCTTGGCGTCACCCTGCACCATCACCAGGCCGGGCGGGAACGGCAGGACCGTCGCCGGGTCCTTGATCTTCGCGCCGTAGTAGGCCCGGAAGTTCTTCATCTTCACCGGCTTGCCGTTGAGCAGCAGCGTCGGCGCCCAGTACGCGCTGTGGTCACCGGCCGCGTCACACGTCGTCGACTGCTTGAGCAGCTGCGCTCCGGTGCTGCTCGCGGTCACCTTCGGCCCGAAGAACGTGTGCAGGTGCGAGGCGCCGGGCAGGTTCGGCAGCACGATCGGGTCGTCGGCGGCCTCACCGGAGACGGTGCAGTTGGTGTGGAACTCCGGCACCCGCACGATCCCGGCCGGAACCGTCTTCGGCTGGACCGCCTTGTGCAGGGCGAGCGTCTCCTTCCAGGCCGCCTCGTCGACCGGCACCCAGCCACCAGGGCTCGCGGACGGGTTGGTGGGCGCGGCACTGGAGGCGGCGGGCTTGGACGGAGCGGCACTGGCCGGGGTGGTCCCGGTCGGGGTCGCGGGCGGCGGGGTGGCCGGGGTGCCAGCCGGGGTGGTGGCGGCCGGAGCGACGCCGACGTTGAAGTGGTTGATGTTGACGAAGTCCGAGCGGGACTTGCTTTTCATCACCAGGACCAGCGTCTGCTTGCCGGCCGGCAGCTTCGCGGCCTTCGCGGTGACCGTCTTCCACTTCTGCCAGCCGCCTGTCGACGCGATCGGGAAGGTCGCCAGCAGCGTGCCGTCCCGGCCGCCCAGGCGGGCCTCGATCGAGCCGCCCTCGGAGTTGTTCGACGCGATCCGGGCGCTCAGCGAGGTGGAGCCGATCGTGACGTTGCGGTACTCGAGCCAGTCGCCGGCGGCCAGCCAGCCGACGTTCTTGCCGCCGCCGGTGTCCGAGGTGTTCTCGGTCTTCGCGCCGCCCTGCGCGGCGAACGACTCGGCCTGGAGCGTGCCCGGGGTGGTGACCTCATCGGCGCCGGCGGTGGTGATGTAGATGCCGCTCGCGCCGAGCGCGGCGACGACGGCGGCACCCAGGACCACCCGGGTGGTACGGCGGCGGCGCTTCGGGTCCGGCGGGGCGACGTGCTGGGATTCCATACCCATATCGATCCTCAACAAAATGGCGGGGAAAGGGTGCGGCACGAATTATGCAGACCTTGCACAGGCGGTTCAATACGTCAAGAAAAAATTCATTTCCCCAGGTCAGGGCGGTGCTGGTGGCCGCCGTAACGCCTTTCAATAACAGTTTTTCGAGATTCCTTCCTTAAGTCTCCATTAATTAGTCGGCGGTCGATCCCCGGTTCGGCCGCAAGGCGTTTCCGGGCGGCGGGCTAGGATCCGCGGATGCGCTGGTGGAGAGCTCTGGACCCGATGCTCCGGGACGCCGCCGGCGCGGCCCTGCTGATCGTCGCGGCTTTCGTGCCGGGGGTCGCCGAGCTCGGCCTGGAGATCGGCGAGCTGCACCTGCGCCCGGCCGACCGGATCAGCCTCGCCCTGCTGCTGATCCAGGCGCTCGCCCTGATCCCGCGCCGCCGCCGGCCCGCCCTCAGCCTGGCGATCGTCGCCGCGGCGTTCGCCACGCACCAGCTCGCCGGATACCCGCCGACCGTGACCGGGCTCGCGCTGCTGGTCGCCCTGTACAGCGCGGGCGCCCACCAGCAGGGCCACCGCCGGGCGATCGCCGCCGCCGCGACCGCCGGTTACGCCGCGCTCGCGGTGGCCCTGCACCAGCGCGGCGCGGCTGAGCGGGTGATCGACTTCGTCACCTTCGGAGCGGTGCTCGCCGCGTGCTGGGCCGCCGGATCGTGGGTGCGGGCCCGGCAGGCCGAGGAGCGTCGGCGCCGTCAGGAGAGCGTCGGCGCCGCGATCACCGCCGAGCGCGCCCGCATCGCCCGGGAGTTGCACGACGTCGTCACCCACCACGTGACCGCCATGGTCGTGCAGTCCGACACGGCCGGTTTCCTGGTCGGGCCGCAACCGGACCGGGCCGTCGAGGCGGTCGCCGCGGTGAGCCGGTCCGGGCGGGAGGCGCTCAGCGAACTCCGGGTGCTTCTGGGCGTACTCGAAAAGGGTCTGGAACCGGTGGAGACCACCGAAAGCCGCCTCGCCGACCTGGTGGACCGGATACGCCGCGCCGGTCAGCCGGTCGAATTCGCCGAGGAGGGCGGGCCCGGGCCGGACGGCGGCCTCGGGCTCGCCGTGCACCGGGTCGTGCAGGAGGGGCTGACCAACGCGGTCAAACACGCGCGTGGCCGCCCGACCCGGGTGCTGGTCCGGCACGCCGTCGACGGGACCGCGATCGAGGTGGTCACCGCCGGGTCGGCGCGCGGCGAGGCCTGCGCCGGGCGCGGCCTGACCGGCCTGCGCGAACGAATCAAGATCTTCGGCGGGACGTTCGACGCGGGCGGTGGTCCGGACGGCGATTTTTCGGTACGGGTCTGGCTTCCCCTGGTCCGGGCTGAGGCGGGCGCGGGCGCGAGCCTGTCAGGAGAAACGATCGGCGGTGTGGCGTGATCCGCGTGCTGGTCTGCGACGACCAGGCGCTCATCCGCGCCGGTTTCGTGACCGTTTTCGGACTCCAGCCCGACCTGGAGGTGGTGGGGGAGGCCTCCGACGGTGCGGCCGCCGTGCGGGAGGCGCTGCGGCTGCGCCCCGACGTCGTGGTGATGGACATCCGGATGCCGCTGCTCGACGGCATCGAGGCCACCCGTCGGCTGGCCGGCCCGGACGTCGCCGAACCGATGAAGATCCTCGTGGTGACCACGTTCAACCTGGACAGCTACGTCTACGAGGCGTTGCGGGCCGGGGCCAGTGGCTTTCTGCTCAAGGACGCGCAACCGGCCGAGCTGATCGACGGCATCCGGACCGTGTCGCGGGGCGAGGCGCTCCTGGCGCCGGCCGTGACGCGTGCGCTGGTCGGGCGGTTCGGTGATCGGGTCCGGCCAGCCACCGCCGGGCAGGACGATCGGCTGGCGGTGCTGACCGCCCGGGAGGTCGAGGTGTTCCGGCTGATCGCCGAGGGCCTGTCCAACTCGGAGATCGCCGGGGCGCTGGTGATCAGCCACGAGACCGTCAAGACGTACGTCTCCCGGATCCTGACCAAGCTCTCGCTGCGCGACCGGGTGCAGGCGGTCATCCTGGCCCACCGAACCGGCCTGGTGACCTGACCATCCCCCGGGAGAGCTACCCCGGGTGCCCACCACGGGGCGATGATCTTCGATGCGATGCTGCCTAGCGTCGTACCCATGAAGGCTCTTGGTCGTCCGCTTCTCCTCCTGCTGATCTTCATCGCCGTCGACGCGCTGGTGGTGACGGTCCTCAACGCGCTGTCCGGCAGCGCGATCCGGTTGCTCGCCGCGGGCTTCGCCGCCGCCGCGGCCACCCTGTGGCTGTACGCCCTGACCACCCGCCGCATCGAGCGCAAGGAGCCGGCGGACCTGCCGCGCGCCGGGCGGCTCCGGACCCTGGCCCGGGGGACGCTCGCCGGCATCGGCCTGTTCACGGCGACCGTGCTGGCCATCGCGATCTTCGGCGGGTTCGGGATCGACGGGTGGGGCTCGTTCAGCGGAATGCTCTCGATCTTCGGCCTGATGGTGGGCGTCGCCACCGTCGAGGAGGTGCTGTTCCGCGGCATCCTGTTCCGCCAGATCGAGGAACGCGCCGGAACCTGGCCGGCCCTCGCCGTCTCGGCCACCCTGTTCGGCCTGCTGCACCTGATCAACGACCCGGCCGCGATCGGCGGCGCGCTGGCGATCGTCGCGGCCGGGCTGATGGCCGGCCTCGCCTACGTGGCCACCCGTGCCCTGTGGCTGCCGATCGGCCTGCACCTGGGCTGGAACTTCGCCGAAGGCGGCATCTTCGGTGTCCCGGTCTCCGGCGCCGACAGCTCCACGCTCGGCCTGCTGCGTGGCGTCTTCGACGGGCCGGCCGTGCTGACCGGCGGCGACTTCGGGCCGGAGGCCAGCATCTTCGCCGTGCTGGCCAGCCTGCTCGCCTCCGCCTACCTGCTGCGCCTGGCCCGCCGCCGGTCCGCCTTCCGGACCCGCGCGACCGTCTGAACGGCCCCTGTTCTTCAGGCCTGCCCGCTCCACTGAGCTGCGGGCTTCCCTCGGGCATCGAGAGCGGCTATGGTCACTCTCCTTTGATCAAGGCCAGAAGGGACAGCGCAGTGGTGGCGATCCGGAGCCGTGTGGTTTACGCCGGGCAGTCCATGGCGGCGATGCCCGCCCGGATGGTCTACGGCAACGACGCGTGGGCCAGCAACAACCGCGGCCAGCAGCGGACCCTCCGGGACCTGCGCAGCCAGCGGCCGGCCCCGGTCGACGTCGAGACGCAGCGCCTGGCCGACCAGATCGACACCCTCGGATACGCGCTCCTGGACGCCCCGGCCGACCCCTCGGCGCTGCGGGCCGTCCAGGCCGGCTACGACAACGTGATCGACGACCCGGCCGCGACGGTCGACATGGGCCGCCGCATCCGGCACGTGGTGCGTTACGTCAAGGACCCGCTGCGCCACGTGCCGGAGATGCGGGAGCTGCTGACCCCCGGCGCCCTCGGAGTGCTCGACGCCTTCTACGCCGGGGCCTGGCAGATCCAGCACGTGCGAATGTGGCGGATCGGGCACATCCCGCTCGACGAGCAGCGCTACCACCACTACGGCAACCAGTGGCACTGCGACCAGCACCCGACCACCACGCTGAAGCTGTTCGTGCAGATCAGCGACGGCGTCACCCCGGAGAACGGGGCGTTCCGTTTCCACGACGTCCCGAACACCCGACGCATCATGCGCACCGGTTTCATCGACAACGGCCACGCCGTCGGCCCGGCCCGCCGCCTGATGGACGACCCGCGCAGCGCCCACTACTTCGACGTGCCGGCCGGGCACAGCGCGTTCTGCAACACCACCCGCTGCCTGCACCGGGCCGGCATCCCGCCGGAGGGCACCACCCGGGGCATGGTCCAGTTCACCTTCGTCCCGACCACGACCGGCCTCCGGGGCGCCGACCCGTTCGCGAACGTCCCCCTCGACCCGAACGTGGCCGAGGGCAAATTCGCCTGAGGCGTGCCCCAGACGGTATGCAGGTCACGTGAGTGACGGATCTTCGATCGGGCGGGCCGGGCAGCGGATGGCGGTGGCCACGCTGGCCTCGCGGGTCGGCGGGTTCCTGCGGATTCTGGTGCTGGCCGCCGCGCTCGGGCTCGGCACCCGGCTGCTCGACACCTACAACGTGGCGAACACCCTGCCGAACGCCGTGTACGAGCTGGTCGTCGGGGGCACCATGGCCAGCATCGTGGTGCCGCTGCTGACCCGGGCGAGCCTCACCGAACCGGACGGCGGGGTGCTCTACGCGCAGCGGCTGCTGTCGCTGATCGTGTACGTGCTGAGCGCCGTCACGATCCTCGCGATCGTCGCCGCGCCGTGGCTGATCGACCTGTACGCGCCCGGGTTCACCGCCGAACAGCGGGATCTGGCGATCGTGTTCAGCCGGTTCTTCCTGCCGCAGATCCTGTTCTACGGGCTGAGCGCCACCACAGGGGCGATCCTCAACATCCGGGGCCGGTTCGCGGCCGGGGCGTGGGCGCCGCTCTGCAACAGCGTCATCGTGATCGCGGTGGGGCTGACCTACCTGTCGGTGGCCGGCAGCGCGGTCGCCGGCGCCGGGCTGAGCACCGGGCATCTGCTGCTGCTCGGGCTGGGCACCACCGCCGGGGTGGTGGCGCAGACGATTCTGGTGCTGTGGGCGCTGGCCCGTAGCGGGTTCCCGGTGCGGCTGCGGCTCGACCCGCGGGGGATCGGGATCCGGCGGATCGGGAAGCTCGGGGCGTGGGTGCTGCTCGCGGTGGTGGCCTCGCAGACGCTCACCGCTGCGGCGACCCGGGCCGCGTCCTGGGCCGGGCCGGGCGGGGTGACCGCCTATCAGAACGCGAGCGCCGTCTACCTCGTACCGTATGCGGTCATTGCCGTGTCGGTGATGACCGCCATCCTGCCGCGCCTGAGCCAATATGCCGCCCGTGGCGAACGGCAGCGGGTGACCACCGGCCTGTCCCGGGCGGTCCGCACCGCGCTCGTCGTGATGGCCCCGATCGCCGCCGCGTTCCTGCTGCTCGGGCCGCACATCGCGACGGTGCTGTTCGCGCACGGCAACAGCAGCGCGGCGACCGTCCGGGTGCTCGGGCTGGTGCTCGCCGGGTTCGGGCTGACGCTGGTGCCGTTCACCAGTTACATGATTCTCCAGCGGGGCCTGTACGCGCTCCAGGACACCAGGACGTCCGCGCTGATCACCGCGCTGGTGGCGGCGGTCGGAGTGGCCGGGTGCGCGGCCGCCGGGTGGCTGCTGCCGGGCGAGGACATCGTGATCGGCATCCCGATGGCGTACGCGCTCGCCTACACCGTCGGGCTGAACGTGACGGCCCTGGTGCTGCGCCGCCGGCTCGGGTATCTCGACGGGCGGCGTCTGGTCCGTACCCATGTGCGGGTTCTGGTGGCGACGGCGGCCGGCGCCGGATGCGCCGGCCTCGTCGTCTGGGCCGTCGACGCGGCGACCTGGGCCGGCGCGCTGTGCACCCTGGCCGGGGCCGTGTTCGCGGGGGCCGCCGGATATCTCGCCGCCGGACGGCTGATGCGCCTGGCCGAACTGCGGCACCTGCTGAACCTGGCGCTGCCCGGCCTGCGCACCTGGTGACCGCCTACTTCTTGGGGGCGGGCACCGGCTTCGCCGGCTTTCGTACAACGAGGGCCGGGCAGTGCGCCGGCGCGTCGGACGGCACCGCCGGGGGGAGCTTGCCGAGCGTCTTGACCGACGCCCTGGTGATCGCCCGGACACTGGACTTCAGTTCGAAGGCAGCCAGATTGCTGGTGTACTGACCGTCCCCGCTCGGGTAAAGCACCAGCGGCACCCCGTCGATGTACGCGCAGGCTTTCTCGTTCGCACCCCACCCCATGATGTGGTGCCCACGGTAGGTCTCGTAGAACCCGGGCTTGGCGGCGACCGGCTTGATCGACGCCGAGGGCGCCGGAACCGGGTCCACATCCGGCCCGGTGCCCGCCCACACGGTCCCCGCCGTGGTGGCCAGCCCGACCGCCACGGCGAGCAGGGCGATTCCCCGCGCGGCGTATCCCGGGCGCTTCGCCGTTCGTTTGTCGTGGTGCATGGAATTCATTCTCGGATCACTTTCGTCGACCTTTACCGGAATGGGCGCGTTATCCGCGACCGTACTCCCGGATAACGAGCGTGATCGCCGCCCGGCAGTCGTTTTAGTCCTTTCGGTGACCATGGCGACACGAATTCTCGGGAATCCGGTTGATTAGGTCTACCGACAAGTTCCGTCCATTCGAGGATGAGGATTCCGCATGGCGAAGACGAACCGTCGCGACGTCCTGCGCTACGGCGCGGCCGGAGCGGTGACCGCGGCCACGGCCGTGATCGCCGGCCAGGAGCTGGCGAGCGCCGACCCGCCACCGGGCCCCGGCGACAAGAGGAACCTGCCGGGTGGCGTCAAGGACCTCACGAACCTGCTCGACCCGCGCGACTTCGACGAGCTCTTCAAGGGCAAGAAGATCCGCGGCCTGCACAACCTCCGGGGCCGCAAGGAGCTGATGATCAACAACCGGCGACTCGCCCTGACCGAGATCAAGACCCTGTTCGTGCCGGCCGACGGGTCGCCGCCGTACGTCGGGGTGGGCTGGATCAGCGCCCTGAACCATTACGACCCGGTCGAGATCGACGACAGTCGCAACCGCGACGGGCTGCGCAAGCTGGCGAAGAAGGTCGTGGACATCCTCGGCGACTTCGAGCTGGCCGACGCCGCCGCGCAAGACCACGCGCACTGACGATCGAAGGAAAGGCGACTGAACATGGCAGTACGCAAGAACATCACCGCGATCACCGTGGCGGAGGGGACCGCATTCATCAATGCGCTGCGCCAGTTCAAGACGACGTCGGCGAACGGGCGCAACTACAACTGGTACATCGACCAGCACGTGCTCTATTTCGCCCGGACCGCGGACGACATCAGTCACGCCCACCAGTCGCCGTCGTTCTTCCCATGGCACCGTGAATACCTGCGATTGCTGGAACTCGACCTGCAGACGGTGAGCGGCAACCCGAACGTCTTCATCCCCTACTGGGACTGGACCGGCACCGCCCACCCGTTCTCCGCCGACTTCCTCGGCGCGATCACCAACGGCAGCGTCACCAGCGGCAACTTCAGCCCGTCGTGGGGCTGGTCGCTGTACCGCAGCAGCATCCAGACCAACTTCCTCCAGCGGCGGGTCGGCGTCAACGCGAGCCGGCCCACCGCCGCGACGGTGAACAACGTCCAGAGCTACCAGGTGTACGACCAGTCGCCCTGGGACGCGACGGTGTCCAACAGCTACCGCAACCGCAGCGAGATCCTGCTGCACAACCGGGTGCACAACTACGTCGGCGGGCACATGGCCACCCGGGAGGCGCCCAACGATCCCGCGTTCTGGCTGCACCACTGCAACATCGACAGGCTGTGGTGGCTGTGGCAGAACAGCAACGGCCCCGACACCTACCAGCCGCGGACCGGCTCCACGGCTGGTGTCGTCGACAACAACGAGACGATGCGGCCGTTCGCGAACGGGCGTACCCCGTCCGTGGTCCGCGACATCGGCGCCCTGGGCTACAGCTACCAGTGACGCTCAGGCCACTGCCCGGCGGCGGCGTGCGAAGCCGCCCCCGGCAGCGGCCTCGGCGATGGCCGGGGACCGGTTCACGGTGCGGCGTTGGAGACCCGGGTGCCGGGTCTCCCAGGCGGCGCGGACCCGGGCCGGCAGGTGCAGGTCACGCCACACCCGGCGGAGCACGGCCGGGTTGATCAGGTCCTCCACCTCACCGCAGTTCGCGGCCTCGCACAGGACCTGCTCGTAGGCGTGCCGGACCTGGGCCGGGTCCTCGAGCTCGTACTGACGGCGGCTGGCATGCCCGCAGGCCATGTGATGCGGCACCTCGAGCACACCGACGCTGTGTCCGTGCAGGTCGTCGATCCGGTCAGGGACGGCGGGGGCCCGGGTGGCGGCGCTGCGGTTCTTGCGGCCGTCACGGGCGGCGACGTACGACATGCCCCTCAGGCTAGGCCCGCCGGGGTGCCGGAGTGGCCGGATACGAAATCGGTGGCGGCGCCGTGACAGCCGTGCCAGGGTGGTGCCGAGCAGTCCCCACGAGACGAGGAGAGACCGATGCGAGCAGCTTCCACGCTCCGGACCCCTTACCGTCCTACCGTGGAGTTCTGCTTTGGCATTGTTGAACCTCGGGATCGTCGCCCATGTTGACGCCGGCAAGACCAGCCTGACCGAGCGCCTGCTGTTCGAGGCCGGGGCGGTGTCCCGTCCCGGAAGCGTCGACGACGGCACCACCCGCACCGACTCGATGGAGCTCGAACGGCGGCGCGGCATCACCATCCGGGCCGCGGTCACCTCGATCAGCCTCGGTGACCTGACCGTCAACCTGCTCGACACCCCCGGCCACCCGGATTTCATCGCCGAGGTCGAGCGGTCCCTGGCCGTGCTCGACGCCGCGGTTCTCGTGGTGTCCGCGGTGGAGGGTGTCCAGCCGCAGACCGTCGCCATCTGGCGGGCGCTGCGCCGGATCGGCGTGCCCACCCTCTTCTTCGTCAACAAGGTGGACCGGCGCGGCGCCGACGTGGACCGGGTGACCGCCCAGATCCGCCGCCGGCTGGCCACCGCCCCGGTCACTCTCACCAGGGTCAAAGACCAGGGCAACCCCTTCGCTACGGTACGGGCGGAGCCGCTCGACGCCGAGCCGGTGGTGGCGGCGGTGGCCGAGGGCGACGACCGGATCGCGGAGAAGTGGCTGGCCGGCGAGCCGGTCCGGGCCCGTGACGTGCGCCGCGCCGTCCGGCGGGCGGTCCGCGACGGCCGGCTCAGCCCGGTGGTGTGCGGCTCGGCGATCACCGGCGCCGGAGTGCCCCAGTTGCGGCACATCCTGTCCGGCCTGCTGCCGCGCAGTGACGAGCGGGACGGTCCGCTGGCCGGCACGGTCTTCGCCGTCGACCGCGACGACCACGGCCGGCGCGCGTGGGTGCGGTTGTGGTCGGGGCGGCTGAGCGTACGCGATCGGGTGGATCTCGGCGGGACGCGGCCGCAGACCGTCACCCAGATCGCGGTCAGCGAACCGGACGGTGTGCTGGTGCGCCAGTCGGCGGCGGCCGGGCAGATCGCCGCGGTGCGCGGCCTGTCCGCCCGGATCGGCCAGCACGTCGGAGAGCCACCCCGGCGGCGGCTCTACCGGTTCCCGCCGCCGACCCGGCAGGCCCTGGTCGAGCCGGTCGACCCGGCCCGGCGGCTGGCCCTGTTCGCCGGGCTGACCGAGCTCGCCGACGAGGACCCGCTGGTCGACCTGCGGCTCGACGAGCAGCAGGAACAGGCGGTGATCAGGCTGCACGGCGAGGTGCAGAAGGAGGTCATCGCGGCGCTGCTGCACGATCGGTACGGGGTGGCGGTGCGGTTCTCCGGCACGCTCACCGCCTGCATCGAGCGGGTGTCCGGTGCCGGGTCGGCGCAGGAGCGGATCCGGGAGCGGGGGAACCCGTACCTGGCTGGGATCGGTCTGCGGATCGAGGCCGCCCCGGCCGGTCACGGTGTCGAGTTCCGGCCCGGCATCGAGCCCGGCCGGCTGCCCCCGGCGTTCATCGCGGCCACCGAGGAGGGGGTGCGGGCGGCGCTGCGGCAGGGGCCGCACGGCTGGCCGGTCACCGACTGCGTGGTCACCATGACGTCGTCGCAGTACTGCCCGCGGCAGAGCCGGCCGCACCAGAAGTTCGACAAGTCGATCTCCAGTGTGGCCGGCGACTTCCGGCATCTGGCGCCGGTCGTGGTGGCGTCGGCGCTGCGGACCGCCCGGACCCGGGTGTGCCATCCGGTCGAGCGGTTCGACGTGAACCTGCCGCACGAGGTCGCCGACGTGGTGACGGCGCTGCTCGGCCGGGCCGGGGCGGTCATCCGGGACACCGCGACGGCCGGCGGATACCTCGAGGTGAGCGGGATCCTGCCGTCGTCGCGGGTGCCGCAGGTGGTGGCCGCCCTGCCCGACCTGACCGGCGGCGAGGCGGTGCTGACCGCCCGGTTCGACCATTACGCCCCGGTCACCGGCGAGGACCCGCCACTGATGCGCCGGCGAGGCCCCGACCCCGCCGACCGCACCGAGTGGTTCCGCGCCGTCCCCCGCTGAGACCGCCGGCCGTCGCTGAGCGATGGAATGTCGCTCGCATTACCACGCTGAGCGACGGCCGGCGGTCTGCGACGGTCAGGACGTTTCGAACGCGCCGACGTCCGGTGCTGACCCGTTGTAGGGCAGGCCCACGTTCACGCCCTTGTTGATCAGGGTGCTTCCGGAGGCCAGGTGCAGCGAGGTCAGCACCGGCAGGCTGCCGTCGGACTGCCGGGACACGTTCCAGCCGGACGTCGAGACGCTCTGGAACTGGCTGTCCGACATGGTGACGCCGAGGTTCCACGAGTTGTTCGACGCGCTCGTGCCGCTCAGGTTGGCCGTCAGTGTCCCGCCGTACGCGATGTTGTTGCGCAGGGTCCCGAGCCCGACCGCCGCGCCGCTGGAGTTGATGCCCAGCATGTTGAAGCCGATGCCGTTGCTGTACGCGGTGTTGTTGAAGTAGTCGTTGGCGACCGGGTGGTGGTTGCTGTAGAAGCCCGGCCCCCGGTTCAGGAACGCCACCGAGGTGCGCACCGTGTGCTTGACCCCGTTCGACACGTACACCCCGCCGTACCCGCCGGCTTTGAAGCCCGCGCCGTTGCCGGCCGCCGTGGTGGTCTGCGGCAGGTACCCGTTGCGCCACGCCCACGAGTTCTCGATGGTCACCGAGGAGTACGCGTTGATCAGGTCGAACCCGTCGTCGGTGTTCCACCAGGCCCGGCAGCCCCGGAACACGTTCCCGGCCCGGCCCGCCCCGACGTGCGCGCCGAACCCGTCGGCGTTCTCACCGGCGCCGTTGGAGCTGTACGGGTCGTAGTTGTCGTGCGAGTCGGAGTTGAGCACCAGGTTGTTGCTGCCGCTGGCGATGAACACGCCGGGACCCATGATGTGGTGCGTGTTCAGCTTCTCGAACGTGTTGGAGCTGCCGGAGATCCACACGCCCCACGACTCGTGGTTGAGGCTGTTGTTCTGCGGCACGCCCTTGATCTCCAGGCCCCGCAGGTGCAGGTAGCTGCCGGTCACGTCGAAGCCCTTGATCCGGCAGTTGCTGGTCATCCCGGTGAAGTCGAAGAGCACCTTTTCGCCGGGGTAGTTCCAGTAGTTGATCGGGCTGCCCGAGGTGCCGCTCTTGTTCAGCGTGATCGCGTCCACCACCGAGGTCTGGCTGGCGCAGCTGGTGGTGGCGGTGGTGTAGGCATAGGTGCCGGCGCGCAGGTAGACGGTGTCGCCGGCGGTGG
The DNA here is from genome assembly GCF_040638175.1 of Actinoplanes sp. NPDC026670. Lineage (NCBI taxonomy): Bacteria > Bacillati > Actinomycetota > Actinomycetes > Micromonosporales > Micromonosporaceae > Actinoplanes > Actinoplanes sp. NPDC026670. The sequence goes on from NZ_JBEZXU010000055.1 coordinate 52,278, forward strand.
CGGCGGTCTGCGCGCGGGCGATCGACTTGAACGGGGCGGCCTGGCTGCCGGCCGCGGTGTCACTGCCGGTGGGGGAGACGTACCAGACGCTGCCGGCCGCCCAGCTGGTGGCGGCGAGACCGCCGGCGGCAGCGACGGGGATCACTGCCAGCAGGGCGATCATCAAGACTTTTCGTGCTCTCACGGGGATGCTCACTTTTCCGGGGAACGAACGGGGGATGGGGGACGGGGGTCAGACGGCGGAGGGGCCGTGGTTGGCGTACTCCCACAGACGGTTGTGATTCACGTCGGAAAGGTTGCGCCCGATTTCGATCAAGGCGGAGAACGGCCGGGCGGTGGTGGCCGCCGGCGCCCACGGCGCAGCCGTGTCGAAACCGGCGCCGAGGTGGCTGTCGCGGATCACCAGCTGCCCGTTGGGGGTGCTGCCGGGCAGGTATCCGGTGGCGCTCGCGCCCCGGTCCCAGGCCCGGCCGAGGCGTCCGGTGGGCGCGGCCTGATACCCGTCGTCGGCGACGATCCGGGAGCGGGTGACCAGGAAGCCGTACGGGTACGCCGGATGCGTGTTGGGGGCGAAGATCACACCGCCGGACGCCTTGCGGCTGGAGACGAGCCGGAACGTGCAATGGGTGAAGACCGCGGCGGCCCGGCCGAAGACGAAGTCGGTGTCACCCTCGACGTAGGTGTCGCGCACCGACACCCGGGCGATCCGGTTCACGTCGTCGGCGTTGGCGAGCAGGGTGTCCTGGCGGCTGATCAGCCGCAACCCCTCCAATTGGGTACGGTCGGCGTCGGTCCGCAACGCGAGCGCCTGATGGGTGCCCCGGTCGACGGTGTCCAGCAGGGTGTTGGTGATCGTCAGGTTCTTCAGTTGCAGGTCGGTGCTCTGTGCCCACACGACGGTCGCGCACAGCCCGGCGGTGGCGCTGGTCTTGGTGGCGCACGACTGGTACATCGGCCAGGCCGGGTCGCCCTCGGCGTACCTGCCGTCCGGGTTGACCTGGGCCGCCCACTGGGCCGGGGTGACCGTGGCGTCGATGGTGAACTCGAGCCGGACGTCCTCGGCCCGGCCGGTTCCGTAGACGGTCAGCGGGGGCGTGCCGGCCGGGATGAGAACGGTGCCGGTGTACGTGCCGGGCCGGATCGCGATCCAGCGGCGGGCGGTTCCGCCGGCCCGGTAGGCGGCGTTCACCGCGTCCTGCACGGTGGCGAAGCCGTGCGGGCCGACCACGAGATCGGGGCGGTGCGGGGTGCGGATCGGGGCGGGCCGCCAGGGGTCGGCGACCGGGGCGGCGTACGTGCCGGAGAAACCCAGATAGTTCTCCGGCACGTACGGCGAGGCCTCCCCGGCGGACAGGACAGGGCGGGCTGTCGTGCCCGGCGGGAGCTGTGGCGAGGCCGTCCCGGGGGTAGCCGGGAGGGCCAGTGTCAGGGCGGCAACAGCCGCGAGGATGTGCATCGTCGACCTCCAGGAATGCGCTTTCCTGGAGGATCGTACTGTGAAGTGTGTCGATGGGTCACTCGTCCGGGGTGATCGTGAAGGTCACCTCGGCCTCGTAGTCGTCGTTGGCGTCCCAGGTGCAGGTCAGGCCGTCCGGCACGTGACAGTCGTACTCGGCGGTCTCGTCGTACGGCCCGTTCCAGGTGACGATCACGTAGCCGCCGTTCTCGGCTGTGTACTTGACCTTGCCCTTGGTGCCGCCCTGGTCGACGTCGGCCGACGCCTTCAGCCAGTCCGACCGGTACGCCGGCAGCTTCGACTTGAGGTATTCGTCGATCACGCCCTCGGACGTCGACTGGGAAACCAGTTCGAATAGCTCCGAGGTCTGGTTCTCAATTGTCACGGTGGTCGTGTAGACACGTGGATCGGCCTGCGCCGGAGCTGCCAGGCCGACCGTCGCAGCCGCCGTGGCCAGCACGGACGCGGCCAGCACCCGGAATGACGGGAAACCGGTGTACGAGGTGTTCATGCGATTCTCCTTCGGTCGTGAAACGGTTCGACAATTGCGGTGCTCATGCATTTGCGAACCAATCATCACGGCCCGGAAAAACCGCCGTTCACGAAATCAGGCGGTCCTCGTACGAATGGCCGACGCCATCGGTCGTTCGGTTTCACCTCCGTGCTCCGGCAGGTGTTCGGCCACCCCCGCCGGTGGCCGGGAGTAGACTCCGCGGCCGCCGTCAGGAGGCGTAACGGCGCTCCGCGCGGGCCCGGGCCTTCGCCGCCTCCACCTCACGGTCACGCGGCGGGGCGCTGGTCACCAGGGCGGCCAGCAGCTCCGCGGTGGCCGCCCGGACCGCCTCGACGGCCTGGTCGAAGGCGGCCTGGTTGGCCTGCGACGGGCGGGTCGTCCCGGCGATCTTCCGGACGTACTGGAGGGCTGCGGCGTGCACCTCGTCAGGCGTCGCCGGCGGCTCGAAGTTGTGCAGCTGGTGGATGCTCCGGCACACGGTTCGGTTCCCTTCGGTCACAGCTCGTGGACGCCGTCAAGCCTAGGCCGCCGGGCCGGTTCGTCCTCGCCCGAACCCCGGCGCCCGGGGATCTTCGCGTGCCATACTCGCTTCTCGATCGAGTCGCCGCGATGCTGGGAAGACCGGGGTGGGCATGCGGTTGCGGACAGCCTTGGCGGTGGGTGCCGCCTTCGCGCTGGTGGTTCAGGGCATCCATCCGCTGCTGCCGGTGAACGGCGGCTACGCCCTCTCCGACGTGGTCGTCGCGGCAGCGAGTGGTTACGCGGCGTTCTTCTACCGGCGGCGGATGGGTGACGACGGCAACTCCCGGCGGATCCGGCTCGCCTTCGGGTGCGGGGCCATCGCCTGCGCGATCTGGTCGTTCAGCAACGTGCTGCTCCTGCTCTCGGTGACCGTGCTGCCGGTGCTGGCCCAGCCGGGCAGCCTGCTCTCCACGGCCGCGGCGGCGTTCGTACCCGTGGCGCTGATCCTCGCCTCGCCGCGCCTGCGTGGCATCGCGGCAGCCCGCCGGGCCCTCGACGTGGCCGCGGTCTTCGGCGCCGTCTTCGCGCTGGCCTGGACGTTCGTGTTCGCCAGCACCGGCAGCCGCAGCGGCGCGTGGACCAACATGGTGGTGCTGGTCGGTCTGCTGGTGTTCGCCGCGGCGCTCGCGCTCGTCACACTCTCCGGCGCCGATCCCGGGCACGGCGCCAGCGCCCAGCAGCTGCTCGCCACGGCGGCGCTGCTCCAGGCCCTGACGCTGATCGGCGGCCTGCGCAACGGGCTGGACGGCGCGGCCTGGTACGCCAACGGCGTCGGCGCCGGATTCGTGCTGGCCGCGTGGGTGATGGGGGTCTCCAGCCGGCTCGCCGCGTCCCGTCCCGGCGACGGCGGCCTGGACACGCTGATCTTCCGGCCCTGGGCGCTGCTGCCCTACGCGCCGGTGGTCTGCGCGGTGGCGGTCGGCGGCTCGTTGCAGGCGCGCGCCGGCCGGCTCGACCCGGTGCTGGTGTGGACCCTGCTGGCCACCTTCTCGCTGGTGCTGCTGCGCCAGTTCATGACCCTGATCACGATCGGCCGGATGGCGGTGGTGCTCCAGGACCAGCGGGACACCCTCGAACACCAGGCGCACCACGACGGCCTGACCGGGCTGCTCAACCGGGCCGCGTTCGAGGAGCGGGCGACCGCGGTGCTGGCCGCCGGCTGCGGCGAGCTGACCGCGATGATCCTCGACCTGGACGGGTTCAAGCCGGTCAACGACACGTTCGGGCACGCGGCCGGCGACGACGTGCTGGTCGTGGTGGCCCGCCGGCTGACCGCCGAGCTGCGCGCCGCCGACCTGGTCAGCCGGATCGGCGGCGACGAGTTCGCGATCCTGCTGGCCGACCCCGGCTCACCGCCGGTCGAGCAGGTGGCCGGGCGGCTGCTGGCCCGGATCGCCGAGCCGATCCGGGTGCACGGCCACGACGTCACGGTCGGCGGCAGCATCGGCCTGGCCACCACCCGGGCCGGCGAGCTGGCGGTCCTGCTGCGGCACGCCGACACCGCGATGTACGCCGCGAAGGCCGCCGGCAAGGGCACGATCCGCCGTCACGAGACCGACGGGGCCTGGCCGGCCTCAGCCTAGCTGACCCGGGTCTCCTCGATGTCGAGCGGCTTCGCGGTCAGCACGTCGGAGCTGACGTAGGCCAGGTCCAGGGTCACGTCGGTGAACCAGAGCACCGGCAGGGTCAGCGGCGGCGGCTGCTCCGGCGTGAACGTGACCGGGATCAGCCCGAACAGCTTGCCCTTGAAGGTGGGGCTGTAGAACTGGACGTTGCCGTCGAGGACCAGCTCACCGCTCTCGATCACGGTGACCGCGTCGCCGGGCTCGTCGATGGTGAGGCTGAACGGCTTGTTCACCACCTTGTCCATGGTGAATTTCAGCGCCTTGATCACGCCGTCACCGGTCGGCACATCGGCCACCCCGTCGTACGACGAGTTGTACATGGTGATCGACGCGGCCTTGACCACCCCCGGCTTCGCCCCGGCCCGCGGGATGCCGCCCTCGTCGGCCAGCACGTTCATCTGCCGGGCGCCCAGGCAGGGGATCTCCTCCGGCGTGGCGCTCGCGCTCGCGGACGTGGCCGCGCTGGGCGTGGCCGACGTGGCGGAGGGCGCCGGGGTGGGTGAGGCGGCCGTCGCCGAGGGAACGGCGCTCGGTTCGACGCTGGCCGAGGGCGCGGGTTCGGCCTCCTCCTCGCCGCCGATGCCGAGGAAGTCGCCGACGCCGTTCCAGAAGTCGTTGATGCCGTCCAGCACCGGGTTGCCGCTGCCGGTCTCGGTGGGTGACGCCGACGGGCTTGCCGAAGCGGACGCCGAGACGGCCGGGGCGGCCGTCTTCGTCTTCGTGGCGGCAGGTTTCGGCTTGACCTTCGCGGCGGACGCGGCGGCGCTCGGGGAGGCCTTGCGCGACGGCAGGCCCGCCGGGCAGTCGGCGGCCTGGGCGGGCCGGTTCCCGGCGACCATCACGCTGGCCGCCAGCAGCAGCGGCGCGACGATGAGCAGCGCCTTGCGGTGCGCGCCGGTCGGCGGCTCGCCGCCGACCGGGTCGATCTCCTGAGTGGGCCGTTCCGCCAAAACTGCCCGAGGCGGGCCCCAGGCGATCACCAGCGCGCCGCCGACGATGCCGATCATCATGCCGGCGATCCAGCCGCCCAGGTTGAGACCGATGAACGAGTACAGCGCGGTGATGATGCCGATGATCCCGTAGAACAGGCGCTGCGCCGGGGAGAACCAGGTCAGGGCCCCGGCGGCGATCATCATGACCGGCAGGAGGTACGAGTAGAAGCCCTGTGGCCCGATGTGGATCTGGATGTTGTCCAGTTCCATGTTCGCGCTGGCGAACATCTCCAGCCCGGACAGCACGAGGAAGAACCCGCCCCAGTACGGCCGGCCCCGCCGCCACCGCCGGAACCTGCCCCGGATGTCTTCCGTCGCCACGCCGAGCCTCCCAGTCACCTGAAGAACGACGGGCTCGCGGAGAGATGCCCCGCGAGCCCGGTGGAACGATGTCAGTCCTCGTCGTAGTAGCACTCGTGCGAGCCGCCGATGTGCAGCTTGAGGCTCATGCCGTTGAGGGTGAACGTGGAAGCGGAGGTGTAGTACGCCTCCTGGCGCAGGCCGTTGATGGTCACCTTCTTGGCCTGCTGGCCGAAGGAGAGCGGCGCTCCGTGGCTGTCGGCGCCGTCCTGGCTGAGGGTGGAGCCGTCCAGGCCGATCTGGATCTCCTCGAAGGTGGCGTCGCCGCCGAGGGTGGACATGCCGATCAGCAGGTCGTCGGCGTGCACCGGGTGCTCGGGATCATCGCCGGCCTCGATACGCAGGGTCACCGGGCCGACCGCGACCGACTGGCAGAGGCCCCACAGGTCGGCGCTGCGGATGCCGGACATCGCCGCCGGGATCTTGCCGTCCGGGTAGTTCTCCTTGTCGGCGGTCGGCAGCTCGCCGCTGTACTGGGTGAAGCCGTTGCCCACCAGCTTGTCCGCGGACAGCTTGAACTGCTTGCCGGAGACGGTGAAGTTCGCTGCCAGCGCGCCCTCGGCGAGGGCCAGGACGAGTCCGCCCGCGACCACCGTCGGCACGCCGACCGCCACGGCGAACCGGCGCCAGTTGGTGCGCCCGTCCGCCGGAGCGCTTTCGCCATCCGCCACGGAACCTCCTCATGGATGGTTGGACCGGCGACTTGCGCAGCGAGGCACATCGATGGTCGCGGTCGTAATGTGCGGGAAATGTTGCCGCTACCGGGCCGCGACTACAAGGGCTTGATTTACCGGTCAGTAACCCAGCTCACAAGATCAACATGACTCACGGTGATCTCCGACATCCCGGTGTCCGAAATTTCCGACATTAGGATCGAGGCTGGCGAGTTACCCGTTACCCGGGGTACGCAAGGCCTGGTTTATTGCGGATGGATAACGAAGTGAATTGCGCTGGAGGAGACTTAGGTCACGGCACCGACCTGCCGATCGGAGAAGCATGACCGCCCGCGAGGACCGCCGCCGATGAGCGTGCAGCGCCGCCTCAACGTCGGCTTCCTCGCCCTGCTCATACTCTTCGGGGTCCTGTTGCTGGTGCAGTTCGGCCTCGGCTCGCGGCTGCGCGCCCAGCACGACCGGGCGACCGACCGGGCCGGCCGGGCCGAAATCGCCAACGACCAGGTCCTCCAGCGGATGACCGACGCCGAGACCGGGGTCCGTGGCTTCCTGCTCACCGGCGAGCCGATCTTCCTCGAGCCGTACGAGAAGGGCTGGACCTCCGCCCTCGCCGCCCTCGACGAGCTCGGCCGCCACGTCCGCGGCGCCGACGCCGAACAACTGCTCGGCCGGGAACGCGAGGCGGTCCACGCCTGGCTCGACGAGTACGCCGCGTCGATCGTCGCCGCCGGCTCACCCGACCGGGACCCCGGCGGGGCCGTCCGCGGCAAGGAGATGTTCGACGAGTTCCGCGAGGTCAACGCCGCGGTCGACGCCGCCGTCGAACGGGAGCACCAGAGCGCGATCTCGGCCGCGGCCTCGTCCCGATACGCCCTCGACCTGGCCACCGCGATCCTGGTCACCGCCATCATGATCATCGGGGTGTCGGTGGCCCGCACCGGACGGCGGGAACTGCTCGTCCCGCTCGGCCGCCTGGGCATGACCATCCGCCGCCTCGCCGAAGGCGACCGCTCGGCACGGGCCGAACCTGTCGGGGCGGAGGAGTTGCGTACCGTCGTGGAAGCCCTCAATGATCTCGCCGCGCAGACCGAGACCCTTCTCGCCGCCGAACAGGCCCGCGCCGCGCGGGCCGGCCTGCGGCAGGCCGTCGCCACCGAGATGCAGGACCTGACCGACCCGGCCGCCACCGGCCGCCGGATCGCCGAACTCATCGCGGTCGCCGTCGGCGCGGTCGCCGTGCACAGCGAGATGGCCCTGCCCGGCTCCGGGGCCGTGCACGCCCGCTGGCCTGCCGAGGCCGCCGACGCGCCCGCCGATCAGGTCGCCGAGATGCTCGCCGGCAAACCCGGCTACCTGCGGGTCCGCCCCGACGGCAGCGTCTGGCTCGGCATCGGCGGCGACGCCGACTGCGCGCCCGGCTACCTCCGCGCCCATCGCCCCGGCTCGCCGGTCTGGACCGAGGGCGAACAGCGCCTGCTCGCCGGCGTGATCCGGGAGATCGAACGGGTGCTGCGCCAGCTCAGCCTCCAGGACAAACAGGCCCGCCTGATCACCGAGCTGCGGATGCTCGACCAGCGCAAGGACGTCTTCATCCAGACCGTCACGCACGAGCTGCGCACCCCGCTGACCAGCATCCTCGGCTACACCGAGATGATCACCGACGAGGACGGCGGCGCGCTCACCACCCTTCAGCAGCGTGCGCTCAACGCCATCCTGCGCAACGCCCACCGCCTGCACGACACCATCGGCGACCTGGTCCTGCTCGACCGGCCGGACCAGGGCACACCCTCGCTCACCGAGGCCCTCGACCTGGCCGCCCTCGCCCACCTGGTGCGGGCCGAACTCGCCAACGCGGCCCGGGCCAAGGACCTCACGGTCACCTTCGAAGCAGAGCAGAGTTGGGTACGGGGAGACCGCACCCAGCTCCAACGGGCCCTGCGCAAGCTCGTCGAGAACGCCATCAAGTTCACCCCGGACGGCGGCCGTGTCGAGTGCCGTCTGACCGCCGACTCCCGTTCCGTCTCGGTCGCCGTCACCGACACCGGCATCGGCATCCCGGCCGAGGACGTGCCGGGCCTGTTCACCCCGTTCCACCGGGCCGGGAACGCGATGGACCAGGCCGTCCAGGGCCCCGGACTGGGGCTCGCCATCGTCCGGGACATCGTCCGCGACCACAACGGAACCGTCGCCGTGCAGTCGGTCGTCGGGCGCGGCAGCACGTTCACGCTCACCCTGCCGGCCTGCCCGGCGCCGGCCGGGTCACGGTCACCGGCACACGTCTGAACCCGTCCAGGCCGGTGCGGTGCGTGATCAACAGGACGGTACGCTCCCCGGCCGCCGCCAGCAGATCACGCGTCAGGGCCGCGGCCATGGCTTCGTCCAGGTGCTCGGTCGGCTCGTCGAGGATCAGCACCCGGGCGTCGCTGAGCAGCAGCCGGGCCAGCGCCAGGCGGCGCCGTTGCCCGCCGGACAGGGCCATCCCGTGCTCGCCGACGAGGGTCTCCAGGCCGTCCGGCAGGGTGCCGGCCCAGTCCAGCAGCCGGGCTGCGGCCAGCGCCTCGCGCAGCCGGGCGTCGGTCGCGCCGGGGCGGGCGATCCGCAGGTTGGCGGCGATCGTGGTGTCGAACAGGTAGGCGTCCTCCGGTAGATACCCGACCACCTCCCGCACCCGGTCGGCCGGAATGTCCCGCAGGTCGACGCCGTCCATCGTGATCCGCCCGGCCCGCGGATCCAGGAACCGCACGAGCAGCGCGGCGACCGTGCTCTTGCCGGACCCGCTCGGCCCGGTCAGCGCCACCCGCCCGCCGGCCGGCAGCACCAGATCAACCCCGCTGACCGCGGTTCGTCCGTCGGCCCACCCGGCGGTGACCCCTTCCACCCGGATCTCCGGCACGGCTGGTTGTGACCGTTGTGCCGGGGCAGCGGTGAGGGCCGGCCGGGGTGCCGGGCCCAGTGGGTCGGGCGCGGTCCAGATCTCGGCGAGCCGGCGCAGCGACGCGCGAGCCGCCGCATGGTGCTGCGCGGCCACCGGCAGCGGGCCGGCGATCTCGAACACCGCCAGCGGAGTCAGCACCACCAGCGCCAGCAACTCGCCGTGCAGATCCCCGGACCGCACCGCGAAGCCTCCCGCGACCAGCCCGGCCAGCACCGACATCCCGCCGGCGAGGGCGGTGACCGCGGCGCCCACCCCGGCCGTCGCGGCCGAACGGCGTGACGCCGCGGTCAGCCGGGCATCGACCACGGCGAGCCGGTCGAGACGGTCGCGGGCGGCGCCGTACGCGATCAGATCGGGCAGACCGTGCAGCAGATCGACGACGCCGTGGTGCAGATCGCCGCGCAGCGGCGCCAGCCGCCCGTCGGCCCGCCGCGCCGCCGCCCGCTGGAGCAACGGCACCCCCGCCCCGGCGACCAGCAGCGCCAGCGCCAGAACCAGTCCGGCGGCCGGCGCCAGCGCGCCCACCACCAGCACCGACCCGAGCCCGACGACCACCGCCACCGCGTAGGGCAGCACCACCCGGGTGATCAGATCGAGGACCGCGTCGACGTCCGACGCGAGCCGCCGGGCCAGATCCGCCCGCCGGAAGTCGGCGAGACCGGCCGGGGCCAGGAGTTCCAGACGTTCGAACAGCCGCACCCGCACGTCGGCGAGGATCCGGAACGCCGCGTCGTGCCCGAACAGCCGCTCCAGATACCGCAGCACGCCCCGGCTCAGCCCGCACGCCCGGACCGTGACGATCGCCACCATCAGATGCAGCACCGGCGGCTGCAGCGCGGCCCGCGAGATCAGCCACGCCGACACCGCGGTCAGCGCCACCGCGGCGCCGGCCGCCCCGGCCCCGGCGAGCAGCGCGAGACCGAGCCGACCGGCGGCCGGCCTCAGCAGCCGGAACGTGCTCATGCCGGCACCAGCGCGTCGGTCAGGTCGATCGAACGGTCCGCCAGAGCGATCAATTCCGGACGGTGGGCCGCGATGATCACGGTACGGCCGCGGGCCAGACGACGGATCGCGTCCATCACCCCGGCGGCGGTTCCGGTGTCCAGGTTGGCGGTCGGCTCGTCGAGCAACACGATCGGAGCATCCCGCAGAAACGCCCGGGCCAGCGCAATGCGCTGCCGCTGCCCGGCCGACAACCCGGCGCCGGAGTCGCCGAGCACTGTCGCGTAGGACTCCGGCAACTCCCTGACGAACTCGTCCGCGCCGGCTTCCCGGGCCGCCGCGACGACCTCCGGGCCATCGGCATTTCCGGTCAGCGCGATGTTCTCGTACACCGAAGAAGCAAACAGATGCGGACGTTGCGGCACCCAGGCGATCTGGCGGCGCCAAGCCGCAAGATCAAGATCCTTCAGCGGTACGCCGTCCGCGCTCACTGTTCCCGCTGAGGGAGTGACGAAGCCCAGCAGTACCGCGAGAGCTGTCGATTTCCCGCAGCCGGACGGCCCGGTGAACGCCACGACCTCACCGGCCCGGATCGTCGCGTCGAGTCGCAGCGCCGCACCGGCCCGCGCGGGAAACCGCACCTCGACCTGGTCGAACACGATGTCCCCGGCCCGTGGCGCGACCGTCCCGCCGGCCGGCAGCGGTGTCTCCAGGATCGCGAACACATCCTCGGCCGCGGCCAGCCCCGCCGCGCTGGCGTGATAGTTGGCGCCGACCTCACGCAACGGCCGGTACGCCTCGGGCGCCAGGATCAGCACGAGCAGCGCGGTGGACAGGCCGAGGTCCCCGTGCGCCAGGCGCAGCCCGACCCCGACCGCGACGAGCGCCACCGAGAGGGTCGCCAGCAGTTCCAGGACCAGCGACGACAGGAACGCGGTCCGCAACGTGCGCATGGTGTGCCGCCGCTGGTCGTCGCTGATCCGCCGGATGATCCCGGCCTGGGCGCGCGCCCGCCCGAACAGTTTCAGCGTCGGCAGCCCGGCGACCACGTCGAGGAAGTGGTGGGAGAGCCGCGCCAGCAGCCGGAACTGCCGCCGGTTCTGCACCTCGGTGTGCATCCCGACGAGCGCCATGAACACCGGAATCAGCGGCAACGTGACCACGATGGTGACCGTGGCCATCAGGTCGGCGGGCAGCAGCCGGGCCAGCAGCAGCCCCGGGACCAGCACCGCCAGGACGAGCTGAGGCAGATACCGGGCGAAGTAGGCGTCCAGCGCATCAAGCCCGTCCCCGGCAAGCGCCGCAACCTCCCCGGCCGCCCTGCTCCCGCCCGGTCCCTGCGCGGCGATGTGGGCGAGCAGCCGGCCGCGGAGCTGGCTCTTCACCGAGGCCGCGGACCGGGCCGAGACCACCTCCTGAAGCCACGCCACCGCGGATCGGGCGGCCACGACGAACGCCAGCACGACGACCGACGGGATGCCGGCGGCCCGGACCGCGGTGATCGCCGCGCCGTCCAGGAAGACCGCGGTGATCGCGTCGGCGAGCAGCGTGGCCTGGGCGACGAGCAGCCCGGCGTGGACGACTCCGAGCGCGACTGTCGCAACCAGGTAGACCCGGGTCGCCCGGGCATGACCGAGCAGGCGGGGGTCCAGTGGCTTCATCGATGTCCTTCCGGGTGACGAACCGTTTACGCACGAACAAGGCGGGGACTCGTTGCTTCGTCTCGCCTGCGGTGATGGGCGCCGCAGGCGAGCCCAAGCCCGCCAGCCGTCGCTCACCGCGGTATTGGAGTCCGTATTCCCGCCGTGGGCGACGGCTGGTGGTCCCAGCCGTCGCTGAGCGCGGTATTGGCGGTCTGATTACCGCGGTGGGCGACGGCTGGTGGTCTCGGCCGTCGCTCAGCGCGGTCACGGCGTGGGCATTCCCGCCGTGGGCGACGGCTGGCGGGGTGGGGTCAGGTAGGGATGTCGCTGAGCTTGAGGCGCTTGCGGAACACCCAGTAGGTCCAGCCCTGGTAGACCAGCACGATCGGGGTGAACGCGGCCGCCACCCACGTCATGACAGTCAATGTGTACGGTGTCGACGATGCATTGTTGACGGTCAAGTTGTTCGTCACGTCAATTGTTGACGGCATCACGTTGGGGAACAGCGTCACGAACAGGGCCGCCACCGCGAGCACGATCGTCGCCCCGGTCGCCGTGAACGCCCAGCCCTCCCGCCGGGACCGGGTCGACAGCACCGCGCCGATCAGGGCCAGCGCGGCCAGCACCGACAGCGCGATGCCGGCCCCGTCCAGGTTGTCGGCGCCGGTCCAGATCAGGAACGCGGCCGCGATCGGGACGGCCACGAGGGCCAGTCGTGCGGCGAGCCGGCCGGCCTCCGTACGCATCGGGCCGTCGGTCTTCAAAGCGAGGAACACGGCGCCGTGCAGGGTGAACAGGGCGAGCGTGGTCAGTCCACCGAGCAGCGCGTACGGGTTGAGCAGGTTGAAGAATCCGCCCACGTACTCGTGCTGGGAATCGAGCGGTACCCCGCGCAGGATGTTGGCGAAGGCGACGCCCCAGAGGATCGCCGGGATCAGGCTGCCCCAGAAGATCGCCAGGTCCCAGCCGCGTTTCCAGGCCGCCGACGAGCGTTTGCCGCGGTATTCGAAGGCGAGCCCGCGGACGATCAGCGCGACCAGGATGAGCAGCAGCGGCAGGAAGAACCCGGAGAACAGGGTGGCGTACCACTCGGGGAACGCCGCGAACGTGGCGCCGCCGGCGACGAGCACCCACACCTCGTTGGCGTCCCAGACCGGGCCGATGGTGTTGATCGCGAGCCGGCGGGACCTGTCGTCGCGGCCGAGGACCGGCAGCAGGATGCCGACGCCGAAGTCGAAGCCCTCCAGCAGGAAGTACCCGGCCCAGAGGACGCCGATCAGAATGAACCAGACAGTGGTGAGTTCCATGGCCCCTCAGTAGGCAAACGCGAGCGGTTTGTCCGCTTCATCGGATTCCGGGGCGATGACCGGCGCCCCGGCGGCCGCATATTTCAGGAACAGCCCGATCTCGATCACGGCGAGAATCCCGTAGAGCACGGTGAGCACGATCAAGCCGGTGGCAGCCTCGCCGGTGGACACCGACGGCGATCCGGATTCGGCCGTCTTGAACAGGCCGAAGACCGTCCATGGCTGCCGGCCCATCTCGGTGAAGATCCAGCCGAACGAGTTGGACAGCAGTGGCATCGCCACGGTGCTGACCGCCGCGATCCACAACCATCGGGACCGCGGACTGCGCGTGCCGCGGGTGAACCAGAGCGCCGCCGCGGCGATCACCATGGCCAGCGCCCCGAACCCGATCATGAGACGGAACGACCAGTAGGTGACCGGCACGTTCGGCACGTAGTCACCCGCGCCGTACTTCTCCTCGTACGCAGCCTGGAGGTCGTTGATCCCCTCGACCTCGCCACTGGGCGAGCCGGTCGCCATGAAGGACAGCAGCGACGGGATCCGTACCGAATAGAGCTCTTCGGATCCGTCCAGGGACCCGACTGTGAAGATCGAGAACGAGGCCGACGAGGTGTTCTCGTAGAGGGCCTCGGCGGCCGCCATCTTCATCGGCTGCTGCTCGGTCATCACCCGCGCCTGGAGGTCTCCGGTGATCAGCACGCCCAGCCCGGCGATCAGCACCACCCACGCGCCCAGCCGCAGCGACGGCCGGAACACGTCGTCCTGATTGCCGCGCCGCAGGTGCCAGGCGCTGACCGCGAGCAGCAGCGCGCCGGCGGTGAGGAAGCAGGCGGTGATCGTGTGCGGGAACGTGACGAGCGTCGTCGAGTTGGTGAGCACCGCCCAGATGCTGGTCAGCTCGGCGCGGCCGTCGCCCATGGTCCAGCCGACCGGGTGCTGCATCCACGAGTTCGCGGCCAGGATGAAGTAGGCCGACATCATCGTGCCGATCGACGCGATCCAGATGGTCGCCAGGTGCACACGTTTCGGGAGACGGTCCCAGCCGAAGATCCACAGGCCGAGGAACGTGGACTCCAGGAAGAACGCGAGCAGCCCCTCGATGGCCAGCGGCGCGCCGAAGATGTCGCCCACGAAGCGTGAGTACGCCGACCAGTTCATGCCGAACTGGAACTCCTGCACGATGCCGGTCACGACACCGATCGCGAAGTTGATCAGAAAGAGCTTGCCCCAGAACTTGGTGGCCTTCAGGTAATTCTCTTTACCGGTGCGAACCCACGCGGTCTGCAGGCCGGCCACGAGCGCCGACAGCCCGATCGTTATCGGAACGAAGATGAAGTGGTACACGGTGGTGATTCCGAATTGCCACCGCGAAAGATCGAGCGCGTCCACTGGCGTCCTTTCCCCGACGTCGATGCCCACTCTTGACCAGGGACTTCACGCACGATCAGGGCCGAAAGTCCCGTTCGGCGGGAACAGGAGACAGGTTCGCGGAGGCCCTCGAAGATCGCTGAGAACGGAAACATGAGACGCGTAGCGTGATTTCGTGGATCTGCACACCGTCACCGAAGTGATCAGCCCTGCCCAGCCCGGTCAGTGGCGTCCCGGCGACGCCTGGATGGGCGGGGGGACCGCCCTTCTCGGCGAGCCCCGCCCGCACGTGACCCGGCTCCTCGACCTGGCCGCCGCCGGCTGGCCGCCGATCACCATGCGTGACGACGGCGTCGAGATCGCGGCCACCTGCACCATCGCCGAGCTCGCTGACAAGCTGGGCCGGCACGGCATCGTGCTCCAGTGCTGCCACGCGTTCCTGGCCTCGTTCAAGATCTGGAACGTGGCCACGGTCGGCGGCAACCTCTGCGCCGCGCTCCCGGCCGGGCCGATGATCTCGCTGAGCGTCGCCCTCGACGGGACGTGTGTGCTGGTCGGGCCGGACGGCGGGGAACGGCGGGTGCCGGCCGCCGGGTTCGTGACCGGTGAGGGGACGACCGTGCTGCGTGACGGTGAGTTCCTGCGGGCGATCCACCTGCCGTCCGGTCCGCTGGGGGCGCGCACGGCGTACCGCAGAGGGTCCTTGCATCGTCATGGCCGATCGGCCGTCCTGTTGATCGGCCGGGCCGACCCCGACGGCGCTCTGTCACTGACAGTGACTGCCGCGACCCGGCGGCCCTACGTCTTCCGTTTCCCCTCGCCGCCGTCGGCGGCCGAGGTCGAGGCGGCGATCGAAACGATTCCGGTTTCCGACTACGTCGACGACGTGCACGGCAGGCCGGTCTGGCGGCGGCATCTCACCCGCCACCATGCGCGTTCCATCAGGGCCGAACTCGTGCCCTGACCAGGTACTTCCGGCTGCACCCGGCGGCCGGCAGGAAGGCAAGACAGATGACCATCGAGATCAACGGAACACCGCACGACCGCACCCCACGACCCGGCCAGTGCCTGCGCACCTACCTGCGCGAGGAGGGCTGCTTCGGGGTCAAGAAGGGCTGCGACGCCGGCGACTGCGGAGCGTGCACCGTGCACGTCGACGGCAAACCAGTGCATTCCTGCGTCTACCCGGCCTTCCGGGCGCAGGGACGCAGCGTGACGACGATCGAAGGCCTCGCCGGCCCTTCGGGCCTGCATCCGATGCAGCAGAGCTTCCTCGACGCACAAGGTTTCCAGTGCGGCTTCTGCACCGCCGGGATGATCATGACGGCTGCGTCCCTCACCGAGGAGCAGCGCGGTGACCTGCCGCGATCCCTCAAAGGCAACCTCTGCAGATGTACGGGTTACCGCGCCATCACCGACGCTGTCAACGGCAGGCAGTCGGCCGTATGCCCGGCCGCAGGCGCCGCCGTCGGATCGAACCTGGGCGCCCCCGCCGGACCACAGGTGGTCACCGGAACCGCCCGCTACACGTTCGACCTCGACGTTCCCGGGATGCTGCACCTCAAAGTGCTGCGCTCACCGCATGCGCACGCCCGGATCCTGTCGATCGACACGTCCGACGCGCTCGCCGTGCCCGGCGTGGAGGCGGTCCTCACCCACAAGGACGCCCCCGACCGGCTGTTCTCCACCGCCCAGCACGAGAACGAGGCCGAGGACCCGTACGACACCCGTGTCCTCGACGAGATCCTCCGCTTCATCGGCCAGCGGGTCGCCGCCGTCGTCGCCACCTCGGAAGCCGCCGCCGAAGAGGGCGTCCGCAGGTTGCGTGTCGACTACGAGGTGCTGCCCGCGGTGATCGACCCGGCGCTCGCGATGCAACCGGGGGCACCGCTCGTGCACGCCGGCAAGGGCATCGCCGAGGGCATCGTCCGGGCCGACGCCAACGTGGTGGGGGAGTTGCACGCCGGGATCGGCGACGTCGAGGCCGGGTTCGCTGCCTCCGACGCGGTCTACGAGGCGACCTTCCGCACGCCCCGCGTCCAGCACGCCAGCCTGGAGACGCACGGCGCGGTCGGCTGGCTCGACGACGACGATCGCCTGGTCATCAGGTCCAGCACACAGACGCCGTTCCTGACCAGGCGGGCCGTGTCACGGCTGTTCGGACTGTCCCAGGACCGGGTCCGGGTGGTCGCCGGACGGGTCGGCGGCGGGTTCGGCGGCAAGCAGGAGATGCTCGTCGAGGACCTGGTGGCGATGGCCGTGCTGCGTACCGGCCGGCCGGTCAAGTGGGAGTACACCCGCTCCGAGCAGTTCACCGCGGCGACGACCCGGCATCCGTTCGTCATCACCGTCAAGGCGGGCGCACGTGTTGACGGCACGATCAATGCACTGCAGTTGACTGTACTAGTCAACACGGGTGCCTATGGAAATCACGGTCCATCCGTCATGCACCACGGCTGCCACGAGACGGTCGCCGTCTACAAGTGCGCGAACATCCGCACCGACGCCGTCACCGTCTACACCAACACGGTGCCCGCCGGGGCGTTCCGTGGCTACGGCCTCGGCCAGGTCACGTTCGCCGTCGAGCAGGTCCTCGACGAGCTCGCCCGCATGATCGACATGGACCCGGTCACGTTCCGGGAGATCAACGTGGTCCGCCCCGGTGACGACCTCACCGCCCCCGGCGGGCACGTCCCCGACCTCGGCATCGCCAGCTACGGACTGGACCAGTGTCTCGAACGGATGCGCGCCGCCTCGCTCACCACCGACGACGCCCCGGACGGCTGGCTGGTCGGCGAGGGCATGGCCATCGCGATGATCGCGGCCGGCCCGCCCGGCGGCCACTTCGCCGACGCCACGGTCACCCTGCTTCCCGACGGCCGCTACGAGCTGGCCGTCGGCACCGCCGAATTCGGCAACGGCAGCACCACCGTGCACGCCCAGATCGTCGCCGACGAACTCCGGACCACCCCCGACCGGGTCGTCATCAGGCAGTCCGACACCGACGTGGTCCGCCACGACACCGGCGCCTTCGCGTCGACCGGCGTCGTCGTCGCCGGCCAGGCCGTCCTCCGCGCCGCCCGCGCGCTGCGCGCCCGCATCCTGGCCGCCGCGGAACGCTCACCGTCCGACATCGGCTGCCTCACCGCCGACAGCGTCGCCGGAATCAGCCTGGCCGGGCTCGGGCCCCTCACCGAGAGCGGACATTTCGACGGTACGCCGCGGTCGGTCGCCTTCAACGCCCAGTGGTTCCGGGTGGCCGTCGACCCGGACACCGGCGAGCTGCGGATCCTGCGTTCCGTGCACAGCGCCGACGCCGGCACCGTGATGAACCCGCTCCAGCTCCGCGGCCAGATTGAGGGCGGTGTGGCCCAGGCGATCGGCGCCACCCTGGCCGAACACGTCGACGTCGACTCGTCGGGTCAGGTCACCACCGCCGCGTTCCGGCAGTACCACCTGCCCACGTTCGCCGACATCCCGGTGACTGAGGTGCACTTCGCGCAGACCACGGACGCGATCGGGCCGCTCGGGGCCAAATCGATGAGCGAGTCGCCGTACAACCCGGTGTCGCCTGCCCTGGGAAACGCCCTCCGGGACGCTCTCGGAGTCCGCATGACCGACCTGCCCTACACCGCCGACCGCATCTGGCAGGCCCTGCAACCCTGACGTGGTGACCTGCGGTCCGTTTCGAGCCGCAGGTCACCACAGGGTCAGCTTCTTGTTGTCATGTCGCCGGTGGTGGGGGCGCCCTCGGCGAGGGCGTAGCGCAGCAGCACCGAACCCTTCGGCGTGGTGAACGGCGGCTCGACCAGCGTCAGATTGGCCGGCACCGCGCCGCCGTCGAACACCTTCTTGCCGGTGCCCAGCACGACCGGATGCAGCCACAGGTTGAGCCGGTCGAACAGCCGGTCCCGCAGCAGGCTCTGCACCAGGTTGAGGCTGCCGATCACGTGGACGTTCTGGTGCCGGTCCCGGATCTCGTTCACCGCCGTCACCAGGTCCGGGCCCAGCAGCGAGGAACCCGCCCAGTCCAGGTCCGGCTTGCTGTGCGAGGCCACATACTTCGGCACGCTGTTGAACAGGGACGCGATCCCGCCGTCGGGGCCGTCCTCCTGATGCGGCCAGTACCCGGCGAAGATGTCGTAGGTCTTACGCCCCAGCAGCAGCGCGTCCAGCCCTCGCATCCCGGCCGCGACCTGCTCCCCGCCGGTCTGCTCGAACAGTGGCGCCTGCCAGCCCCCGAACGGGAACCCACCCTCGGGATCCTCATCCGGCCCGCCGGGCGCCTGCCCCACCAGGTCGAGAGTCGCAAACAGGTCGATGTGAATCGTGCCCACGATGTCCTCCAGCCGTTCGTCGGTCATGTCACTGATGCAGACCGGCGCCGGCCGGCGAACTCATCGCCCACCGGCCGGGCCCGCTGGACCCAGCTCGGCACGGGCCAGCCCGACGGCCGCCCCGAGCCGTTCCATGCTCTCCACGAAGCGCCGCCCGACCCGGTCATCCCACCAATTTCACCGCCGCCGTTTCCGGCAAACCGCCGCCGTCTGCCGGGTAACCGTCGACCTTCCCAGCAAACGCCGCAGGTGCCCAGTAAACCGTCGCCGGTTCCCGGCAAACCGCTGCCGGTTCCCAGTAAACCGCTGCCGGTTCTCGGCAAACCGCTGCCGGTTCTCGGCAAACCGCTGCCGGTTCTCGGCAAACCGTCGCCGGTTCTCGGCAAGCCGCTGCCGGTTCTCGGCAAGCCGCTGCCGGTTCTCGGCAAGCCGCTGCCGGTTCCCGGTAAACCGTCGCCGGTTCTCGGCAAACCGCTGCCGGCGAGTTCCCGAGCCGCCCCGCCCGTCACCGACGCCTTGCCGCCCGTTCCGGGCACACCCGACTCCCACGCTCGCCGCCGCACCACCGGCACTCGCTGTTCCCGGGCCCGCTGCTCCCACGTTCGTTGAATCTGTGCCTGCCGTTCATCGCCCCCGGTTTCGATGCGCCCCTACCCAGTGCCTACCGTCGCCGGGGCAAGATCGCGCCCGGCCCTTTCAGTCAAAGGACTAGCCTCCTAAGATGGTCTAGCGACTGAGACGTGTTCGATGTCCGAAGAGTCGCCGGCATCAAGATCCGCTCTTCCCGGCGGCGCAACATGAACGCTAAAAGCCACCGGAAAGCGGCTCAGCGGTGCGGCACGAACCCTAAAACCGCCAGGAAGCAGCCATGCCGTGCCGCTCGGCGATCAACCCGGGACGGGAAGCAACCGTGCTGCGCCGCTCGAGGACCAAGGAGGGACTGGGAGCGGCGTGCTGTGCCGCGCGATGGTCAACCTTGGGCCCGGGAAGCGCTTGCGCTGTGCCGCTCGGCGATCGAGGAAGGGCTGGGAGCAGGGTTGTTTGCCGTTCGGCGATCGGCCTTGCTAGCGGAAACGCTTCGTCCTGACCGTTGACAGGCCTGCGGCTCGTTGACTTGCCGCGACCGGAAGCCCCGGCTCTGACGCTGGAAGTCCAGGGGCTGACGCCCGGAAGCTCGCTGGTTCAGGCGCCTTGCCCGCTGGCACTCCCGACCCTGGCGTATGGAGCGCAGCCAGTGGGCATCGGCCGTAGCGGTGACCAGCGCACACGTTGGCGTTGTGTGTGCTCGGGTAGTCGTCCCGGCGTGGATGAACGCTCACGATCGCCCTTGCGTGTGCTCCCGTCCCTGCTCGGGCGATGACCAGCGCACGCGATCGGCCAATGTTGTCGCCGCTTCCTGAAGAGTGACCCCGTAGGGATCCGCGAAAGTTAACCCCCTCTTCCTTGATCTTGGAAGGGGTGCTGAAGGTGGAGGACTGG
>NZ_JBEZXU010000056.1:0-72045 GCF_040638175.1 Actinoplanes sp. NPDC026670
CTGGAAAACGCCCCGGATACCAGTGGTGAGCGACGGCTGGCGGACCGGGTCCGGTCCCGGCTCGCCGGCCGGCCACCGGCCGCCGGTTCGGCGGGCGAGCCCGCCACGACCGCCAGCCGTCGCTCAGCGATGGAAAGCGCCCCCGATGACCATGGTGAGCGACGGCCGGCGGTCTTGGCGGCGTGGGATGAGGGCGTTCCGGATAGCACCGGGGGCGGGGTGGATGCCTCTTTCGCTGGGCGGAGCACGTCGGCCGTACCGAAGGATGGTCCTCGTTTGTGGAACATCGGCCGGTTGCCGGCCGAACCGCTGGCGCCCGGGGCGTCTTTCGCGCCGTTGCTGGAGGTCAGTGGGGTCCGGCGGTCGTTCGGTGGGGTGCGCGCCGTGCAGGATGCCACGTTCACCGTCACTGAGGGTGAGATCGTCGGGATCATCGGGCCGAACGGCGCCGGTAAGACGACGCTCTTCGAGATCCTCGCCGGATTCACCGCAGCCGACGGCGGTGTGGTCCGTTACCAGGGGAGACCGGTCACATCGTGGACTCCGGAGCGGCGGGCCCGGTCGGGTCTGGTGCGATCGTTCCAGGATGCCAGGCTGTTCCCGGCGATGACGGTCCGTGAGAACGTGATGGTCGCCGCCGAGGCCGGCGCCCCGGTCCGTCTCGGACTCGACATGATCGGCGACGACCGTTCCGAGGCCGCGAAGACGGCCGGCGCCGACGCCGCCCTGCACGCCATGGGCCTCGGCTGGCTGGCCGGGCGGCCGGTCGGGGAGCTCTCCACCGGCACCCGCCGCGTCGTCGAGCTGTGCTGCCTGCTCACCCTGCGCCCCCGGCTGCTGCTGCTCGACGAGCCGTCGTCGGGTCTCACCCAGGCCGACGGGAAGGCGCTCGGCGACCTGATGCTGCGGGTCCGCGCCGAGCTCGGCACCACGATCCTCGTCATCGAACACGACCTGCCACTGCTGTCCCGGGTCGCCGACCGGCTGATCGCCATGGACGCCGGAACGGTGATCGCGCAGGGGCCGCCGGACCAGGTCCGTAACCATCCCGCGGTCGTCCTGTCCTACCTCGGCACCGACGCGGCTGCCGTGGCCCGGTCCGGAGACCCTTCCTGATATGGAGGTTCCATCGATGGTCCTTGACACGTTCTGGAGAAGGCTGGCCGCTGCGGCCGCCTCCGGCCTGATCGGTGCGGGCGCCGTGCTGTTCGTGCAGCCGGCCCCGGCGCTGGCCGCGGCGAAACTGCACGTCTCCAAGACCAGCGGCATCGCCGACGGCGAGAAGATCACCGTCTACGGCACCGGGTTCACTCCCGGCCTCACCGATCTGGCGCTCGGCCAGTGCGTCAAGAACCCGGCGACCGCCACCGACTGCAATCTGACCGGCGGCGCCGAGTTCGTCTCCACCGACACGTCCGGCAAGACGAAGACCCTGACCCTGACCATCCAGAAGTCGTTCACCGGCAAGAGCTGCGACAACGGATGCGTGGTGGCGGCACAGCTGCTGCCGTCCAGTCACACCGCGGCCGAGGTCGCGGCCAACAAGGTCCAGGTCACGATCAAATTCGCTTCGGGTACGTCCACGGCCACCGCGACTGCGACCGCGGACGACTCGGATGCCCTGCCGAAGACCGGTCCCGGCCAGGAGTGGGCGACGGTGGTGCTGATCGGCAGCGCTCTGCTGCTGCCCGGAGCGGGTCTGCTGCTCCTGCTCCCGGCGGCCCGGCGCCGGCGGGTCGCGAGTTTCCGGTAGCCGCGTTCCGCCCACTCCGGCGGGCGGAACGGTTCAGGGGTGTGGGGCCGGCTTGCGCGGGGCAGGGTCCCACACCCCCGATCCGTGCCTTACTTGCCCAGGCTGGCCTGGTCGATGACCTGGTCCGCGGCCGGGGCCACGATGCCGTCGAACTTGGCGCCGAACTCGCTGAACGTGACGCCCTCGCCGGTGGCGGACGGGCCGATGCGCACCGGGTACGGCTCGCCGACGGTCGCGACGAACAGCAGGGACTCGGCGTCGCCGGAGTCCTTCAGGGTGATCACCGGCTGCTCGCCGACCTTGGTCGCCTCACCCTTGGACAGGGTGCCGGTCGGCTTCAGCAGCTCGTTCACGTCGGCCGCCGCGAACAGGCCGCTGACCTGGTCTTTCGCCGGCACCAGAACCCACTTGCCACCGGTCGCCGCGGCCATCGTCTTGGCCTGCTCGGGACCTGCGAGCAGCGCCCAGAAACCCTCGGACGGCTTCATGTACTGCTTGCCGCCGACCGACAGGATCTCGACGTCGGCGTCCTTGGCCATCGACATCTTGCCGGTGAAGTCCGAGCCGGAGACCTTGAAGTCCAGCGACATGGTCTCGCCGTCGGTCGTGGCCGAACCGGCGATGTGGAACGAACCGGCCTTGGTCAGGGCCTCCTTGGCCTTCGCCAGGATCTCGTCGGCGGTCAGCGCCGCCACCCCGTTGTCGGCCGGCGCCTGCGAGGCCGCGGTCCCGCCCTTCGACTCGGTGCTGTCGGAACCGCCGCAGCCGGAGAGCAGCATGCCGGCGGCGGCCAGGGCAGCGAGGCCGGCCCGGAAGGCAATCTTCGTCATCGATCTTCTCTCAAATACCGCGGCGTGGACCCCCGCGCCGCGCGGAATCATTCTGAGCTCGGAAACCTATCGGCGGAGCACAACGAATCGATTACCTTTATGCGGCGATTACAAGGCATATCTCATGGTAGGCGGCGGGTTACCCGACGTCACAGGTGACCTCAGTCGGACAGCTCGTCGTAGGTGACGACGTCGGCCTTCGCCGGCCGCTTGATCACCGGGAGCGCGGCGTCGAACTCGGTGATGGTGGCGTTCGACGTCGCGGTGGTCCAGTACCTCGGGTGGCGCTTGCCGGTGGTCAGGATTCCGGCCCGCCATTTCGGGTCGGTCCGGCTGGTCAGGTTGACCCAGGAGTCGGCGCCCGTACCGGAGACTCTGCCCTTGATCAACGTGCCTGCGCCAGGGCCTGCTCCTCAGCCGGCGCCGCCGGGCTTGCGGACGCGGCGGGAGCCGCGCCGGCGGCCGCGCTCGGGGCGGCCGGTGGAGCGGGCCGCGGTGACTCCGCGGCCCCGCATCCGGCCAGCAGCAACGCGGACACCGCCAGCGCGGCGCCGATGCGCGTCGACACGATCGTCATCGTTCCCCCGTCATGATCACTTGAGTGATCCGACTCTATCGACGGGGGCAAATCAGTATTCGCGCAGCAGGGAGCCCGCCCCGTACACCTTGTCCTTGATGCCGTTCTCGCGCAGCGCCATCCACCAGGTCGCCGCATTGATCGCGATCACCGGCTTGCCGAGCCAGCGTTCCGCCTCGTCGGCCAGCCGGACCATGGACAGGTTGGTGCCGCACTGGACGATCGCGTCGACGTCGGGGGCGTTGACGTTGAGGATCGCGGCACGCAACTCGTCCTCGGTGACGTGTGCGATGGACACCGCGGTCGGGCACTTCAGGCCCTCGATGGCGGTCACCTCGAAGCCGATCTCACCGAAGAACCGGACCACGTTGGCGTCACCGACCGGCTGGTACGGGGTGACCACCCCGATCCGGCGGGCTCCGTAGAGTTTCAGCGCCCGTTCGCACGCCTCCGCGCCGGTGGCCACCTCGAGCCCGGTGATCTCCTTGATCTGGGCCACGAACTCGCGGTTGCCCTCGACGCCGCCCCAGAACGTCTCGGCCGACATGCCCATCACCATGTAGTCGGGTTCGCAGGTCAGCACCCGCTCGCAGGCGAAGCCGATCTCACCGCGGATCTGGACCAGCAGGTTCTCGAAGTTCGCGTCGTCGGACAGGTCCTGGTTGCGGATGTGGATGCGGGAGAAGTGCGAGGTCACGCCGGGTACGGCCATCGCGTAGAAGTCGGGTTCGACGATCGTGTTGGTGGACGGGGCGATGACGCCGAACTTGCGGCGCCAGCCGAGGGCGTCGGTCATGAGGAGGCTCCAACGAGTACGGGGCGGGTGGTGGCCCGGAGGGTGAGCCAGGCCGCGACCAGCAGGCAGCCCTGGGCCGCGGTGTTGATCGACTGCTCCAGCCACTGGAAGGCGAGGGTGTGGTGCTCGTCGGACGAACGCAGCGGCACCAGCCCCATCACCAGGACCAGCCCGAGCGCGTAGAGGCTGACCGCCCACCACTGTCTGTGCCGGCCGGCGACGACGGCCCCGAGCACACTGACCGCGGTGACGCCGAGGGTGGCCGCCACGAACAGCGGGTTCAGGCTGCCGGACAGCAGCGCGCCGGCCACGCAGAGCGCGAAGGTCAGCGCGAACGGCCAGAAGTGGGTCCTCCGCCCGCGTCGCACGGTGACCGCGAGGGACCACGACAGCAGGGTGGCGCCCGCCGCCATCAGCGGGAACAGCGACTGTTCGAGCAGCGTCCAGTCGCCGGCGCCGGCGGCGTACCCCAGTTTCCAGAGGCATTTGGCGAAGCCGCCGGCGCCGATCAGGATCGCGCCGGCGAGGCCGGCCTTCTGCGCGGCTGCGGTCGGCGCGGTCCGGCCGAGCAGGGCGAAACCGATGGACCCGAAGATGACCGGTACGAAGTCCTCGACCGCCAGGATGATCGGATAGTCCATCAGGAGTCCCCGAAGAGGTCACGCTTGCGGAACGCGGCGGTGGCGAACCGGTAGGCGGCTTTCGGACCGGTCAGCCAGGCGACCCGGCCACCGTTCCTCGTGCCGGCCAGGACCTTCGCCGCGAGCCACGGGGTGACCGTCTCGACCCGGTCGGCCAGGATGTTGAAGATCTTCTTGGCCTTCTCCAGCTCGGCCGGGTCGTAGTCCTGGAGCAGCAGGTCGGTGACGACCATGCCGGGGGAGAGCAGGGCGACCTTGACCGGGGTGTCCTTGAGCTCCTTGGCCATCGCGAGGGTGGCGTAGGTGAGGGCTCGTTTGGTCGCGCCGTAGGGGGTCAGGCCGGGAACGATCTGGCCGTTGGAGCCGAGGCCCTCCATGTTCCAGAGCGTGCCGTGGCCCTGGGCGAGCATCGCTTCCAGCACGACCGCGCTGGCCTGGAGTGTTCCCTCCAGGTTGAGCCCGACGACACTGGAGATCTCGGCGGGGTCGAGCTCCCACAGCGGCTTCCGCGAGTTGGACATCCCGGCATTGTTGACCCAGATATCGACTTTTCCGAATTTGTCGACCGCGGCGTCCCAGAGCTTGCCGACGTCCGCCCGATTTGTCACGTCGGCGGCCACTGCGAGAGTGCCGGGAATCTCGTCCGCAGGGAGCGTCCGCCCGCAGTAGGCCACCGAAGCACCCTGGGCGAGGAACGCATCGACCAGGCCCCGCCCGATCCCGCGCGTCCCACCGGTCACCACGACGACGGTCATGAGGTCCACTCCAGAAGGCCGTGCAGCACCGAGTCCAGGTTGCCGCCGTGGAACAGCTCGTAGACCACGGCGAGTTGCCTACCGGCCGACATCCCCGGCGCGGCGTCGATCGAGAACTCCCGCGCCTTGACCTTCCAGACGTCGGTGAAGTGCAGCGACTGGAACGACGCCCGCCCGAACCCGACCGCGTTGCCCCACGCGTCAGGCCCCTCGAAGAACAGCCGGTTGCCGTCGCGCCGGGTCTCGGTGGTGAACGTCCGGTCCAGCCCGGCCCCCTGCCAGGACACCGTGCGCCGGGTCCGCAGCAGGTCGACCGGGTCGAGAGCGAGGGACGCCTCGACCGTGCCGCGCAGTTTCTGGTCGGCGCCCCACAGCTCCAGCGAACCGGTGAACGCCCCGGCCTGCTTGGTCGGCAGGATGTACGGCACCGGCCCGTTCCGCGTCTCCGCCTCGATCAGGTCCGCCACGAGTGACGGGGTGCGCGTGTAGAGGCCGTTGAAACAGCCGACCACCGCCCAGCCCTGGTAGAGCACCGACGAGTAGACCTGCGTCTCGCCGTCCGGCAGGACCTGGTTCCAGGTGTTCAGGTCGACCTGCCAGCCCGGGCCGTAGTAGTGCGAGTCGACGAACGACCCGTACGGCTGCCCGGTCCCGAAGAAGTCCGGCCCGGTGTAGACCCGGTTCGAGTCGGAGTCGATCACCCCGAACGAGAACGGCGCGCCGAGCCGGAACTGCCCGGCCAGTGGGCCACCCCCGATCAAACCCCCATCCATCCGGTACGTGGTGACGCCGTCCACGTACTCCGAGGATCGTCTGATCTCCTCGAATCCGCACCACGTGCCGTTGTGGTCGAACAGCGACGGCCGTCCGTGCCACTCGCCGGCGATGCGTTTCTGCCAGACGGACGGCTCAGTCATTGCTCACCAGGGCCAGGCGCACCGATTCGCTCTGCTCCTCGCCGAGCAGCCGGACCGTCTGCTTCCACACCGGATCGATCTCCGGGCTGAACAGCAGCTCCCGGTGGGCGGCGTCACGGTCCGCGGTGCCGGCCGCCTCGACGCCCTTCTCGACCAGCGCCGCCCAGTGTTCGAGGTAGGCGTCGACGGCGTCGCCGATGCCCTCGAAGGCGGCCTGAGTCGCCCGGTTGACCAGCATCCAGGGCGACATGAGCGCGTACTGGCGCGGGGTCAGGTGGGCCGGGGACAGGCCCTCGCGCTCGGAAACGGATGAGTACAGGGAGGTCAGCGGCTCGTAGACGGTGTCCAGGTAGGACAGCGACGTGGCCAGGTCGATCCGCGGGATCAGGTCGAGGTGGAACGCGTAGTTGTCCCCGTTGGCCACCGAGTCCAGCGTGAAGTGCGGGACGCCGGAGTCCGGCGCGGTGAACGCGAAGATCATGTGGCTGTCCAGCCCGATCGGCGGGACGACCAGCGAGACGTTGACGACCTTCACGACCGGTCCGTCGCCGCGCCACACCCGGATCCGGCCGACCGGGCCCATGGCGGAGGTCAGCTCCCGGTCCTCGTCGAGCGAGACCACGAAGCGGGCGAGGATCCTGTCGAGCGTGGTGTCGGAGAGGGCGGCGGGCAGGCTCATTTGGTTTCCTCTTCCTCTGCACCCATCAGGCGGGACGCGGCGACGGTCGGGTGTTCGCCGCGGGCCTTGTGCACCCAGGCGCGGGACAGTTCCGGGCTCTCCCGGCGGGCCGGCGACGGGATCACGGTCGCCGTCCGGCGCGGCACGTCACCGGTGATGAAGTCGTCCTCGTTGAGCAGCCAGCCCTTGTCGGCGAGTTCCTGGCGGCGGCGCCGGTACTCGACCGCGATGATGTCGCTCTTGATGTGCAACTCGGCGCCCAGGTCGAACGGCAGCAACTCGGGCCGGACCTTGTTCACCACCTCGGCGTCCTCGTAGAAGATGCGCATGGTGCGGTTGATGGCGTCCTTGTTGGCCCACGTGCCGGTGAAGAAGGTGCGCAGCGCGACCCACTTGACCAGCGTGGTCGTCTCGTCGATCGGGATGTTGGTGTCGTAGATGATCATGTCGCCGATCGGCAGCCGCACATGCAGCTTGATCATGTTGGGCAGCATCCAGCCGGCCGACGTGGTGACCGGCGGCCGCTTCTTCAGGTCGTTGCCGACCAGCCGGCCGAACTTGCCCCACAGCCCGGACGGCTTCGGCGGGTGCAGATCGACGGTGGCGAACGCCGACCACTCGTCCGGGTGCTCGACCTCGTAGTCGGGGACCTGCGGCATGTCCGGGTTGCCGAACCGGCCGGCGTGCACGAACGGCGCGTGTGCGATGTCGCAGCCGTTCTCCAGGATCCGCTCGTAGTTGGCCTTCCACAGGAACTCGCCGGTCACCGTGCGGAACTTGCCGCCGTTCTCCACCAGGTCGTCGAATTCCGGCCAGACCGGCATCGGCGGACGCTCTTCCTCCGGAAGATCACCCATGAAGACCCAGACAAAACCATACTTTTCTTGTACGGGGTACGAGTCGACGCGTGCCTTCTTCGGGATGCCCCGCCCCGGGAGGTTCGCCGGGATCTTCACGCAGGCGCCGTCCGGTTCGTACTCCCACCCGTGGTACGGGCAGACGATCTTGTCGTCGTTGAGCCAGCCGCCGGACAGCGCGGCGCCCCGGTGCACGCACAGGTCGCTCAGCGCCACCACCCGGCCCTGCTTGGGGGTGCGGTAGACGACGAGATACTGGCCGAGCACCGTGATCCGGGCCGGTTTGGTGGTGACCTTGTCGGAGAACTCCACCGCGTACCAGAAGTTCTTGAGCATGGCAGCTACCTCCGCCGCATTCCGGCGATGTCAGGGTTTTTCAAGGCTTTGTGCAAAGCGCCGGAGTCCGCTCCGCGCAGGTGGGTGTCGAGGAACGCCGCGGTGACGTCCACGAGAGCGGCCCGGGTGGCCGCGGGGTCGGTGGTGGCGGCGAGGTCGAGGAACGCGCGGGCCGCGGTGTCGTCGACCGGGTGCACGATTCCGAAGTGGTTCGCCCCGGCGAAGGTGACCTGCACGTTCGCGCCGTCCGCGGTGGGCAGCGCCTCGTCGAAGGTCCGGCTGATCGGGTCCCTGCGGGTCGCCGCCTCCTCGCCGTAGCGGTCGGCCGAGCCGTTGATGACGCCGTCGTTCTCGCCGTTCATCAGCAGCACCGGGCAGTCCACCTGCGCGGGCAGCACCGTGCCGGCCGGCCAGCCCAGCATGGTCGCCACCATGGTGTGCGTGCCGTAGGCGGCCACCGCCTTGACCTCGGGGAAGAACCGGGCGCTCTGCAGGATGACGGTGCCACCGGCGGAATGGCCGATCAGCGCCACGTTGTCGAGATCCAGGAGCCCTTCGACCGGGCCGGTGATCTCCCGCAGCGCGTTGATCACGGCGGGCACCGACGGGGTGGTGGCCCGCGTTCCGTAGGCGTCCGGTTTCGCGGCGGCCAGCTCGACCCCGGGCGTGATGCCCTTCAGGCCGCCGAACAGCTCACCCACCCAGTCGTAGGTGACGGCGACGTAGCCACGCGAGGCGAGTTCGACGGCCAGCCACCGGTAGGCCTCCTGGCCCACGTTGACGCCGGAGACGATGATCGCCACCGGGTACGGCGCCTGTGCCGGGTCGGCCGGGAAGACGCCGGAGAGCCGTTCCGCGTCCGAGCCGGTCGGCTTCGACGGATAGAAGACCCGCAGGTGCGCGGTGTCGAACGGCGCCTCGGCCCCGGGAATCGCAGCCGCCCACCAAACCGAACGAACCGTCGTGTGCCCCGCTGCCGCCCGGCCGGCGTCGTGCCCCTCGGCCGCCCGGGCATCTTCGTGCCCCTCGGCCGTCCGGGCATCTTCGTGCCCCTCAGCCGCCCCGGTAGTGCCCTGCCCCGCTGTCGTGGTCATCGTTTTTCTCCGGCCCGCGGGAGCTGACGGTCGCCGCCCCACAGGGCCCGGACCAGCTTGTTCGTGGTCTCCTCGCCGAAGAACCGGACGCCCATCACGTTCGCCGGGTCCCGCTCGGCGATGTTGCGCCGGATCGTCTCGTCGGTCCGGGCGAGCGCGGCCTGCTCGTCGGCCGGCACCGGCTCGGCCTCGTCGACCCAGCGCAGCCAGCGGTCCACGTGCGCGTGCGCCCGCTGCGACACGATCTCCAGGTTGCGCTGCGAACGCTCGAACGAATAGCAGTATGCCGTCGGCGACAGACTGGCCCGGATGAACCCGGCCCGGCTCACGAAGTACTCGAACTCCGGGTCGGACCGCAGTTCCAGCCACTCCTCGTCGAGGCCGGCGTAGTACTTGTCGAAGTAGTCGGCGTCCTCGACCATGTTGGTCCGCGGCACCGAGTCCAGGTAGAACCATCCACCCGGCCACACCAGCAGGGCGATGCCCAGGTGCGGCACCCTGACCTGCGGGCCGAGCCAGGCGGTCAGGTGCAGATTGGCGAAACTGGCGCCCGGGTTGCCGATCCACGAGTGGACCATCCAGTCGATCTCCGGCCCGGCGTACGCCTCCAGTGATCCACCGGGCCCGTCCGGGTAGGTGCCGTAGGTCTGCAACTCCAGCGTCGACGGGTCGCGCGTCAGCTCGAACCGGGCGTCGATCTTCGCCTTCAAATCGGCGAGCAACTGCCGGTAGTAGTTGAACGTGTCGTGCACGTCGATGACCGGCGAGTTGTCGACCATGTCCTCTACGTGCTGGATCGTCTCGGCCACTATGTGCACCCTTCGTTATCGAATCAATGCGTCAAGTCGAGTCAATGCGTTCGTCGAGTCAACGCATCAAGTCGATGCGTCAAGTCGAGTCAATGCGTGGACCAGGTCCCTGCCCGGTCAGCGGGTCTATGCGTGGATCAAGTCGATGCGTGATCTGCGGGTCTACGCGTGGATCAAGTTGATGCGTGATCTGCGGGTCAATGCCTGGAACAGGTCCATGCCCGGTCAGCGGATCAAGGCGTCGACCAGTCGCCATGGGCGGCCGTCGACGAGGTCGGTGTTGCGCGAGACCAGCCGGTTCGCTGCTTGGGCGGGTGCGACCTCGGCGGCGCCGTAGGCCGCACCGGCCGGGATGTCGGTGCGGACCGGAGTGGAGATCCGCCCGGTGAACGGCCCCTCCCATTTGGTCCAGAGCGTGAAGTCGGGAGTCATCGCGAGGATCGCCGCGGGCTGGCCGAGCGGGGTGGCGACGACCAGGTTGAGCCGGTTCTCGGCGGCGCGTTCGGGCAGGCCGAGGGCGAGCTCCCAGTCCTCCTGCGCGTCGTAGGGGACCGCCACCACGTCGGCGTCCAGCAGTGCCGCCAGCCGGAACGTCTCCGGATACAGCGCGTCGTCACCGGCGATCACCGCGAGGCGCCCCCATTCCAGGTCGACCGGGACCACCTCGGTGCCCGGCCCGCCATGGATCCGCGGTTGCCGGGCGACGACGCCGTCCGCCCCGATCACGACACCCTCACCGTCGATCACGGTGACCACATGCGCCCCGCTCCCCGCCAGCACCCCCGAAATAGCGTGGCAACGTGCGGCGCAATCCGAACCAGAGGTCACCACGCCGCCGCCGCCCGAGTTCGCGTGGTGAGGTGTGGCTCGATCTGGACCGGAGGTCGGCACGCTGGTGTCGGCCGGGTTCGCGTGGTGAGGTGCGGCTTGATCCGGACCGTAGGTCGGCACGCTGTCGGTTGCGGGGAGCACGATCAGCTGCGCGCCCTTTGCCACCGCTTCGCTCAGGAGCGCGATGTCGCGGACCACGGCCACCGGCAGTGACGGGGCGCCGGGTGGGCGCTGCCGTCCTACCGGTGCGGCGCCGATCGGGCCGTACAGCGCGGGGCGGCGGGACGCGAAGATGTCCGTACCGTCCGGTCGCCGTTTGTCGTCGGCCTGCACCGGGTCGATGTCGGCGACGATCACGGCCTCGCCGGTGCGGGGGGCCTTGGCGACCACCGTTCCGTCGGGGGCGACGATCTGCGACTCGCCCGCCCCGTGCAGCCACTCCGGTGGCACCCCGAGCCGGGCAGCGATCGCCGGCAGCTCGTCGCGGGGCAGCAGCGGACCGACCTTGTTGGCCGCCACCACCCACACCTTGTTCTCCGCGGCGCGCACCGGGATGTGCAGGTCGGCCTCGTCCAGAGCGAAGCTGTTCAAGCTGTTCAGCAGCACCTGGGCGCCGCGCAGGGCGAGCCCGCGGGCCACCTCGTTGAGCACGCCCTCCATGCAGGCGTACATCCCGATCCGGCCGAGCGGCGTGTCCACCACCGGGCCGACCGTGGCGCCGGGCTCCAGGAAGTCGTTCTCGGCGCCCATCAGGGTCTGCTTGTCGCAGGTCCCGACGATCTCGCCGGCCGGGTCGAACAGGAAGTTCGTGCCGCCGGTGGTCCCGTCCGGGTGGGCGTGCGTGAGGTTGATCTTGATCCAGATGCCGTGCCGGCGGGCCCGCTCGGCGATGGCGGTCAGGAATTCGTCACCGGGCCGGGTCGCCCGCTCGTGCGCCTGGGCGCGGGACGCGTACCAGGAAAGATGGTTGCAGAACTCGGGCAGGACCACGAGTTGCGCTCGCTGCTCGGCGGCGGCGTCGATGACGCGCAGGCAGGCGGCGAGATTTTCCGCGACGTCCTGGCCGGCCTCGATCTGGGCGGCGGCGACGCGTACAGCACCGGGCATCCGGTTCCCCCTAGCGAAACGGCGTTTCCCAAAACTACACTCGGGTGCCGCTTAGCAACAGGGGTTATCTCGATGGCAAAGATATTTTTGAGGAGCACAGGGTGCTTGTGCACGTCGTTCTGATGAAGTTTTCGGATGCCGGGGATGCTGCCGAGGCCCGGACGCGCCTGGAGAAGCTGGCCGGGGCGGTTCCGGCGATCCGTTCCCTCCGTGTCCACCTCGACGAGCTGCACACCGAAGTGTCCTGGCACCTGCACCTCGTGACCACCCACCAGGACGCCGATGATCTCCGGGCATATCAGCAGCATCCGGCACATCTCGAACTCGGCGCCTGGCTCCGCCCGCTCCTGACCTCCCGAGCTGTCGTCGACTACACGGAGAACTGACCAACACGGAGAACTGACCAACGCCGAGAACTGACTGCGCCGAGAACTGAAACGCCGGCGGGGCCGGCCGAGATCGCGACCGGCCCCGGTTCAGTTCAGGCGCCGAGGAGCCGGTACAGGGTGGCGGTGGCCTTCTTCGCCTTCGGCG
The DNA here is from genome assembly GCF_040638175.1 of Actinoplanes sp. NPDC026670. Taxonomy (NCBI): domain Bacteria; kingdom Bacillati; phylum Actinomycetota; class Actinomycetes; order Micromonosporales; family Micromonosporaceae; genus Actinoplanes; species Actinoplanes sp. NPDC026670. The sequence continues at coordinate 12,517 of NZ_JBEZXU010000056.1, forward strand.
CGGACACCTTCTTGACGGCGCCGAACTTGTCGTACGTGGCGGTGCACGACTTCGCATCCGGCGGGCTGAGCTTGAAGCTCGTCGTGGTCCCGGTGGCCTCGTCGACGATCGCCTCGAACGGCACGGCCTTCGCCCGGTCGCCGAGCTTGGTCATGGTGGTGACCGGCAGGATCCGTTCGTCCTGCGGGATCCTGGTCATGTCGACCGTCCCGGTGAACTTCGTGCCGTCCTGGGACACGTTCGACGCCACCGAGGCGAGACCGCCGACTCCGAGCGGGTCGAGGATCTTGGGGCCGTAGACCAGCATCTGCCGGGACGCCTCGCCGACCTTTGCCGGATCGACCTTGTGCCAGCCCTTCGGGACGCCGTTGGCGGCGTGCAGTGACGCCGGTTTGAAGGCGATGCTGAAGAAGGACTTGTCCTCGCCGATCAGGAGATAGCTCATCGTGACCGAGCCCACTCGCGGAACCGTCGCGGTGGTCGATGCCCGGGCTGCCTTCGCCGCCGGGTCGACCACTCCGGAGATGGTCCCCACGCACGCGCCCTTGGTGGCGAACGCGAAGGCCGGCGTTGCCTCATCCGGGGCCGCGGCCACCAGCTTGCCGACCGGGGTGGCGGCCGCGGCCGCGTCGACGGCGGCTTCCGCGATCCCGCAGGCGGCGGCTCCGAGGCTGAGGGCGGTGACAGCGGCCAGGCCGGCGACGCGTCGGTAGAGGCGCAAGGGTGGCTCCGGGGGAGTCGGTCTCACTGGACGCCGCAAATCATATTTTTTGCCGTGTACGCCTACCAGCCCGCGAAAATCCTGTCAATGCTGGCCGTTCGTCAGCTACTCAGGATTTCGTAGATCTTCTCCTCGGCCTCTTCGCTGCGATCCGTTGCCACCGGCGCGGCCGGGGTGGCCGCCTTGCCGTAGTCGGTGAACGCGATCCGGCACGTGCCACCGGCCTTCCCACCGCCGGCCGGGATCTGGGTGGTCAGCGCGGACAGCCGGCCCCCGGCGTCGACGCTCGCGGTGAACGGCACCGACGTCGCGGCCTCGCCCAGCGCCGTCACCTGCTCGGCGCTGAGCAGCATCGGGTCGGTCACCTTGGTGAGATCGAGGGTTCCGGAGTATCTCCGGTTCCCGGCCCGGGCCACCCCGGCCGCGTTCGCCAGCAGGTCCCCGGCCCCGACCGGATCCGTCCCGCCGCCGTCCGCCTCGATCCGGAACGACTCGACCCGCTCCGGATCGAACGCCACCCACCCGTCCGGGATGCCGAGCTGCTCGCCGATCGCGGCCGGTTCCAGGCGCAGCCGGATCCAGGTCTCCTCGCCCAGCACCAGGAACCCCATGCTGATGCTGCTGCCGGCTTCCGGCCCGTCCATGGTGATCGTCAGCTGGAAGGCCTCCCCGGCGATGTCGGCCACACCTTCGGCGCGCATGCAGGACCCACCGCCGCCGATGGTGAACCGGTAGGCGGGCGCACCCGCACCGGGCACCGATCGCAGCAGTTCCTCGGCGGGCCCGAGCGCCGGGTCGGCGAGCTCCGACTCGTCGATCGGTGGCTCCAGCCAGGCGCACCCACCCAGCAGCAGCGCCACGGCGAACGCGGCGGTCCCACGTCCCAGCTTCATGATCCGCTCCCGCTTCGTGGTGGTGTCCGGCTGGCTCTGGTGGGGACCGCGAACCGTGACCGGGCCGGGCGGCAGCCCTCTCTTCTGCGCCCGGGCGGTCACGGTTCGCGGCGTCTACATCAGCCCGCCGGGTACGCCGACGGGCCACCCGAGACCGGCCCGGCGCCCGGACGGAACGCGGCCGGCGCATGGATCACGCAGGTCTGGACGTACTCGGCGAGGCCCTCGCCGGCGTATTCGCGGCCCCAGCCGGAGCGCTTCACACCGCCGAACGGGGCGCGCAGGCTCATGCCGGTGCGGTTGTGCGTGTTGACGAACGTGAAACCGGCCTCGAACCGCCGCGCGAACGCGAACGCCCGCTCCTCGTCGGCGCTCCACACCGAGGCGCCGAGGCCGAGCTCGCCGGCGTTCGCGGCGGCCAGCACCTGTTCCTCGGAGGTGTAGCCGAGCACCGGCACGATCGGCGCGAACTGTTCCGCGGCGACGAGAGGCGACGCCGGATCGGGGCCGGCCACCAGCGCCGGCCGGACGAAGTAGCCGGTCTCCGGATCGCCGTCGAACCGGCCGAGGTCGTGCACGGTCCCGCCGCCGGAAAGCGCCGGGAGGGCAGGGCCGCCGCGCAGGGTGATGGCGGCTCGCTGGGCGGCGGCCGAGATCACCGGGCCCATGGTCACGCCGTCGGCGAGCGGGTCGCCGGTGACCAGGACCCGGCCGGCGGCGGCCAGGTAGGCCTCGACGAACGAGTCCAGCCGGGACGCCGGGACGTAGAGCCGTTTCGCCGCCATGCACACCTGGCCGCTGGTCGCGAAACTCGCCATCACCAGCCGGTCGACGGTGTCGTCGTCGAACGGGGCGTCGTCCAGGAACACCGCCGGGTCGTTGCCGCCCAGCTCCAGGACCGACGGGGTGAGCCGGTCCCCGGCGAGCGCGGCGACCGCCCGGCCGCCCGGCGAGCCGCCGGTGAACGCGACCTTGCGGACGAGTTCGTGCCCGACCAGCGCCGCTCCCGTGTCGGCGCTGCCGTGCACGACCCGGACCGGCGCCTCGAACAGCGCGATCACCCGGGAGACGGTCAGCGGCGCGAGCGGCGACGGTTTGACGACGACCGCGTTCCCGGCCGCGAGGGCCGGGGCGAGCTTCAGCACCGTGAGGATGACCGGCGCGTTCCATGGCGTGATCGCGGCGACCACCCCGTAGGGTCTGCGCTGCTCGACGATCCGGCCGAGTTCGTCGTCGACGACCCGGTCGGCGTAGGCGGCGGGCGCGTGCTCGGCCACCCACCGCAGGTAGCGGACCGCGAAGCCGATCTCGCCACGGCAGTCCCCGATCACCTTGCCGGACTCGCGGGCGAGGAGGGTGGCCAGTTCCTCGACGGCGTCCTCGATCGCCACGGCGGCCCGGCTCAACACCGCGAGTCGCTCCGGCAACTCCCGGGTGGCCCATTTCCGCTGCTCAGCGTCCGCTTCGCGGACGATCTCCGAGACCGCTGCCGCCGGCGTCTCAGCCACCACCCCGACGATTTCGGTGGTACGGGCGGGGTTCTCCCGGGCGATGACCCCCGCCCCGCCGATCGGAGTACTCATCGGGAAATCCCCAGGCGCGTGCCGGTGTCCGCCCGGCCACGGGGCGCGATGCCCGTACCGCCGCGGGGTTTGAGGAGAGACCGGAGGCCGGAAGCCGCGTTCATGCCGGGACCCGCCGCAAGGAGGCGATCATGGAGCTGCGCAGCAGCGACTGCCGGGCGAGGGCCGGATCGGCGGCGGTCGCGCGCAGACCGTCGAGATGCGCGGCGCGGGCGTCCGGGTCGGTGGCGCGGAGGCGTTCGTAGTTCTGGTGGGAGACGCTCTGCACGTATTCGAGGGCGATCCGCCGCCGGTCGGTGGCGGCCGCCCAGACGGTGGCGTCGTCACCGGTGGCGAGAGCCTCGGCGTACGCGACGGCGTCGTGGATGCCGGAGTTCATGCCGAGCCCGCCGAGCGGGTTGTTGACGTGCGCCGCGTCTCCGGCGAGCAGCACCCGCCCGGTCCGGAACGACGTGGCGACCCGCTGATGGACCCGGTACATGCTGGCGTGCGCGATCCGCCACGGCCGGCCGGGGTCGTGGACGCCGCGCAGCCGCGAGTCGAGACGCGCGTACTCCTGCTCGTCGGGCGTCTCCACCGGAGTCGGCAGCAGCACCCGCCAGTGGTCGGGGGTGCGCAGCAGCACGCACCACTCGACCGGGTCGAAGACGTAGTTGACCGCGGCCAGATCGTCCAGCCAGCCGGTGAGCTCCTCGTCGACCGACGCGACCAGGAACCGTTCCGGATAGGTGATGCCGTCGAAGGTGACCCCGGTGGCCCGCCTGGTCGCCGAGTGCGCCCCGTCCGCCCCGATCAGCCAGTCACCGGTCTCCGCACGCCCGTCGGCGGCGGTCACGATGACGCCGTCCGCCTTCTGCCCGACCCCGGTCACCTGGAAACCGAATTCGATCTCGAAGTCGGCGAACCGGCGCAGATGCGCGAGCAGGATCGGCGTGAGCTTCGACTGCTCGCACTGCAACCGGTAGGGGAAACGGGTGTCGTTGCCGAGAACCGCCAGGTCGAGCATCGCGATCAGGCCCTCGGCGCGGTCCCGGTAGGCGAACGTCGGCGACAGCAGCCCGCGTTCGTGCAGTTCCGCGCCGACGCCGAGGTCGTCGAGCATCTCCAGGGTCGGCGGGTGGAAGGTGGAGGCGCGCGACTCGGCGGCCAGTCCGTCCCCGGATTCGAGGACGGTGACGGCGAAGCCGCGGCGGGCGAGGGCGAGGGCCGCGGTGAGCCCGACCGGCCCGGCGCCGGCGATCAGAATGCGGTTCACGTCTGCAATCTCCCGGGGACGTAGCGGGCGTCGAGGTCGAGGGCCTCGTCCTGACCGACGAGGGCGGTGAACGCGGCCCACGGCATCCGGTCGACGGGTTCGGCGGTGCCGCCGTCGGCGATGGCGCGGTAGGCGAGCGACGCCGCCCGCATCGCGGCGAGCAGGGCCGCCACCGGGTGCAGGACCAGGCGGACACCGACTTCGGCGAGGTCGGCGTCGGAGAGCACGGGCCGGCTGCCGCCGGCCTCACTGCGGTTGATCACCAGGGGTACGCCCGGAAGCGCCCGGTGCACCAGCTTCAGCTCGTCGAGGCTGTCCACGCCCTCCGGGAACACGGCGTCCGCCCCGGCTTCGGCGTAGGCCCGGCAGCGCACGATCGTCTCGTCGAGGCCACGGACCGAGTACGCGTCGGTGCGGGCGATCACCACGATGTTCGGCGCCTGATCGGCCAGGGCGGTGATCTTCGCGGCCGCCTCGCCGATGTCGATGATCTCCTTGCCGGCCAGGTGCCCACACCGTTTCGGGCTGGCCTGATCCTCCAGGTGCAGACCGGAGATGCCGGCCCGGGCGTACGCGAGAGCCGTCCACACCGCATGCAGCGGATTGCCGTAGCCGGTGTCCGCGTCGGCGATCAGCGGGATGTCGCCGAGCGCCGGGACCAGGGTGGACGCCCGGTCGGCGATCTGTGTGCCGTGCACGAACCCGAGGTCCGGCCGGCCCAGCATGATCGCCGAGACGGCCGCCCCGGACAGGTGCACGGCCCGGTGCCCGGCCGCCACCGCGAGCGCCGCGGTGACCGGGTCGTAGACGCCGGGCACGTGGGTGACCCGGTCGGAGGCGAGGATCGCTCGCAAAGCGGAAGCAGTCATGACCGGCTGTGTAGCGCGAAACCGTTCTCGACGCCAACCACACGCGGGTTGGTGAAGAACAGAAGCGTCTCCGCGGTGCCCTCCTCCGAGTACCCGGAGATGCCCCACGCCGGGCGTGGGGTGAACAGGTGCAGGCTCATCACCGACGACCCGTTGACCTTGACCTCGCCGGCCCGGACCCGCTTCGCGACGGCCAGGGCGGCCTCCTCGTCGGCGCCGAAGACGTAGCCCTCCAGGCCGTAGCGGGTGCCGTTGGCCAGCGCCACCGCCTCGTCGACCGTCTCGTAGCCGTGCACCGCCGCGACCGGGCCGAAGATCTCCTCGGTGGTACGAGCGGGGTCGGCGCCGAGGACGAGCGCGGGGGCGAGGGTGTTGCCGGGGCCGGTCAGAGTCGACTCGTTGATCACCCCACCGAGATCATCGCGAGCCTTGATCACGGCTGCACGGTGTCCGGAATGGATCAGAGGCCCGTAGTCCGTGGCCTCATCGGCGGGATCGCCCGCGGTCATCTCGTTCATCCGGGACAGAACCGCGTCTGCAAGAGCCTGCTCCCGGCCGGCCGGCACGATCAGGCGGCCCAGAGCCCGGCACCACTGGCCGTTCAGCGTGGTCAGCAGGTCGGCGGCGGCGCGGGCGGCGATGGCTTCGTCGGCGTCCGGCAGCACGATCAGCGCGTTGTTGCCGCCCAGCTCCAGCTGCACCGGTTTGATGTCGTAGGCGCACGCGGCCGCCACGGCCCGGCCACCGCCGAGACCGCCGGTGAACGACACCGCCCGGATCCGCGGGTCGGACACGATCCGCGCGCCCACCTCGGCGCCACCGTGCAGCAGCTGGAACAGCGCGGGCGGGGCGCCTGCGTCGCGCAGCACGGCGTCGATCACCTCGGCCAGGCGTTCGGTGCCGAACGGGGCGTACTCGCTGGGTTTGAGGATCGTCGGGCAGCCGGCGGCCAGCGCGTTGGCGACCTTGTGGGCGGCCATCGGGGCGGGCGCGTTCCACGGGACCAGGCAGGCGGCCGGGCCCCACGGCAGACGCTCGACCAGGACCTCGCGGCCGTCCTCACGGACCGCCGTCGACGTCAGGATGCCGAGCCGGAGCTGGCTGGCGGCCAGGGCGAACGCGCCGGCCAGGATCATCCCGAGCGGGGTGGTCTGCCGGATCGGGACACCTGTCGCCCGCGACTCCAGCGCGGTGATCTCCGGGGCGGCGCCGGCCACCGCGGCGGCGATCCGGTCCAGGATGTCCGCGCGTTCCTCGACCGGGGCGGCCCACGCACCCAGAGCGTCGGCGGCGGCCAGCGCCTCCTCGGTGCGGGCGGTCGACGAACCCAGGGCGGGGCCGGTCACCTCACTGGTGGCCGGGTTCTCCAGATCCACGCCGACCGGGGTGGCGCAGGCTTCCCACGTACCGTTGACGAGGTCTTTCACGAGGCCACGTTCGCGAACAGCTCGTTGGCCTTGTTGCTGGTGATCACCGACGCCGCCTCGAGGCGGCCGCGCTCCGGCGGGAACGTCATGACCAGGCCCATCGACAGGTCACGCAGCGCCCGGCCGACCGTGCCGTTCATCGTCGCGCTCGACGTGCCGGACGCCTTCAGCGCGCCGATCGCCACGTCGAAGGCGGCCTGGCAGATGCTGCCCTTGGCGATCCGCCACTGCGCGTACACCTCGGATTTGGTGGCGATCGGTGGCTCGCAGGTCTCCAGCAGCAGTTGCCGGCGCAGCCACAGGTACGCCCGTTCCAGGTTCTCCGTCATGTCGCCGATGATCACCTGGTGCATGGGTGATTCGGCGATGGACCGTCCCGTGTCGGCGAACGTCTTGCGGGTCAGCCGGCCCAGCGTGTCGTCGTAGACGCCCTGCGCCGCCCCCACGTAGACCGCGGTGATGGCCAGCTGGTTGCCGACGAAGCTGCCCCGGCTGCACTGCAGCATCTTCACGAACGCGCCCGGCACCGTGAGCGAGTCCTCCTGCGGGATGAAGACCCGGTCCAGGCGGATGCCGTGGTTGGCGCTGCCGCGCATGCCGAGCCCGTCCCAGAACGGCCGCTCGGTGACCCCCTCGGCGTCGCGCGGCACCAGGAACATGACCAGCCCGTCAGCCGTGTCGTAGCCGTCGAGCCGGGCGGTGACCAGGTAGTAGTCGGCGATCCCGGTGGCGCAGCCGAACGACTTCTCGCCGGTGATCTCCCAGCCCTTGACGCCGTCGCGCTCTTTATAGGAAGCCGTGGTCGCGATCGCGATGTTGGCGCTGCTCGACTTGACCGACTCGCTGGCGAAGTTGGCCAGCCACGTGCCGCCGGACATCAGGCGCAGCACCTTCTCGGCGAACGCCTTGACCACCGGCACCTCGTCGTCGGCGAACAGCTCCGACTCGATCGCTTCGAGGGGCAGCAGGCCACGCGACGCGGACGTGTTGTGGAAGAAGAAGGCCAGCGCCGTCGACGGGCAGGCGCTGCCCATCGCGTAGGTGGCGGCGGCCAGGTCACGCAGGGTGCCGCCGAGGCCGCCGTACTCCTCGGGCACGATCAGGCCCATCAGCCCGGCGTCGCGGAGCAGGTCGATGTGCTCGCGTGGGAACGCGCCGTCCCGGTCGGCCTGGTCGGCCTTGGCGCGCAGCGCGGGCAGCACCTGTTCGACGAGGGCGGCGCGGGCCTTCTCCTCGACTGTCATGTCGTCGACGAGCTTCTCGCCGATGAGCCGGTCGGCCATCGTGTCACTCCCTGATCTGGGCGAGGCCGGGCGGGCCGGCGACCTCGAGTTGGCGGGACAGGTGGAGCAGGTCGTCGAGCGGCAGGCCGGACGAGCTGGAGCCGGCGGCGACGACGTCGAAGCAGGACACCCCGCTCTTCATCGCGACGAGCGCGTTGACCAGGGCGAGGCGGTTGTCGCCGGAGAGCCGCACCCGGAGCACGGCCGGGCGGGCCCGGGCCGTGGCGTCCTGGAGCACCCGCCGGACCTGGAGCGGCGACGCCGGGGTCTGCGCCGACTCGGCGCAGCCGATCTCGTCGCAGCCGAGCGCGGCGAGCGCGTCGACGCAGGCCAGCACCTCGTCCTCGCGGTCCGGGTCGAAGGCGTCGGGCACGTAGCCGACGACCGTGACACCCGACTGTTTCGCCGCCCGGACCACCTCGGCCGACGGCGGGCTGTCGGCGGAGAACTCGAAGCAGCCGCCCTCGCCGTGCAGCCGGGTGGTGACCTCCTGCGGCAGCGGGTCGGCGAGCTGCCGCCAGTTGCGCGAGTGGAAGAGCAGTGGCGCGGTGACCCGCGGCAGCGCCGCCCCGGTCACCGCGCCGACGAAGATGGTGTGGTCGCCACCCGGGTAGGCGTGCGCGACGGTGCAGTCCAGCCAGGCCACCGCCTCGCTGAGAACCGGGCAGCCGTTCGGCGTGATGGTCCAGTCGAGGCCGGCGAACCGGTCGGTGACGTTGCGGTCCTGCCCGGCGAAGCGGCGGCCGATGTGCGCCTGGTCCCGGCCGAGGAAGCTGATCGCGAACCGGCCCGCCTCACCCAGCAGCGCCCGGCTGGGCAGATGGTTGCCGAGACAGACCGAGACCATCGGCGGATCGAGGCTCACGGAGGAGAATGAACTGGCGGTCATGCCGTGCATCCCGTGCGGGCCGACCGTGGTCACCAGGCAGACACCGCTCGGCCACTGTCCGAGCACGGATCGGAAGGTCGTGCTGTCGACCGGCACTCATACACTCCGTTCCGGTGGGGCTGTTTCGCTCTAGGAAACGTCGTTACGCTGAACGTAACGACGGGCAGGGTGCCCTGTCAACCGCGCAGCGGTACGTCGTTCCGCTGTGCGAAATGGCAGGCTAGAGTTCGGCAAGGTTTGTTCCGTACCTGTTCCATGGGGGTTTCGCTGTGCCAACGCCTTCGTCTCCCGCGCCTGGCTCTCCCGCGCCCGGCGAAGAAGAGAGCCAGTCGCGCTCCATCGCCGCCGTCGAGCGGGCCATGGACGTCTTGCTCTACTTCGGCCGCGCCGACCAGCCCGACCTCGGCGTGACCGAGATCGCCACCGCCCTCGGCCTGACCAAGGCCGCCGTGCACCGCATCCTCACCGCGCTGCGCAGCCGTGAGCTGATCACCGTCGACCCGGCCACCCGCCGTTACGCCCTCGGGCACGCCGCCGTCGCGCTGGGCCGCGCCTACCTGGCCCGCACCGACGTCCGTGCGATGGCCGCGCCCGAGCTCAAGCACCTCTCCGAGCGCACCCACGAGACGGCCACGCTGTCGCTGCGGCGCGGCGACACCCGGCTCTACGTCGACCAGGTGGTCCCCGACCAGGAGCTGCGCCTCGAGGTGAGCCTCGGCATCCCGTTCCCGCTCAACGCCGGCGCCTCGTCCAAGGCGTTCCTGGCGTTCCTGCCGGACTTCGAGGTGGACGCCTACGTCTCCCGGCACCCCCTCGAAGCGATCACCGACAAGACCATCGTCGACCCGGCGAAGCTGCGTAAGGATCTGGCGGTCATCCGCAAGCGGGGGTATGCGACGTCGCTCGGCGAGCGCCAGGCCGGGGCCGCGTCGATCGCCGCCCCGATCTTCGACCACGACGCCCGGGTGGTCGCCGTGATCAGCCTGGCCGGGCCGGCGCTGCGGTTCCGGCCGGACACCGAGCAGGCGGTCACCGACCTGCTCGGGGCGGCCGGCCGGATCAGCGCGCAACTCGGTTACCGCCCCAGCTAGAAGGGGTGGCTAGAGGTTCGCCAGGGGCTTGGCGACTCCGAGCAGTCCGGCGAGGAGCACCGAGCCCCAGATCACCCAGACGTACGGGAGGCAGCCGTTGACACTGCGCGTGACGATCGCGTTGTCCTCGCCGGTCGCCGTCCCGGTCATCACCTTGCCGAAGAAGGCCGCGCCGAACGGTTTGAGCTGCCGCCGGATGCCCAGCCCGGCTGCGATCGCAAGGGCGTAGAGGATGACCTTGCCGCCCAGCCACTTCGGGTTCGTGGTGACGCCGAACGGCTCGGCGGCGACCAGGGTGAAGACGCCGGCGCCGAACATGCCGGCCACCACCGCGATCCGGATCGCCCAGTCGACCCGCTTCACGGCCGGGTGCTTTCCTGGCTCGTGGTGGTCGGTCCACATCAGCCACACCCAGACGAACGCGAAGATCCAGATCGGCACGAGCAGCCACCAGGGCAGCAGCGGAACGCCCCACAGTTCGGCGCCGTGCGCGTCGAGCGACATCAGGGTCAGGCCGCTGGGCAGGAAGAGGATCAGGCAGATCTTCGGCCCGAGATCCAGACCCAGCATGATCTTCAGGGCGGTGTGCCGGGCGGCCGGGGTCAGCGACGAATCGATCACGTACCGGCTGGAGTAGAAGACTCCCAGGTCGCCGCCGAGCCAGAAGACCATGAGCACGATGTGCAGGTAGAGGAAGATCTCGAGCATACGGCCAATGGAAACACCTTTTCACTGTGCGAAACAAGTGCTAGCTTCGCCGCATGCTCGGCCGCTATTACGAGGACTTCACCGTCGGTGACACGTACCGCCACCCGCTCGGCCGCACCATCTCCGAAGCGGACAACACGTGGTTCACGCTGCTGACGCTGAACACCAACCAGAGCCACTTCAACGCCGACTACGCGGCCCGCACGCCGTATAAGAAGCTGCTGGTCAACTCCACCCTCACGGTGGCGATCGTGACCGGCCTGTCGGTGCCCGACGTCAGCCAGCACGCGTTCGCCAACCTCGGCTGGGAGAAGATCGACATGCCCGCCCCGGTCTTCGTCGGCGACACCATCTACGCCCGGTCGACGGTGCTGGAGCTGCGTGAGTCGAAGTCGCGGCCGTACGCCGGCATCGTCAAGGTCTTCACCACCGGTTTCAACCAGGACGGCGTCGACGTCATCACCTGGACCCGCACCATGCTCACCTACAAGCGCGGCCACGGGCCAGGGGCTCAGTAGTGCGCCTCGACGTGCAGCCGTGGGGCGAGACGATGGCCGAGCTGGTCATCGCCGCCCGGGCCGCCGAGTCGGCCGGCGCCGGCGTCGTCTGGGCGCCCGAGCTGCACCGCAACGCCTTCACCACGGCAGCCGCCCTCGCCGCCGGAACAGGTCAACCCCAAGATCAAAATCAACATCGCATCGGCATCGGTACGGGCATCGCGCTCGCCTTCGCCCGGAGCCCGATGCTGACCGCCCTCGCCGCAGCCGACCTCGACGAACTCTCCGCCGGCCGGTTCCGGCTCGGCCTCGGCACCGGAGTGGCCCGCCTCAACCAGGACTGGCACGGCGCCGAGTTCGAACGCCCGGCGCCCCGGCTACGCGACACCGTGGCGATCATCCGGGCCGTCCTCGCCGGCGCCGACCCGATCGTCCACGAGGGCGTCCGGTCGATCCGGGTCCGCGGATGGCGACGGCCGTACCCGCCGGCGCGCGAACACCTCCCGATCTACCTGGCCGGGGTGGGCCCGGCCATGGTCACGCTGGCCGGTGAGATCGCCGACGGCTGGATCGCCCACGAACTGTGCCCACCCACCGAACTCCGCGACCGCATCCGGCCCGCCCTGCTCACCGGCCGCGCCCGCGCCGCGCTCTCGGGCCCGGCCGCCGCCGCGCCGCCCGGCCCGGTCTCCGCCGTGCTGCCGGGTTTCGATGTCGTCGCCGCGGCCTGCTGTTCGGTCGACGCCGATCCGGCGGTGGCTCGCCGCCGCGCCGCCAACGTGGTCGGCTTCTACGCGTCGGTCCGCTCCTACGCCGGAATGTTCGAGGCCGCCGGCTTCGGCGAGACCTGTGCGACAGCCACCGAGGCCCTGCGCTCCGGCCGTCCCGCCGACTCGCTCGGCTACCTGATCCCGGACGCGATGGTCGACGCGTACACGATCGCCGGCACCCCGGACCAGTGCCTCGCCCGGCTGACCGAGTACCACGGCCTCGCCGACGCGATCAAACTCTCGCCGCCCTCCTACGGCCTGCCGCCCGGCGAGGTGCGATCTGCCCAGAACCGCCTGCTCGACCTCGTGGGGAGCGTGTGATGAGGCCACTTGAGGACATCCGGATCATCGCCGTCGAACAGTACGGCGCCGGCCCGTTCGGCTCGATGCACCTGGCCGACCTCGGCGCCGACGTCATCAAGATCGAGGAGCCGGGGACCGGCGGCGACGTCGGCCGGTACGTGCCGCCCTACGCCCACGGCGAGGACTCGCTGTTCTTCGAGACGTTCAACCGGGGCAAGCGCTCGCTGTCGCTGGACCTGGCCACCACGTCCGGCCGGGAGGTCTTCGAGGACCTGGTCCGCCACTCCGACGCGGTCTGGTCCAACCTGCGCGGCGACGTCCCGGCCAACATCGGCATCACGTACGACCAGCTGAAACACGTCAACCCGAGCATCGTCTGCTGTTCGCTGACCGGGTTCGGGATGACCGGCCCGCGGGCGGCCCAGCCCGGCTACGACTACATCCTGCAGGGCCTGGCCGGCTGGATGGACCTGACCGGCGAACCGGGCGGCCCACCGGCCAAGTCCGGGCTGTCCATCGTCGACTACTCGGGCGGGTTCGTCGCCGCGATCGCCCTGCTCGCCGGGGTGCACGCGGCCCGCCGCGACGGCCACGGCATGGACTGCGACCTGAGCCTCTTCGACACCGCGGTCGGGATGCTCACCTATCCGGCGGCCTGGCACCTGAACGCCGGGTTCGAACCGGTCCGCACCCGCTATTCGGCCCACCCGTCGCTGGTGCCGTTCCAGCTGTTCCCGTCGGCGGACGGCTGGGTGGTGGTCGGCTGCGCCAAGGAGAAGTTCTGGCAGCGTCTGGTGGCCGTCCTCGACGTGCCGGCCCTGACCGATCCGCGTTTCGCGACGTTCGCCGACCGCCGAACCCACGCCGACGTGCTGCTGCCACTGCTGGAGGAGACGTTCGCGACCCGGACCACCGACGAGTGGCTGGCCCTGCTGGAACCGGCGGGCATCCCGTGCGGCCCGGTCAACGACGTGGCGGCCGCTCTCCGCGACCCGCACACGCTGGCCCGGGGCTTGATCGTCGAGACCGAGCACCCGCACTGGGGAACGGTCCGCCAGATCGCCTCCCCGGTCCGCGTCGGTGCGGTGCCTCCGGTGTACCGCCGGGCCCCACGCCGAGGCGAAGACCTCACCTACGTGGCCGACCTGCTCGGCTACGACGAGCATCACCTCAACCGTCTCCGCACCGCGGGAGCCTTCGGCAAGGCACCCGAATGACAGCCGTCCCCACCCCACCAGCCGCCGCGTTGAACGTCGACCCAATCAACAACGACCCAATCAACAACGACGCGATCAACAACGACGCGATCAACCATGACGCGATCAACCTTGATTCGGTCGATGCTGATTCGGTCGATGCTGATTCGGTCCATTATGATCCGGTCGATATTGATTCGATCCATTCTGATTCGGTCAATGTTGACTCGGTTGATGTTGACGCGATCAACGTTGATTCGGTCGATGTTGATTCGGATCTGGAGGAGCCCGCTGCTGTCGTGCTGGCGCGGTGGGCAGCTGGACTTGACGCAGATGGACTGCCGGATGTGGTCGTCGAGGCGGTTCGGGAGCATCTGATCGATGCCGTCGGATGTGGCGTCGCCGGCATCCGTCGCGGTGCCGCCGACCCTGCACTCACGGTTGCCCGTGGGCTCGGTGGGCCGCCGGAAGCACGACTGTTCAGCGGTGAGCGTGTCGGCGCGGTGGCCGCGGCCTTCGGTAACGCCGTGGCTGTGCACGCCCTGGACTTCGACGACACGCATGCGGGCGGGCTGGTACATGCGAGCGCGGTGACCGTACCCGTGGCGCTTGCTGTGGGGGAGCAGACCGGGGCCCGCGGCAGTGACATGATCACCGCTCTGGCCGCGGGTCTGGAGATCGTCTGCCGGCTCGGCGCGGCGGCGCCGCACGGATTCCATGCGCGTGGCCTGCACGCCACGTCGATGTGCGGAGTGATCGGCGCGGCCGTGACCGCCGGCCGGCTTCTCGGGCTCGACGAGACACGCCTCGTGCACGCGATCGGCATCGCAGCCAGCGGGGCGAGCGGTCTGCTGGAGTTCCTGCACAGCCCGGCGAGCACGAAACAGCTGCATCCGGGCATCGCGGCGGCCAACGGCATCCTCGCCGCCCGGCTCGCCGCAGCCGGAGCCACCGGACCGGCCGGCGCCCTCGACGGCGAGTACGGCCTGTTCCGCACCATGACCGGCCGCTCCCCGGACCGATCCGTCCTGCTCGGCGACCTGCCCACCCCCGAGCGTGCCGACCTACGGTCCGATCCGGACCGCACGTCACCACGCAACGTGGGTGTGCCGGAGTGCGCCGGGCCGCGGTCGGATCCGGACCGCACGTCACCACGCGACGTGGGTGTGCCGGAGCGTGCCGGGCCGCGGTCGGATTCGGACCGCGCGTCACCACGCAGTGTGGGGGTGGCGGAGTGTGCCGGGCTGCGGTCGGATTCGGACCGTAGGGCGGCACGCGGGGGTGGGCGCTGGGAGGCGACGCGGATCGGGATCAAGCCGTATCCGGCCTGCCAGCTCACCCACGCGTCGATCGATGCGGCCGGGGAGTTCACCGGTTCGGCGCCGTCGGCTCTCACTGTCACCCTGCACCCGGATGCCGTGCCGATCGTCGGTGGCCTGGAGAAGCGGCGGCCGCGGAGCGCCTACGAGGCGAAGTTCAGCGTCTACTGGTGTGTCGCCGCGATGGTCATCGACGGCTGGGTGGATCTGGACACGTTCGAGGACCTGGACCGCTCCGACGTGCAGGACCTCGCGGCCCGCATCACCGTCGTGACCGGCGCCGCCGACGTGGTCGCCGCCGATGCTCCGGGCATCGTCGCAGGTGACGGGCGGGTGGCGCGGGTGGAACGGCCGGCCGGCGGCGGCGTGCGCACCAAGGCCGCCGCGAATCTCGGCCCCGGCGCCCCGGCTGTCTTCGCCGCAGACGGCCCCGCGGCTCTGCTCGATGCGATCGAAGGGTGTCTGAAGTGACCGTGTACCTGCCGGCGGTGCCCGGCTACCACCACCTCGACGTGCCGGTGGGTGACATCGTCCACGTGACCGAGTACGTCACCACGGCGGCGCTCGCCGACCCGGCGTTGCTGGACGCGGCCCGGTTCGCCGCACTCGGCGGTCACCAGGTCCCGGTCTCGCGGGTGCCGGTCGAGACGATCATCGGCTGGGAGGTGCCGTATGCGGTCGCCGTCATCACCCACCCCGGCGGCGGTGACCTGTTCACCGACGGCGACGACGTGATCCGGGTGGCCGGCGGTATCGCCTACCTGCCGAGCGTGCACACGACCGACGGCGACTTCCGCGACCAGTACCGCTGGTGCCTGGAGCGGATCGCCACCCTGCTGGCGACGGCCGGCCTGGACACCGGCGCCCTGGTCCGGACGGTCGACTACACGGCCACCGCCACGCGCGCCGAGTATCCGCGGTGCGGCCGACCGCGGCGGGACCTCCTCCAGGGGCCGGTGCACCCGGGCGCGGCGGGCATCCTGGTCGACGTCCCGGTGACGCCGGGCGCACAGGTGTCCCTGGACGCGGTCGCCGCGACCGGGCCGCTGACCGCCCTCAACCCGGGCTGGGCCCGCTACGACACCCTCACCTACAAGCCGGCGGTACGGGCGGGCCGGAACATCTTCCTGGCCGGCTTCGGCGCACTGGACCCGGTGAGCCAGCGGGCCATCCACGAGGACGACCTGGTCGGTCAGGCCGCGTTCGTCTACCGGAGCATCGAGACGGTTCTGGCCGAGGCCGGCGCCACCGGCGAGAACGTCGTCCACCTGGCCGAATACCTCACCCCGGAGGCGGTCGCCGGCTACCCGCGCACGAACTTCCTGCGAGCGAAGCACTTCCCGAACGCGGTGGTCACCTCGGTGGTCTGTTCGGCTCTGCTGCGCCCGGAGTTCCTGCTGGAGACGGTCCCGACGGCGGTGCTCGGATGACGCTGCTGACCGAGGCGCTCCGGGCGCGGATCGGCGAGGAACGGGTGTACGTCGCTCCGGAGCCGCTGGGCCGGGCCGCGATCCGCTACTTCGCGCTGGCCACCGGCGACACCGATCCGGCGCATCTGAACGGTGACGTGGCGCCGCCGACGCTGATCTGCGAGACGAACCAGTACGCGAACCTGCCCCGCGACGCCGACGGTTACGCCGGGCACGGCTGGCATCTGGACGTCCCCGGCACACGGCTGGTGCGGGGCGGGAACTCGTACCGCTTCGAGCGCCCGGTCGGCCCGGACGACGTGATCACCGCCCGCTGGAGGCTGGCTGACATGACCGAGCGGGTGACCGGCGCCGGGAAACGGATGCTGGTGGTGACCTCGGTGGCGACGTACACCGACCAGAACGACCGGGTCCTGGCCGTCAACGAGGAGACGCTGATCCATGTCGAGCGATGAGCTGGTGTTCGAGCGCACCATCGAGCTGCCGGACATGATCGCCTACGCGGGCGCGACCTGGGACTGGCACCGGCTCCACTACGACACGGCCTACCTGAAGGACCGGAACCTCGACCGCCCGGTGGTCGACGGCCAGGTCTTCGGCGCCTACCTGGCGATCGCCCTCCGCGAATGGTTCGGCCCGGACGCGGTCGTCACCGCGCTCAGCTTCCGGTTCAAGAACCTGGTCTTCGCCGGCGAGACCATCCGCTGCCTCGGCCGGATCAGCAGCGAGGAGCCGGGCCGGGTGGAGCTGGACCTGCGCGTCGAGACCGGCGCCGGCCGGATCGCGGTGGCGCCGGCGAGCGCCACCGTCCAGCTGCCATGACCGGCGTCGCCATCGCCGGCGCCGCCGAATGTGACCTCGGCCGGACCGGCAAGACGATCCTGGAACTCCAGACCCAGGCGGTGACCAGGGCCCTCGACGACGCCGGCCTCACCCTGGGTGACGTCGATGGCATCGCCACCAACGGCATCTCCCGTTTCTCGGCGACCCAGCTCGCTGACTGGCTGGGCCTGCAACCGTCCTGGTGCGACTCCACCTTCGCCGGTGGCGCGGTCTTCGAGATGTACGTGGCCCGCGCCGCCCAGGCCATCGCCGCAGGTCAGTGCAGCACTGTGGTGATCTCCTACGCCTCGGACCAGCGTTCGGCCCGCAGCCGCAAACTCACCGCCGCCTACGACGAGGGCACCCCGGAAGCCACCTGGGAGGCCCCGTACCGGCCGCTCTACCCGATCTCCTACTACGCGATGGTCGCTCAGCGTTACCTTCATGAGCACGGCCTGACCCGCGCGGACCTCGCGACGGTCGCGGTGGCTGCCCGCGCGAAGGCTCAGATCAACCCCAGGGCATGGACGTACGGCCAGGGGCCCCTGACCGTGGACGAGGTTCTGAACGCGCCGGCAATCTCATCCCCGCTCGGCCGCCTGGACTGCTGCCTGGTCACCGACGGCGGCGGAGCGATCGTGATGACCTCCCTCGATCGGGCCCGTGACCTGCCGAAACGTCCGGTCGTGGTGCTCGGCTACGGCGAGGCGCTGACCCACACCGGGATGGCCACCGCCCCCGACCTGCTGCGCACCGGCGCGATCGACTCGGGCCGCCGCGCGTTCGAACGGGCCGGCCTGACCCCGGCCGACGTCGACGTGGTGCAGCTCTACGACTCGTTCACCGTCTCGGTGCCGCTCGGCCTGGAGGCGCTCGGTTTCGCCGAGCCGGGCGAGGGCCTGTCCGCGACTGTCCCGCACAACACCTCCGGAGGTGGCCTGGCCTACTGCCATCCCGGCCAGTTCGGGGTGCTGCTGCTGGTCGAAGCGGTCCGCCAGTTGCGCGGTGAGTGCGGCGACCGCCAGGTCCGGGACGCGCAGACGGCGCTGGCCCACGGCACCGGCGGCATCTTCTCCAGCCACGCCACGGTGCTGCTGGGGGTGGACCGATGATGCTCCAGCACTGTGTGACCTGCCGTACCGCCCAGTTCCATCCGCGCCCGATCTGTGCCACCTGCGGCAGCGGCGACCTGGTCGAGGTCGAGGCGATCGGCAGCGGCACGGTCGACAGTTTCACGATCGTGCACCACGCCGAGGAGCCGTACGTGCTCGCCCGGGTCCGCCTCACCGAGGGCCCGATCGTGCTGACCCACCTGATCGGCATCCCCGCCCCGTACTGCGACCAGCCGGTCCGGCTCGTCCCGGGCTCCGACCCACAGGTATTCACGGAGTGACGATGGATTTCAACCTCAACGACGAGCAGCGAATGTTCCGGGACGTGCTCCGCGACTTCGTGGACCGGGAGATCCGCCCGGTCGCGCAGGAGTGGGAGGCGTCCGGCCGCTACCCCGCCGAGATCGTCGAGACGATGCGGGAGCTGGGACTCTTCGGCCTCACCGTGCCCGAGGAGTACGGCGGTCTCGGCGCCGACATGGTCAGTTTCGCCCTCACGTTCGAGGAGATCGCGAAAGGCTGGATGGGGATCGCCGGCATCCTCGGCTCCCATTCGCTGTCGTGCTGGCTGATCGCGAGGCACGGCACCGAGGAGCAGAAGACGAGATACCTGCCGGATCTGGCGAGCGGCGTACGCCGTACCGGAATAGCCCTGACCGAACCTGATGCCGGCACGGACCTGCAGGGAATCGCCACCGTGGCCTGCCGCGACGGTGATTTCTATGTCCTCAATGGCCGTAAGACCTGGATCACCAACGCCCGTCACGCCGACCCGCTGCCGGTGTTGTGCAAGACCGACCCGGCCGCGACGCCCGCGCACCGGGGCATGTCGGTGATCCTGGTCGAGGCCGGCACTCCAGGCTTCACCGTCGAACGGGATCTGCCGAAACTCGGCTACCACGGCACCGAGTCGTGCGAGGTGCTGCTGGAGGACGTCCGGGTGCCGGTGTCGCAGCTGCTCGGCGGGGTCGAGGGGCGCGGCATGCAGCAGGTGCTGTCCGGGCTGGAGACCGGCCGGATCAACGTGGCCGCCCGTGCGCTCGGCATCGCGCAGGCCGCCTACGACGAGGCCCTCAGGTACGCCGGTCAGCGGAAGGCGTTCGGCAAACCGATCGGCGACTTCCAGGCGGTCCAGCTGAAGATCGCCGAGATGGCCGCGCAGGTGCAGGCGGCCCGGCTGCTCGTCTACTGGGCGGCGTCCCGTTCCGACGGCGGCCACCGGGTCGACATGGAAGCCGGCATGGCGAAGGCGTTCGCGTCCGAGGCGGCCGTGTTCTGCGCGCTGAACTCGATGCAGGTGCACGGCGGTTACGGCTATTCGAAGGAGTTCGTGGTGGAACGCCTCTACCGGGACGCGCCGCTGATGATGATCGGCGAGGGCACCAACGACATCCAGCGGGTCGTCATCGCCCGCGCGCTGCTGTCCGGCGCCGCGGTGATCGGATGAGATCGTTCCTGTACGTGCCCGGCAACCAGCCGAAGATGCTGGCCTCGGCCCTGAAACGGGGCGCCGACGCGCTGATCGTCGACCTGGAGGACGCGGTCCCGCCGGACGAGAAGGAGGCCGCGCGGTACACGGTCGCCGAGTGGCTGCGCTGGCTGCCCGCCGGCGCGCCGATCTGGGTGCGGGTCAACAGCGGCGACACCGGCCTGGCCGACGCGCGGACGGTGATCGCGCCCGCGCTGCGCGGCCTGGTGGTGGCCAAGGCCTCGGCGGAACGGGTGATGGCTCTCGCCGCACTGCTGGACGAACACGATCCGGCGGGCGCGGTCGGCCTCGTACCGCTGCTGGAGACGCCCCGGGCCATCCTCGAAGCCGCCGCCATCGCAACCGCGCCGCGTGTCACCCGCCTCCAGATCGGCGAAGCCGATCTCGCCGCCGAGCTGGGCCTGACCCCGGGAGATCAAGAGCTTCTGCTGGTACGGTCGACCGTCGTCCTCGCCTCGGCAGCAGCCGGAATCGCCCCGCCCGCCGCAGCGGTGACCACCGATTTCCGCGACCTGGACGCCCTCCGCCGTTCCACGCAGACCCTGAAACGCCTGGGCTTCCGCGGCCGCGCCTGCATCCACCCGGCCCAGATCCCGATCGTCCACGAGGTCTTCACCCCCACCGAAGACGAGCTGACTCAAGCTCGTGACCTGGTGGAACGCTTCGAACAGGCCAGCGGAGGGGTGTGCCTGGACGCGCGCGGCCGGATGGTCGACCTGGCCGTGGTCCGCGAGGCACGTAACGTCCTGGCGATGGCCGGTGGCAGACTGCCGGAGTGACGTTCCGTGGCTGGCCGAGTGAGGCGCTCGAATTCTACGAGGGTCTCGTCGCCGACAACTCGAAGACGTACTGGATCGCGCACCTGCCGGTCTATGAGGAACAGGTGAAGGCACCCGCGCTGGCCCTGCTCGCTGAGCTGGAGCCGGAGTTCGGGCCCGGCAAGATCTTCCGGCCGTACCGGGACGTGCGGTTCAGCCACGACAAGACGCCCTACAAGGACCACCTGGGCATCTGGCTGGAGTCCGGCGGTTACATCCAGCTCGGCGCGGACGGTCTGGCGGCCGGCTCCGGCATGTACCAGATGGCCCCCGACCAGCTGGAACGCTACCGCCGCACGATCGTCGACGAGCATCTCGGCCCGACGCTGCCGAAACTGATCGCCGACATCGAGAAGGCAGGCGTGCCGGTCCACGGCCACGGCACCCTGAAGACGGCGCCGCGCGGTTTCCCGAAGGACCATCCCCGCATCGAACTGCTCCGCCACAAGGGCCTGACCACCTGGCAGGAGTGGGAGCCGGCCCCGTGGATGGGCACCCCGGAGGCCCGCGACCGGATCGCCGGTTTCCTCCGGACCAGCCGCCCGCTGCGCGCCTGGCTCGACCACCACGTCGGCCCGAGCTCTAGCTGAGGCGGTCCAGGACCAGGTCGTGCAGGGCGGTGAGCTGGGCCGTCTCGTCCTCGGTGTGGGCGGTCACGGTGATCGCGGCGCGGCGCGAACGGTCGATCAGGGCGATCTGGCCGTAGGCGCCGTGCATCCGGACCGGGCCGCCCGGCTCCAGCCAGATCCCGAGACCGTAACCGTCGGTGTGCGCGTCGCCCTCGTTCATGTCGACCCGGTCGGTCGCCATCCGCCGCACGAATTCCGCGGGAATCAGCTGCCGGCCCTCCCATTCACCGGATTGCAGGATCAGCCGGGTGAAACGGGCAAGTTCCCCGGTCCGCAGGAACAGATCGCTCTCCGCGAACGGGAAACCCAGCGGGCAGGCATGCCAGGCGGGATTGTGCAGGTCGAGCGGCCGGAAAAGGCGAGGCAGCAGATAATCACGGACATTCGCGCCGGTCACCCGGGCGATCACCCGGCCAAGAGCATAAAAACCGCTTCCGGTGTACGCGAAACGCGTGCCCGGTTCGGCGACGAGCGGTTCCGCGACGAATTCGTGCAGCAGATCGGCCGCATCGACGCGCCCGTCCGCGAACCACATGTGGCCACTGCCGCTCGTCATCGTCAGCAGATGACGCAACGTCACCTTCTCGAATCCGTCGGCGGCCCGCACCTCCGGGAAATGGTCCACCAGCCGGTCCTCGACGGTGAGGCGGCCCTCGGACTCGGCGATCCCGATCGCGACGGCGGTGAACGTCTTCGACACCGAGTAGAGGTTGACCCGGTCGTCGGAGCGGAACCGGTGCTCGACAGGCGGCCGGCCCTCCCGGTGGACGTGAATCCCGTAGGTGCCGAGGCTCTGCTCGCGGTCGGCGCGGACGAAGTCGGCCAGTAGATCGTCGGTCACTCCCCGGACCCTACCCGGCAGAGAGGCGCCGGCCAGGCGACCACGGTGGCCTCAGTTGAACAACGCGGGTACTGGTAACCGCGGCTCGGAGGGGGACTCGGATAGGGCCTCCCTGACGGCCGCCGATGTTCCTAGGCTGGATTCACGGCAGGTGGTGACGAGGTTGGGAGGTCCAGGTGCGTGCGGTTTTCATCCACGGTGACCACGACATCCGTGTCCGGGAGGCGCCCGATCCGGTCCTGCCACGGGTTGGTGGCAGGACCGGGGATCCCGGGACAGCTAGCTCGCGGTCCAGAGGAGGGCGCGGGCGTAGGGGGCGTAAAGCCCCTTCGGGTGGGCTCGGAAGAGCGGCTCCGTGCCGAAAAGGACCGCGTGGCCCCCGCCGGCCGTGACGCCGGAGACGACAGCCGGCTGGCCGGCCGCCTGCGCCGGGCCGTTCGTGCCGGCATCGGTCGGCAGCCAGTGGCCGGCCACCAGTGGGGTGGTGCCGTAACGCTGCTCGACGGTCACTCCGGTGCCGGTGAACCAGAGGGGGGAGTAGATGAAGGAGTGGGCGGGGGAGCCGGCGCCGACGATCCGGCCCTCGTTCGTCACCGTGACGACACCGTTGGCGTCACCGCGCCCGGCGGTCGCGGTGACCGGGAGGACCCGGGCCGCGGCGTTGAAGTTCGCGCCCGTCGCGCCACGGGTCACCACACCGCCGCCACCGGCCAGATATGCGTCGACCGCGGTGCGGGCCGCCGGGGTCAGGGCCGAGTAGGACAGACCGGAGGAGACGATGAGGGTATCGACTGCTGACAGGTCGAAACCGGCGTTGAGGATCGCCGTCGAGACGGGCTGTACTACGAAGCCCATCTCCTTCAGGGCGAACAGTTCGTCGGCGGAGACGGCGGCCGCGATCACCGGCGGCTCGATCACGGTGCCTCGGTCGTGGCCACGGGCGGCGGTGAACCGTACCCCCAGGGCTTTGGCGAGAGCGGATGCCTCGGGCCGCGCCTCGGCCGGGACCAGGACGGTGGCCGCGTCCGTGCGCCGCAGCTTGACACCCCGGGTGAGCAGCTCGTTGACCGCGCGCACATCGTTGCCGTCGCGCAGCGACAGGCTCAGGTCCCGGCCGCGCGGGGCGTCGACCGCACCAGTCGGCGCCGCCCGCGTCACCTTCGTCACCGAGACCCTCGGCAGCGTGCGGAGGCTGCTGTCGACGGTGGCGCCCCAGAGCAGGCCGTGGCTCCAGCCGGAGATGTCGTACATCTGCGGGACCAGGCCGGAGATGTCCCGGCCGGCCTCCAGGAGGACGTTCGCCAGGCCGCGTTTCGGCTGGTGCATGTCGACGAGGTAGGTGCCCTTGGCGTAGTGGCGGCCGCCGAGCCGGAAATCGGAGCGGGCGGCGGTGACCCGGACATCGTGGGAGATCAGGTGGTCGACCAGGCGTGCGGCGGCGGGCGTGCCGGCCGGGATGACGTAGGCGCGCGGGAACGTCGCCGAGTAGCGGTCCTCCGGGCCGAACCCGTCGACGAAACCGTCCGGGATCGTCGGCGACGGCTCACCGGCCCAGCCGCGGCGGAACTGTTCGATCTGGTCGGCGAGCAGAGTGCCCCGGTTCGTGTCGGCGTAGGTGAGGGCCGCCTCGATCGTCGCCGCGGCCACGTCGGTGTTGATCCGGGCCCGCCGCTGGAGCTCCTCGACCGGCAGGTTGTTGTAGGCGGCGTTGTTCACCTGCAGCGGGATCTCCACGGTGTGCCCGACCGCGCCCTGATAGATGGCGTACATCGGGGTGAAGATCGGCGGCCAGTCGTCCCAGTCACCGGGGGCGTAGTCCCGGAACGGGATGTCGGCGGCCGTCGTCTCCGGGTGTCCGAGCTGCTGGATGGCCTTCTCCATGCCGAGCGCGTTCGGCAGGGCGTGCTTGATGTAGAGGTCGTACTCGTAGTTCTGCCCGTGCGGCGGGGTCGCCGGCTCGATCAGGGTCGTCCCGGTGTAGCCGTGTTCGTCGAGCATCACGAACGGCTGCGTCGCGATCACCACGTCCCGGACGGCCCGCGACTCCGGCTGCGAACTGGTCGCGTGATCCCGGTTGATGTCGAACCCGGCGCCGTTCGCCCGGGTGCCCGCGACCCGCCCGTCCGGATTGTTGGTGACCGTCACGTACACCCGGCTGCGCTTGAGGAAGTCCCGGGTCGCCGCATCGGTGGCGGTGGACAGGCGCTCGATGACGCGCAACGCGCCGTCGGTGCCCTCCCACTCGTTGCCGTGGATGTTCGCGTTGATCCAGACCGGGGTCTTGTAGCCGGCCTTCAGGCTCCGGTCCCGCTTCGCGGCGGCCGGATCCTCCTCGATCAGCTCCCGCCAGCGGTCCTGCCGGGCCGCCTCGGCGGCTGACTCGGGCGCGGTCACAGTCACCAGGTAAAGATCACGGCCGCCGGCCGATTTCCCGACGATCTCCGCGGAGACGCGGTCCGAGGCCTTCTGCAGGGCGTTCAATTTCGGAGCGATCAGGTGGTACGGGATGAGCCCCAGCTTGATCGACCGGTCATCCGGGTTCACCGGCCAGACCGGTAGTTCGTTCTGCCGCGGGAAACCTTTCCGCCGGGTGACCGTCCACGCGGTGGCCGGCGTGTCAGCGGTGAGCGCCCGCGCCGACAGCGCGCTGATCGCGGCATCGTCGAGAGCGGCGATCTCGTTGCGTTCGGGCCCGTTCCCGAAGTCACGGGTGGTCTGGCCGCCGCCCGGCACCGGGGCCGGGCCGCCGCCCGACGGCGCCGCGGCCGGGTCGCCACCCGGTACCGCTGACACCGGATTGGCTAGCAGAGCCGTGGCGAGCAACGCGGCGCCGATGCCGGCCAGCGTTCGTGACAGATCCACAAAGCACCTCCGTCTGGGATGCCCCGACCCTTCCCGTCCCATCAGCGAATGCGCAACCTTCGATGGAGGCGTGTCGCCATACCGTTAAGGTCATCGTTCCTGTCCCGGCAACGGACTGTCGCGACATCAACGTCTGGGCGAGCCTGGCACAGCAGCAGCGCGCCCCGCACGGGATTCGCCGGCGACCACGCACCATGACGAACCCGCCGGCGCAGATCCCCACCCGCCCAGGCCGGCTGCCGCCCGCCGGCGCAGATCGCCGCCCGCGAGTGCAGGCTGCCGCTCGCTGGCGCGGATCGCCGCCCGCGCGCCGGCGGAAGCGGTGACGGGCGCACACGTTGACGTTGTGCGTGCCCACATCGTCGCCCTGGTGTGGACGAACGCTCACGTTCGCCCGAACGTGTGCGCTCACCCCTGCCGCGGCAGTAACAGAAGCCCACAATCAGCCAACGTGTGCGCCGATCCACGTTGCCGCCCACGCAGCAGCCTCACCGAAAGGGCCGCGCCCCCAGCCGTCGCTCAGCGCGGTTTAGCCGTACGCATTCCAGTGCTGAGCGACGGCTGGCGGTCTTGGCCGTCGTTGAGCGCGGTTTAGCCGCCGGCATTCCAGTGGCGGGCGACGGCTGGCGGTCTTGGCTGTTGCTGAGCGCGGCTGGCCGCTGGTTTCGGTGTTGAGGGACCGCTAGCCGTCGCTCAGCGCGGTTTGGCCGCACCCATTCCAGTGCTGAGCGACGGCTGGCGGTCTTGGCCGCGCCGGCGAACGGTACCGGTGTGACGTCGGCGCTGCGGACGGGCGCCGGTCAGCCGGGGGTGGTGTGGGACTGCCAGGTGGCGTACATGGCGGCGTAGCGGCCCTGAGCGGCGACCAGTTCGGCGTGGGTGCCCTGTTCGACGATGTCGCCGTCGTCGACGACGATCACCCGGTCGGCCCGGCGGGCCGTGGACAGGCGGTGGGCGACCAGGATGGCGGTCCGGCCTTCCAGGAGGCGCTGGATCGCCGCCTCCACCCGCAGTTCCGAGCGCAGGTCCAGGCTCGACGTGGCCTCGTCGAGGACCACCACCCGGGGTTCGGCGACGAAGACCCGGGCCAGGGCGATCAGCTGGCGCTCGCCGGAGGAGACCGACTGGCCGCGTTCGTGCAGGATCGTGGACAGTCCGTCGGGGGAGCGGTCGACCAGTTCGCGCAGGCCCACCGCGTCCACGGCGGCGTGCACCACCTCGTCGGGGACGTCCGGACGGGCGAAGGCGATGTTGTCGCGCAGCGTCCCGGCGAACAGGAACGGCTCCTGCGGCACCACCCCGACCTGCCGGTGCAGCGAGTCGAGGGTGACGTCGCGCAGGTCGTGGCCGTCGATCAGGACTGTTCCGGAGTCCGGGTCGTAGAGCCGGGACACCAGTTTGGCCAGCGTCGACTTGCCGGCGCCGGTCGGGCCGACACACGCGATCGTCTCGCCCGGCGCGATCCGCAGGTTCACTCCGCGTAGTACTGGCCGCGTGAGATCGTACCCGAAAGTGATCTCACGCAGCTCGATCCGGCCGGACGCCGGCGGCAGCGGCTGGGCGCCGGGTTTCTCGCGGACCGCGGGGACCGTGCCGAGCAGGCCGCGGAGCTTGCCGAGCGCGGCGCGGGCCTGCTGATAGTTGGTGTAGAGCTGGACCAGCTGCTGAACGGGCTGGAAGAACGCGTTCAGGTAGAGGACGAAAGCGGTCAGCTCACCGATCGTCAGGGTGCCGCGCAGCACCATCCGGCCGCCGATCAGCAGCAGCGCGGCCAGGCCGAGCAGCCCGATCACCGACGTGCCGGGGCCGTAGACGGCGTTGATCCGGCCGGTGTGGTCGTTGGCGTCGCGGTAGGCGCCGACCACCTCCCGGTGGGCGATCACGTTGCGGTCCTGCTGGTTGTGGGCGGTGATGACGCGTACGCCGTTCAGGCTCTCGGTCAGGTGAGTGAACAGCCCGGCGATCGTGTCGCGCTGCCGGAGATAGCCGACGTCGGCGGCCTTCCGGAACCAGAGCGTGAGCAGCAGCAGCGGCGGCACCACCAGGAGCAGGGTGATCGCGGCGAGCGTGGCGTCGTAGTGGACGAGGACCGCGGTGACCACCACCATGGTCAGCCCGTGGATGAGGAACTGCGCGAACCCCTCCTGCAGCAGTTGCTGGAGCGCCTCCACGTCGGAGGTCATCCGGGTCATGGTGACGCCGGCCTTCTCCGTCGTGTAATGGTCGAGGCTGAGCCGCTGCAACTGGGTGAACACGCGGACCCGCAGGTCACGGGTGCTGTAGGCGGCGAGCCGCCCGCTGGTGCGGATGCGCACGGCGGTGGCCGCGGCGGTCAGCGCCACCGAGGCCAGGAACGCGACCGCCGCGAACACGAGGACCGGCACGTCCCGCGCGACGATGCCGTGGTCGATGCCGACCTGCACCAGGTACGGCCCGGACTGGAGCAGCATCGCCTCGACCCCGACCGCGAACGCCGCGGTGACCAGCAGCCCGGGACGGCCGGACAGCAGCGACCACAGGGTGAGCCGGCCGTCGTCCGGGGCGTGGCTGAACGTCTCGGCCGGGTCCGGATGGTCGGGCTCGCTCGCTTCCAGCAGGGTGACGCCGGCCGCGAGCTCGGGTGGCACCCCGGCGAACGGCGTGTTGCCCTGCCGGCGGGTGCCGGTGCCGCCCATCCCGGCGATCGCCCCCGACCCGGGACCGCCGCCGGGACCGCCGAAACCGCCTCCGAACATGCTCACGCGTGCACCTCCGTGGCCAGGACCCGCCCGTAGCGGGGTTCGGTCGCCAGTAGCTCGGCATGGGTTCCGGTTGCGACGGCCTGACCGTTGTCGATCAGCACGACCCGGTCGGCGAGGCCGATCGTGGCCAGCCGGTGCGCGACCACGATGGTGGTGCGGTCGCGCATCAGGTCACGTAGCGCCTCGTGGATCTCGTGCTCGACCCGGACGTCGACCGCGCTGGTAGCGTCGTCGAGGATCAGCACCGGCGGGTTGACCAGCAGCGCCCGGGCGATCGCGACACGCTGCCGCTGGCCGCCGGAGAGGGTGTAGCCGCGTTCGCCGACGACGGTGTCGTACCCCTCCGGAAGCTCCTGGATGAAACCGTCGGCGCCGGCCGCGACAGCGGCGGTGACCACCTGGTCGCGTGTCGCCGACGGATGTCCGAAAGCGATGTTGTCGTGCAGCGAGACGGAGAACAGGAACGGCTCGTCCGGCACGATCCCGACCCGGTCACGCAGCGTCTCCAGGGGGTAGTCGCGCACGTCGGCGCCGTCGATCAGCACCCGCCCGCCGCCGGTGTCGTAGAACCGCGCCGCCAGCCGCGCCACCGTGCTCTTGCCGCTGCCCGTCGCCCCGACCAGCGCGACCGTCTCCCCGGGCCGGATGTGCAGGTCAAGACCATCAAGACCGAGGGTCCCATCAGGGTACGCGAACCGCACTCCCTCGAAACGCACGTCGCCCCGAGGCTGGGGGACCACCGGGACGGCCGGATCGTCGAGCTCCGCGGGCGTGTCCAGGATGTCGTAGATGCGCTGTGCGGACGCGGCCGCCCGCTGCCCCATCATGATGATCATGCCGAGCATCCGGAACGGCGGCTGGAGCATCAGCACGTAGGAGTTGAACGCCACGATCGTGCCGACGGTGGCGTTGCCGTCGAGCACCATCAGCCCGCCGACCAGCAGCACCATCGCGAGCCCGAGCCGGGGCAGGTTGTCCATCACCGGCATCCAGCGGCTGCGGATCCGGGCGTCGGTGGTGTACGCCCACCGCACCCCGTCGGCGGCCCGCGCGAGCGTGTCGATCTGCCGTTTCTCGGCCGCGAACGCCTTCACGATCCGGACGCCCTGGATGTTCTCGTCGACCACGGTCGCCACCCCGGCCAGCCGGGACTGGATCAGCCACGACACCGGGAAGATCGCCTTGCGCATCCGGACGCCGAGCACCGCGATCACCGGCATGGTCAGCATCGCCACGACCGCCAGGGGCGCGTTGATCGACACCATCAGGGCGAACGCGATGCCCGCGATGGTGCACTGGACCAGGATGGACGGGCCGAACGCCAGGTACATCTGCACGGCCCGGATGTCGCTGGTGGCCCGGGAGATCAGCTCGCCGGACTGGACCCGGTCGTAGAAGCCGTACGACATCCGCATGAAGTGGCCGAACACCAGGTTGCGCAGGTCGTACTCCATCTCGTACGCGGTGCGCAGCAGGTAGAGCCGGGCCAGGAAGTTGATCACACCCTGCGCGACGGCGAGCCCGGCGATCAGCCAGACGTACTTCTCCAGCCCCTCGGTGCGGTCGACGAGCGCCCGGTCGATGCCGATCCGCACCAGGTCGGGGATCTGCACCTGCACGATCAGGCCGATGAAGGACAGCGTCAGCGAGGTGATCAGCAGCGCGCGGTGGGCACGGACGATGGGCCAGGCGCGGCGTAACCAGCTTTTCGTGGGATCCGGGTGGATGCCGGCCCTGGGGGCCCGGCGTGGCGGCGCGGTCAAGCGGTACTCCTCACGAGAGATACTGCTTAGCCTAGCTAACTATCTGGTCTTCTCAAGCCCGCCGTCGCGCGGTCGATGAATGCGGCATGCTTCGCCGCCTCGCCGTTCTCGCCGCCGCCACCACGCTGACCGCTCTCGGCCTCGCCGCGCCCGCCTCAGCCGCCTCCACCGCCTGCCGGGCGGACGCCGGCAGCCCGCGCTGCCAGGTGTGGACGGCGAAGTTCGACTGGGCGCCGGACGGTGACACGATCCGCGTCGACCTCGCCGGGGACGGCACGAAAGAGCTGGTCTCGGTACGGATCCTGGGCATCCAGGCGATGGAGATGAAGAACTACTCGCACTACCCCGAGCGGCGTAAGGGCGACTGTCACGCGATCGCCGCCAACGCCCGCCTCGAACAGCTGCTGAACTCCGGCGGCGGCACCGTGCGGCTCACCTCGCTCAAGGCGTCCAGCAAGAGCCAGGGCCGGCCGCTGCGGTCGGTCGCGGTCAAGGTCGGCGGGCAGTGGCGGGACGTCGGCGAGCAGATGGTCCGCGAGGGCTACGCGCTCTGGCAGGCGTGGCCCGGCGAATGGGCGATGGACGAGGCGTACCACCGGGCCGCCCAGGAGGCCGCGGCCGCCGGACGGGAGCTCTACGACACCGGCAGCTGCAAATCCGGCCCGGCCCAGAACAGCGGCATCAGCCTGACCGTCAACCCGGACGCCGACGGCATCGACGAGCAGAACCTGAACGGCGAGTGGTTCCAGGTCCACAACCCGTCCGCCGCGGACGTGCCGATCGCCGGCTGGTGGGTGCGCGACTCCGGCCTGCGGCGCTACACCTTCCCGGCCGGAACCGTGGTCCCGGCCGGCGGCGACGTCTACGTCCACATCGGCAAGGGCAAGGACACCGCGACCCACAAGTACTGGGGTCTCACCAAGCCGATCTTCACCAACGTCGACCCGGCCCGGCACAATGTCGGCGACGGCGGCTACCTCTTCGACATGCACGGCGACCTGCGTGCCTGGATGATCTACCCCTCGGTCTGACCTCAGACCGGGCCGGCGTCCCCGTTGCGCCAGTGGCGGCGGCACAGCACCCGGTACGTGACCTCGGCCGCGTCCGACGTGTCGCCGACCGCCACCTGGGCGCCCGACCGGGCCACCCGCCCGTCCTCGATCCGCGCGTTCTGCCGCCCCGGGCGCCCGCACCAGCAGGTCACCTCGACCTGGAGCGACACGATGTTGTCGGCCAGCTCCAGCAGCCGCTGCGCGCCCGGGAACAGGTGCGACATGAAGTCCGTCGAGATCGCGTAACAGTCCACGTCCACACACAGCTCGTCGACCGCCCAGGCCAGCTGCTCGACCTGCTCCGGCCGCAGGAACTGCGCCTCGTCGACGATCACGAACCCGCCGGCCGGCACGGCGTCGGCGATCAGCGCGGTCAGCTCGGTGCCGTCGGTCACCTCGATCGCGTCCGCGGCGACACCGAGCCGCGACGACATCACCCCGGCGCCGGCCCGGTCCATGCTGGTCAGCAGGATCCCGGGCCGGCCCGCCTGCCGCCGGTTGTACGCGTTCTGCAGCGCGAGCGTCGACTTGCCCGCGCCCATGCTGCCGTGGAAGAGCGTCAGCTCGTGAAAGACCGGAGCGAGACTCCTGGCGCGGGGCACCACAGGGGTGCTGACGGTGACCGGGACCAAGGTGAGCCTTTCTCAGGACTTTCGCGGGCCGCCATACGCTACCCGACCCGTTTCGCCCCTTCTTCAGGCCGGCGGAAGGGGTCGCCGTACGCCCGGATCGCCTGCCGTGCGAAAGCCTGCTGCTGGGTGGAGACCCGCTCCGAACGGCCGCGGCCGAGGAAACTGACGAACCAGTGCAACACCGCGGTCACCCGGTTCTTGAAGCCGACCAGGTAGAACAGGTGCACCGCCACCCACACCACCCACGCCGGGAAGCCCGCCAGATGCACCTTCCCGATGCTCGCGACCGCCGAGAAGCGGGAGATCGTCGCCAGGCTGCCCTTGTCGAAATAGCGGAACGGCTGACCCGTCTCCTTACCGGCCAGGCGGCGCTTGATCTGGTCGGCGGCGTGCCGGCCGCTCTGGATGGCCACCTGCGCCACCCCCGGCAGCGGCTTCCCGTCCGCGCCGGCCAGGTTCATCATGTCGCCGAGCGCGAAGATCTCCGGGTGGCCCGGCAGCGAGGTGTCCGGCTCGACCAGGATCCGGCCGGCCCGGTCGGTCTTCGCCCCGGTCGCCGCCGCCAGTTTCGTGGCCAGCGGAGGCGCCGCCACGCCGGCCGCCCACACCTTCGTCATCGCCGGGATGCGCTCGCGCTCCCCGTTCGACTCGACCTCGATGCTGCTCGCGTCGACACCGACCACCATCGTGTTGGTCCGCACCTCGACGCCGAGCTTGTCGAGCTGCCGCTCGGCCTTCGCCGAGAGCTGGTCACCGAACGTGTTCAGCACCGCCCCGACCGCGTCGACCAGCAGGATCCGCGCCTTGCGGGAGTCGATGTGCCGGAACTGCCCGACCAGGTTGCGGTGCGCCAGCTCGGCGATCTGCCCGGCCATCTCGGTGCCGGTCGGGCCCGCCCCGACCACCACGAACGTCATCCACCGCTCGATCGTCTCCGGATCGGTGTGCAGGTCGGCCACCTCGAACGCGCCGAAGATCCGGGCCCGCAGCTCCAGGGCGTCGTCGATGCTCTTCATGCCCGGCGCGTGGTCGGCGAACTGGTCGTTGCCGAAGTAGGACTGCGAGGCGCCGGCCGCCACGATCAGCGTGTCGTACGGCACCGTGTAGTCGATGCCCGGACCGGCCACCGACACGATCCGGTTCTCCACGTCGACGTCCTGCACCCAGCCGAGGCGCACGTCCACGTTCTTCTGCTTGCGCAGCACCTCCCGGATCGGCGGCGCCACCTCGCCCTCCGACAGGATCCCGGTCGCGACCTGGTACAACAACGGCTGGAAGAGGTGGTACGCCGTACCGTTGATCAGGGTGATCTCGACGTCGGCGCGTCGCAGCGCCTTGATCGCGAAGAGGCCGCCGAAACCGGCCCCCACGACTACCACTCGATGACTCATCAGTACTTCCTCACCCTCCGGGGCACCCAGCAATCACTCTGGTATGCCCAAGGTTCCAGCGGAAGTACCGGCGATCAGGTCAAGCGCTGTGTGATTCGTCCCAGCCAGCGGGCCACCACGTCCAGTTCCTCGTCGCTGAACCCGTCGGAGATCTCGGTGTTCAGCTCCTTCACCACGTCCCTGGCCACGGCGACCGCCTCCCGCCCGGCCGGGGTCAGGCTCAGCCGCACCGCCCGGGCGTCGGCCTGATCCGGCGTCTTGATCAGGAAGCCGCCCTTCTCCAGGCGGCTGACCAGGCCGCTGATCCCGGACGGCGACGCGCACAGGGCCGCGCTGACGTCACCGACCAGCGCGTTGTCATACGCCGCCAGATGGAACAGCACCCCCGCCCCGGCCGCGCCGAGCCCGCTGTCGCCGGACCGCGCGTCGATCCACCGCCGGACCGAACGCTCGGCGATCATCATCTGGAAGACGAGGCGGTGGCCGCTCATCGCTGTGTGTCGGTCCCGTCGGGCGCGTCGGCTCGCTGGGGCGAGTCGGCTCCCTGGGGCGCGTCGGCGATCCGCTTCTGGAGCCAGGTCAGCAGGTCGGGCCAGAGGGTGTCGCGGGCGGAACGTCGCATGAACCCATGGTGGCCGATCCGCTGCACGCCCGCATCGGCCGGGGTGTGGGTGCGGCGCTCCACCTGCGCGTTCGGCAGCCGGGCGGCCAGTTCGCCGACCTGCCCCGGCGTCGCCCACGGGTCGTCGCTCAACCCGATCACCAGCACCGGCTGGGTGACGGCGGCGGCCCGCTCGGCGCCCCGCATGACCGGATCGTCGAACAGATAGTTCGGCAGCGCGCCCCAGCCGGCCCACTGCCGCACGGCGGCCACCGAGATGTCCTCGCCGAGACCCAGGCGGCGGGCTGGAACATATCCGAGAAATCCGGCAAGAGCCGGACCGAGCAAAGACAGCACGAGTCGTACGCGCAGCCGCTCCACCCGGTCCGGAATGGCCGCGATCGACGCCACGTGCGAGGCCACGAGCACGAAGGCGGTCAGCCCCGGCCCGCCGCGCCCGAGAGCGAGAGCGTGCCCGCCGACGCTGTGCCCGACTGCGAGCTGTGGCAGCCCCGGGAACCGGGCGGCCGCCCAGGCGGTCATCGCCGGCACGTCCTGCTCGATCCAGTCGCGCATGCCCACCTCCCGATGGTCACGTGGCGAACCGGACCGCCCGGTGCCCCGGTAGTCGTAGGTGACCACCGCGATCCGGTTCTCTGCCAGGAACGACGCGAACCCGGTGTAGAACCCGGCCGGTGTCGCCGTCGCCGGGTGCACCACGAGCACGGCGGCCGGCTCCTCCGCCGGCTCGAACAGCGTCCCGCCCAGCCCGTCCACGTCGATCAAAGTATTTCGCATGCGACATAAACTAGCGCCCGCCCTCCGTTCTTCAAAGCCACCCCTCCGGCTCGCGCACGGGCGCTTCCACGCCGCGCGGGCGTCGCGTCCGAGCCCGCCGGCCGTCTTTCCGGGCCGTCCTGGCGTCCCGTCCAAGCCCGCCGGCCGTCGCCTACGGCGGTTCTGCGGTGCGGATTACCGTTCTGGCGTACGGCCGGGCCTGCGGGCCGTCGCCTACGGCGGTTCTGCGGTGCGGATTACCGTTCTGGCGTACGGCTCGCGGGCTTGCCGGAACGGTGGGCGGCGGATCACGGATGAGGAGATGGAATGGCGGAATCGCCGAGGATCACGTCGATCGTGTGGGGGACGATGGAGGTCGAAGGGCTCGAGCCGGGCAAGGACTTCAAGCTCTGGCCCGGCGGCGGGCGGCCCTGGGACTGGCGGGAGACCGGCACCCAGCACAGCCCGGGTGTCCAGCCCGCCGACGTGCAGGAACTGCTCGACAACGGCGCGACGGTCGTCGTGCTCTCCCGCGGCATGGACGAGCAGTTGCAGATCGACCCGGCGACCCTGGAGTTCCTGCGCGGGCACGACATCACCGTGCACGAGGCGGAGACCACCGAGGCGGTCCGGCTGTACAACGAGCTGGCCGCGACCGAGGCGGTGGGCGGGCTGTTCCACAGCACGTGCTGACGGATTGAAACGTTACGGACGAGACGGCAGGATGGCCGCCATGACGTACGTGTGCTTCACGCTTCAGGTCGACCCGTCGAAGCTGGACGCCTACCGGGAGGCGCACGCCGCCGTCTGGCCGGACATGCTGCGGGCGCTCCACGACACCGGCTGGCGTGACTACCGGCTCTTCCTGCGACCGGACGGGCTGCTCGTCGGCACCCTCCAGACCGACGACTTCGCCGCCGCCCAGGACGCGATGGCGCGCACCGAGGTCAACGCCCGCTGGCAGGCCGCGATGGCCGAGTTCTTCCCCACGCTCGGCGAGTCCCGCCCGGACGAGGGCATGCTCGTCCTCGACCAGGTCTTCCACCTGGAGGAGCAGATCGAGCGCCTGAAGTAGGTGATCACGCTCATCGACGCATCGTGCCGTCCGGCCCGGCTCACCGGAAACAGACAGGGAACGTACAGGTCAGGGGTGGAACGGGCGGCCTACCCTGGAATCCGGACGGCACGCGGATCGCGGGCCGGGCAGAACGAGGAGACGTTCGGTGGGCTTCGTCAAACGGTTCGTGCTCTCGATGGTCGCGTCGAAACTTCAGCGCATGTCCCACAAGGGGCACAACCCGATCGCCGACGGCATGCTGCGTGAGGTCAACCGCAAGCTCTACGGCCACGGCTACCACCACCCGGGCGGCTACGGGCACCCCGGCGCGTATGGGCACCACGGCCACTACCGGCATCACGGGCACTATCGCCACCACGGCCACTACCGGCGGCGCCGCTGGTTCTGACCCGGTGGTGTCAGTTCCCGCCGTCCGGTGCCGATAGGGGGCAGGTGGGGAGCGAGCGGGAGCGGCGGCGCGTCGCTGCCCTGCGCGAGTACCACCTGCTCGACACGCCGCCCGCCGCCGAGCTGGAGGCCGTGGTCCGGGTGGCCGCGACCGTCGCCGGGGTGCCGACGGCGACACTGAACCTGCTCGACGACCGGCGGCAGTACCAGCTGACCACGGTCGGGTTCGCCGGCCGGCAGTGCGACCGGGCGGACTCGATGTGTGCGGTGCGCCTGGACCGTGGTGACTTCGTGCACCTGCCGGACGCCCGGGAGGAACCGGACTACCGGAACAATCCGTGGGTGGACGGACGGCTCGGGCGGATCGTGTTCTACGCGTCGGCGCCGCTGATCAGCCCCCGTGCGCATGTGATGGGCACGCTGTGCGTCTTCGACGGCCGGCCGCGGCGGCTGTCGGCGGAACAGATCGGCCGGCTGGAGGACCTGGCCGGCATCGTGGTCGCGTTCTTCGAGCGGCGTCGGCTGGCCCGCCTGTCGGCCGGGCTCAACGAGACGATCCGGGCCAGGGAACAGTGGACCCGTACCGTGCTGGACAGCATCGACGAGGCGGTGATCGCGGTCGATCCGGCCAGCCGGATCGCCCTGTTCAACCAGGCTGCGCACCGGCTGCATCCGGACGCCGACCTGGTGGCCGGCCCGGCCGGCTCGGCGGCCCGTCTCCAGTTGTACGAGCCGGACGGCCGGACCCTGATTCCCGACGACGAGGTGCCACTGGTGGTGGCGATCCGTGACGGTGTGCCGGTCCGGGGCCGGGAACTGATGATCCGGGAGCCCGGCCGGGAACCGCGGTCGGTGCTGGCGAACGCGGCGCCGCTGCGGACCGCCGACGGGCTGGTGACCGGCGCGGTCGTGGCGCTGCACGACGTCACCGCGGAACGCGCCCGGCAGCGGATCCTGGAGGAGGCGCACGAGCGGCTCGCCACCGCCAACGCCGAGCTGCGCCGCTCCAACGCCGACCTGGCCAACTTCGCCGGGGCGGTATGCCACGACCTGGTCGCGCCGCTGGCCGCCGTCGGCGGGTACCTGGAGCTGCTCGCCGATCCGGATGAGCCGTCGCCGCGCATCAGCGGCTGGGTGGAGTCGGCCGCGCAGGCGGTGGCGCAGATGCGAGACCTGATCGACGCACTGCTCGACCACGCCCGGGCCGGCAGTGCCCCGGTGCGTTCGCTGGCCGTACCGCTGAATGATCTTGTCGTTGAGGTCCTGAACGACCTGGACCGGGAGATCACCGCGGCCGGCGCACGCGTGAGCGTGCCCGGACCGCTGCCGGTGGTGACCGGCGACCCGGTGCTGATCCGGCAGCTGATGCAGAACCTGATCGGAAACGCCGTGCGGTACCGGCACCCGGACCGGCCGCCCAGCATCGAGATCACCGCCGCCGGTCCGGGGGTGCGGATCGCCGACAACGGGGTCGGCATTCCGCCGGCCCGCCGCGAGGAGGTGTTCGACATGTTCGCGCGGGTCGGCGACCGGGCGGCGGCGGGGCACGGCATCGGCCTGTCGAGCTGCCTGCGGATCGTCGAACGGCACGGCGGGTCGATCACGGTCGAGGAGACGCCGGGCGGCGGCA
This sequence comes from Actinoplanes sp. NPDC026670, assembly GCF_040638175.1. Classification (NCBI taxonomy): domain Bacteria; kingdom Bacillati; phylum Actinomycetota; class Actinomycetes; order Micromonosporales; family Micromonosporaceae; genus Actinoplanes; species Actinoplanes sp. NPDC026670. Next base: position 49,376 of record NZ_JBEZXU010000056.1, read on the forward strand.
CCACGATGACTGTCACGCTGCCCGGGAAAGCGTCAGATAGCCGGTAGCGGTGCCGATCTGATACTTGTGGATCTGGCTGAACGGGTGCCGCCGAGGGAGCGTCTCCGCCTTGCCGCGCTGCACGAGTATCGGCTGCTCGATGCGCCGGCCGGGGACGAGCTGGAGGCTGTCGTCCGGGTCGCCGCCACGGTGGCGGGCGTGCCGAACGCGTCGCTCAACCTGATCGACGAGAACCGCCAGTGCCAGCTCACCACGGTCGGGTTCGAGGGCTCGGACTCGGAGCGCTCCGATTCGATGTGCGCGGTCCGGTTCGAGACCGGTCTGTTCACCCATGTCCCGGACGCCAGCGTCGACCCGGTTTTCCGCACCAATCCGTGGGTGACCGGAGTGCTCGCCGAGGTCCGCTTCTACGCCTCGTTTCCGCTGGTCACGCCGGAGGGGCACGCGCTCGGGTCGCTGTGCGTCTTCGACTCCGAGCCGGGGGAGCTGGACGGCGGGCAGATCGAGCGGCTCAAGGACCTGGCCCAGATCATTCTGGCGCTGTTCGAGCGGCGGCGGCAGGCGCGGATCAACGGCGAGCTGGCCGCGCTGGCCGAGGAGCGGCAGCGGTGGACCGACACGCTGCTGGAGACCATCGACGTGGCGGTGGTGGCGGCCGACCAGGCCGGGCGGCTGACCCTCTTCAACCGGGCCGCGCGCGAGTGGCACGGCATGGACGAGCTGCCCGGCGAGTACCGGCTGTTCGAGACCGACGGGCGCACGCCGTTGCGGCCGGAGATGGCGCCGCTGGCGAGGGCCCTGCGCGACGGCAGCGTCAAGGACGCCGAGATGATCATCAAGCGGCCCGGCGGAGAGCCGCTCCAGGTCAGCGTCAGCGGCCGGTCGCTGATCGGGCCGGGCGGCGTCGCGCAGGGCGCGGTCGTCGCGATGAACGACGTGACCAGCGCCCGCGCCCAGCAGCGGGCGATCGAGGAGGCCCGGCGTGAGCTGGCCGCCGCCAACGCCGACCTGCGCCGGTCGAACGCCGACCTGAGCAACTTCGCCGGGGCGGTCAGTCACGACCTGGTCGCGCCGCTCACCTCGGTCGGCGGCTACCTGGAGCTGATCGGCGACGAGGTGGAGGGCCGCCCGAAACAGTGGGCGGACTCCGCGTCCCGGGCGGTCACCCGGATGCGGGACCTGATCATGTCGCTGCTCGGGTACGCGCAGGCCGGCAGCGCCCCGGTGCGCCAGGCCACCGCCGACCTGGGCGACCTGTTCGAGCAGGTCCGCACCGACCTGCGCCCGGCCGCGGAGGCCGCCGGGGCGACGGTCGGGACGCCCGGCCGGCTGCCGCTCGTCGACGGCGACCCGGTGCTGGTCCGGCAGCTGCTGCAGAACCTGATCGGCAACGCGATCAAGTACCGCGACCCGGCCCGGGACTGCCAGGTCACGGTCACCGCCGAGCACGGGCCGGGCGGCTGGACCGTGGCGGTCGCCGACAACGGGCTGGGCATCCCGCCGGAACAGCGGCGGCGGGTCTTCGAGATGTTCACCAGACTCGGCAACGGCGCCGCCGGCGGCCACGGCATCGGGCTGTCCACCTGCTGGCGGATCGTGGAACGGCACGGCGGCGACATCCGGGTCGACGAGACCCCGGGCGGCGGCACCACCGTGCTGTTCACCCTGCCGGAGCGGGCCGGCGAATCAGAAGAGCGGTGACCGACCCTTGTAGCCGGTGCTGACCCGCAGCCCGGCGACGAAGCCCTTGCCGTTGCCGCGGTAGACCATCAGGTAGCCGGTCGACGTCTGGATCGCGGCCAGGTCGGTCCAGCCGTCCCGGTCGAAGTCGCCCACGCCGAGCAGGTCACGCAGCCCGGTCGCGGTGCCGACCTTCAGCGCCGCCTGGAATCCGCCGGCCTTGCCGCGGTACAGGTAGAGCGCCCCGGTGCTGTTCAGCTTGACCAGCAGGTCCTGGTAGCCGTCCCGGTTGAAGTCGCCGACGCCGGCGAACTCACTGCGGTTGTTCCAGTCGCCGTACGCCAGCGCCACCCGCTTGCCGAACTTGGTTCCGGCCGTTCCCGGGTAGAGGTAGACGTTGCCGTTGCTGGTCTGCGCGGCGAGCATGTCCGGGTAGCCGTCCCGGTTGAAGTCGCCGATCGCGGTCAGCTCCCGCATGTGGCCGAAACTCTTGTACAGCTGCTTGCGGGCGCCGAACTTGCCGGTGCTCAGGCCGGGGTAGAAGAACACCGCGCCGGCCTTGGTGCGGACGATCAGGTCGGTCAGGCCGTCCCGGTTGAGGTCCATCCGCAGCAGCGCGTTCGCCGACGCGTAGGCGCCGACGGAGGTGCGGCCGCCTTCGGAGACCCACGTCCCGTTGCCGGGGTACGCGAACAGGTTGCCGGTCGACGAGGTCCGGGCCATGATGTCGGACCAGCCGTTGCGGTTCCAGTCGGACAGCTTCGCCGACGGCAGCAGGGCGAAGTCCAGGTAGTCGTTGTCGATGTTGATCGTCACGCCGCCCCAGGTCTCCTGGTGGGCGCCGCGGTACTGCTTCATCCGCCGCTTCGGGGCCCAGTAGCTCGCCGGGATCACCTTGTCGGTGACCGTGACGACCTGGTCCCAGCGGGCGAAGTCGACGTAGTCGGGCCGCACGTACCCCGGCCGGTTCCAGACGGCGACCATGTCCGCGATGCCGGTGGCGGCGCTGCTGTAGTAGCCGGAGAAGTAGCCGAAGTCGTGCAGGCGGGCGGTCCACGAGTTCATGAACGTCAGCACGCCGTCGCGGCAGGCGATGTTCTTGCTGTCGTACGACTCCATGTCGTAGATCAGCACGCTCTCCTTCGACAGCCCGAGCGCGGTGGCCTGGCGTACCGCGTCCTCGGCGGTGGCCCGGCCCTGCGCGGCCGCGTTGGCGTTGTCGATCAGGTTCCGTTTCGTCAGCGTGGTGCAGCTGGCCTGCGGGCCGACGTAGAGCGGGATCAGCCGCCAGCCGCGGGTGATCTGCTCGCGCACCCACTCCGGGGTGAGGTTGGCCTGGGTGCAGCCGCGGTTGTTGCCGCCGAAGTAGATGCCGGCCGCCCGGTACGGCGACGACGCCAGCCACGCGGCCATCGTGTCGCTGGACGGGGCGGTGCAGGCGTCGAACCCGTATCCGGTGAAGTTGCCCGGCTGCGGGGCGAGCGCGGCGGCGGCGCCCGCGTTGCCGTTGATCAGCGCCAGCGGGGCGACCGAGAGTGTCACGATCGCTGCTGCGAGTAGCCGCCTCCGGTATCTGACCACGCCGGCGGTGAACTTTCGCAGCATGGGAACTCACTTCATCGATACGGAGGGCCCATAGAGGTAAGCAGACCGGGTGCCGCCGGTCAATGCCGGTTCCAGGCGGTCACCAGATCCGCGTACCGGCCGGGCCCGGCGGCCAGCGTGGCGTGCGGTCCGGACTGGACGATCCGGCCGTCGTCGAAGACCAGCACCCGGTCCGCGTTCTCCGCGGTGATCATCCGGTGGGCGATCGAGACGGTGGTCCGGCCCCGGGTCAGTGCCGCGAGGGCGGCCTGCACGGCGACGTCGGTGGCCGGGTCGATGCCGGAGGTCGCCTCGTCGAAGACCACCAGGTCGGGGTCGGCCAGCGCGGTCCGGGCCAGCCCGGCCAGCTGCCGCTCGCCCGCCGACAGCAGCTCGCCGCGCAGCCCGACCGGGGTGTCCAGGCCGTACGGCAGCGCGTCCAGCCAGTCCCGCAGACCGAGTCCATCGAGGATGCGGGCCACGTCGGCGTCGGTGGCGCCGGGCCGGCCGAGCCGGATGTTGGCGGCGAGCGTGCCGTCGAACAGGAACGGGTCCTGCGGCAGGATCACCACCCGCCCGGCTGCCGGGCCGAGCCGGTCCAGCGGCACTCCGCTGAGCCGGATCGTGCCGCTCGCCGGGTCCAGCCTGCGGGTGAGCAGCTTGGCGAACGTCGACTTGCCCGACCCGGTACGCCCCACCACCGCCACGTGCTCCCCGGGCTCGATCGTGACACTCACCTCGTGCAGCACCAGCGGGCCGTCGCCGTACCTGGCGCTGACGTGCTCGACGCGTACCCCGACCGGCCCGTCCGGCAGTGGCCGCCCGTCGCTGACCTCGGCGCTCGGCGTGTCGGCCAGCTCCCGCGCCCGTTTCCAGCCGGCCAGCGCGTTCTGCGCCTCGCCGAGGCTCTGCACCAGGAACTGCAACGGCCTGACGAAGAACGTGACCAGGAAGACCATCGCCACCACCTGCCCCGGCGACAGCCGCGGCACGCCGTCCCCGGCCAGCGACCACCACACGCCGCCGAGCAGCACGGTCACCGTCATCGTGGCGATGGTGATCTCACCGAGCGAGGCGTTGCCGTGCAGGGCCGGCTGGGTGCGGATCAGGCTGTCCCGGGCCCGGTCCACGGCCACGTCGAGTTTCGCGCGGGCCCGCTGCTCGGTGCCGGTCGACCGGATCAGCGCGGCGCCGCCGACCGACTCGGTGACCGCCCGCTGCAACTCGGACAGATCCCGGCGGGCGGCGCCGAACCGGCGCCCGATCACCCGCTGCATCAGCGCCATCCCGGTGATCAGCACCCCGGCCAGCAGCAGCACCGGAAGCGCCAGCTGCCAGCTGTACACCGACATGATCACGCCGGCGATCAGCAGCTGCGCGGCGTTGGTGACGAACTGGACGCCGCCACCCTGGAGGAACGTCGTCATCTGGTCGAGGTCGCTGGTCAGCCGGGCCACCAGGTCGGCTGTCGGGGTGCGGTCGGCGGTGCCGGCCGCCATGTCGTGCACCCGGCGCAGCCCGGCCCGCCGCAGCCGGGCGATGGCCGCCTCGACCCGGGTCTGCAACCGCCGGTTGAGCAGCAGCGACGAGCCGCCGGCGACCAGCACGGCGACCGCGCCGACCGCCACCGCGGGCCCGACCGTGTGCGGCGCCAGGCCGGTGTCGATCACCCGCTGCACGGTCAGCGGCGCGACGATCCGCCCGCCTCCGGCGGTCAGCGCCAGCAGGCCGGTCAGGGCCAGGCCGGTCCGGAGCTCCGGTTCATCGAGCAGGGGTACGCGCATCGCCCGCCGCCTCCTCGTCATGGTCGTAGGCGGTCACGATGCGCCGGTACTCCTCGACGTCACGCAGCTGTTCCGGGGTGCCGTCGGCGACGATCCGCCCGGCCCGGACCAGCACCACCCGGTCGGCGATGCGCAGCGGACCCGGCCGGTTGGTGGTGAACAGCACGGTCGCCCGGACACCGGCCAGGGCGTCGAGGACCTGCCGTTCGACGGCCGGGTCGAGGGCCGAGGTGGCGTCGTCGAGCAGCAGCAGGCGCGGCCGGCGCAGCAGGGCCCGGGCCAGGCAGATCCGCTGCCGCTGCCCGCCGGACAGGGTCGCCCCGCGCTCGCCGGCCACCGTGTCCAGGCCGTCCGGCAGCGCGCGGACGATCTCGTCGGCGGCGGCCAGGCTCAGCGCCTGCCACAGCTCGTGCTCCTCGTACCGCTCGCCCAGGGTCAGGTTGTCGCGGATCGGCTCGGCGAACAGGAACGGGTTCTGCGACACCACCGCCACCGCCGCGGGCACCTCGCCGTGGGCCAGGTCGCCGACGTCGGCGCCGTCGAACAGCACGGTTCCGGCGTTCGGGCGGGACTGGCCGCCGGCCAGGTCGAGCAGGGTGGTCTTGCCGGACCCGACCGCGCCGACGACCACCGTGACGGTGCCCGGCTCCAGGGTGAGCCGTACATCGCCGATCAGCACCCGGTCGTCGCGGACCACGCTCGCGCCGCGCACCTCGACCCGCAGCGGGCCGTCGCCGGGCAGCTCGCGGTGCCCGTGCCGGACGGTCTCCGCGCTGGTCAGCACCGACTGGACACGGGACCGGCCGGCGCCGGACATCGGCAGCATGGACAGGAACCGGCTGATCACGTTGAGCGGGATGGCCACCGTGATCAGCAGGTAGACCACGCCGACCAGATCGCCGACGGTGATCGAGCCGGACGCCACCCGGGGCGTGGCGACGGCCAGCACCACCAGCACGGCCACCGTCGGCAGCAGCTCCAGCACCGGGTCGAAGACCGAGCTGACCGAGGCCATCCGCAGGTCGGCCACGCGCAGCCGGTCCACGGCGGGGGCGAACCGGGCGTCCTCGGCGTCGATCAGGCCGAGGCTGCGGACCACCGGCCCGCCCTCGATCGACTCGTGCGCGACGGCGCCGGTCAGGCCGCGGGCCTCCTGGGCCTGCCGGGCGCGCGGCGCCAGCAGCCGCTGATAGATCAGGTTGATCCCGAGGACCAGGCCGATCAGCCCGAGACCGGTCAGGCCCAGCGCCACGTCCCGGCGGAACAGCTCGGTCAGGGCCAGCAGCAGCATGAACAGCATGCCGAAGGCGAAGAACATGAACTGCACCGGCGACCACTGGGCGTCCACGTCGGAGACCGCGTGGGCGAGCAGCCGGCCGGGGGAGTGGCGCCGGTGCCAGGACAGGTCGAGGTCCAGGTAGCGGTGGGCCACCGCGCGGCGGGTCTCGGCCTGGGCCCGGAACTGGACCCGGCCGGTGGCCACGCCGCGGACGAAGATCGTGCTCCAGCGGACCGCCGAGACGCCGAGCACGAGGGCCGCGCTCGTCCACCAGGCGCCGGCCGGCACGTGCCGGCCGGTCAGGGCGGGGATCACCACGTGGTCGGTGGCCCAGCCGACGGCAGCCGCGCCGCCGACCATGGTGGCGCCGTTGACGAGACCGGCGAGGGCTGCGGCGGAGGCGGGCGCCGGGTGGGCGCGGGCGCCGGCGAGCAGGTACTTCAAGCGGTGGCCCCAATTCGGTCGGAGGTGCTCCTAATTCCTACCAACCTGATGGGTGAAATGGAAAGTGGATCCCACGACGATTCGTGATCGGCACCCATCACGAACATTGATAGTTCACCTGATGTCCATGTCTCGTTGTGCCGGGTGAACATAAGGCCGCGCCTATGGTGGTCAGACGCCTGAACGCACGGTTAACGAGAGGCAAGTGCGATGCGAGACCCGGTTCTCGAGGTCAGCACGAGCGCCGACGGCAGTGTGGTGATCCAGCCGCACGGCTCGGTCGGTCCGGACGAGGCGGTGGAGCTCCGGCAGCTCCTGGTGCACACGGTGCGCCGCGTAAGGCCGTTGCGCCTGATAGTCGATCTCGCGGATGTCCGCGAGCTCGACCCGATCAATCTCGGTTCCGTGGTCGCCGCGTGCGGCCTCGGCGACGACCACCAGGTGGCCGTCTTCGTCGACAATCCCAGTGGCCCGCTGGCTGCCCAGCTCGCCGCGGCGGGCGTGCCGTCCCAGCGGTTACGCCTCGGTTGACAGTTTCGGTCAGCGGTCATCGTCCGTCCATCCGCCGTTAACCTGCGGAGACGTAGCATCCGGCGATGACCGCTGTACTGTCTCCCACCCGCGCCCACCTGGCGCGATCCGTCGCCGAGGCGCTGATCGGTGACAGTGGCAACAGATGGCGGCACACCGCCGGGGTGGCGGAGCGTGCGGCGGAGCTCGCCGACCGGCTCGACCTCGACCCGGACGTCCTGGTGGCGGCCGCGTGGCTGCACGACATCGGCTACGCCGCGCCGATCGCGCTGACCGGTTTCCACCCCCTCGACGGCGCCGTGCACCTGAGCGCCGAGGGCTGGCCGGCCCGGATCGCCGGCCTGGTCGCCTACCACTCCGGCGCCCGGTTCGTGGCCGTGGCACGGGGCCTGGCCGAGCCGATGGCGGCCTTCCCGGACGAGCGCAGCCTGATGGCCGACGCCCTCACCTACGCCGACCAGACGGTCGGCCCGGCCGGCGCCCGGGTCGACACCGAGACCCGTTACGCGGAGATGCTGCACCGCCAGGGCCCCTGCTCGTGGAACGCCAAGGTCGGCGCCGACCGGCGGCCCCACCTGCGGGCCATCGCCGCCCGCGTCGAGCACCTGCTAGCCCTCCAGGCCTTTTAAGAACATTTCGAGCGCTTCACGGTACGGGCTGAGCGTTCGCAGATCGACATACTCCTCCGGCCCGTGCTGCCCGTCGCCACCCGGCCCGAAGATCACCGCGGGCACGCCCTCGGCCGAGTAGAAACGCCCGTCCGCCGCCCCGTGCTTACGCAGCAGCGACCCGTCATACCCGGCGTCCCGCGCGGCCTGCTGCAACCGGAGCACGTCGGCGCCGCCCGGATCGGCGAAATGCGGCGCGCCCAGCGCCTCCACGGTCGCGGCCAGCCCGGTCACCGAGGTGAGGAACGCGGCCACCTCGTCCGGCCCGCGCCCGGCCAGATCAGGATCGGACGGCGGGAACCTGATGTCCAGCAGTGCCCCGGCCTCGGCCGGCACCACGTTGGCGGCCTGGTTGGGGGTGTCGATGCGGGCCACGTTCACCGTCGTCACCCACGCCTCGGCAGCCGGGGCCGGGTACCGCTCCAGCAGCCGGCGCACCCCCTCGGTCACCGCGACCAGCGCGTTCGACCCGAGCCAGGGGTAGGCGGCGTGCGCGGTCCGGCCGGTGGCGGCGAGCCTGGCCCGGATGATCCCCTTCGACTCGTTGACCACCCGCAGCCCGCTCTGCTCGCCGATGATCACGAACCCGGCCCGCACCCCCTGCGCCACCTGGTGCCCGGTGCCGTCGAAGCCGCCCACCTCCTCGTCGGTGACCAGCTGCAACCCGATCGGGTAGGGCAGGGTGGCGGCCAGGTCCCGGAAGACCCGGGTCATCACCAGGGCGGCCGCCTTCATGTCGTGGGCGCCACGGCCGTAGAGGCGATCGCCGTCCAGGCGCGGGACGAACTGGTGCGGCTCGCCGGGCACCACGTCCAGGTGCGCGTTGAGGATCACCCGCGGCGGGCCGGGCCGGCCGGGGACGGTCAGCAGCGCGCTCGGCCTGCCACGGGACTCGAATCTCCGTACCCGAAAAGCCGGGCCGGCGACCGTGAGCAGCAGGTCGAGCGCACGCCGCAGCTCGTCCGGGCGATCCGCGGTCGAGCGGATCGCGATCAGCGCCGCGAGGTCCTCCATGGACGGACCCTACGCCGGAATCCTCTCGCCCGCCTCGACCGCGACCGGCAGCTTGTTGCCGGCCGGCGGCAGCGGGCAGGTCGCGAAGTCGACGTACGCGCACGGCAGGTTGGTGGCCCGGTTGAAGTCCAGCGTCACGGTGCCGTCCGCGGCCGGCGCGGCGACCGCCAGGCTCCGGTTAGCCGCGTAGGTGGTCAGCCCCGAGGTCGCGTCGGTGAACAGCACGGACAGCGACCCCGGCGTGCTGCCGTTGAACGCGATCAGCGACAGCGACTCGCCGCCCGCCTCGAACTCGATGCGCCCCGGCGACTCGTACACGTGCTCGATGCCCTCGGCCACCGACCCCACGGTGGTCGGCCGCGGCTCGTCGAACCGCACGAACCGCCCGGTCACCACCCACTTCTCGTCGGCCGGGTAGGCGGGCGTGCCGGGGTACGCGGTGAGCAGCGCGCTGCGCGGGCTCCGGGGCCGCACCACGTCGTAGCCGCCACGCCGGGCGATCTCGATGTGCACGTCGCCGTGTTCCACGATCACGTCGCCGCGCTCCTCGATCGGCTCGAACGTGTGGGTGCCGGTGATCGTGCCGTCCGGGCCGGTCAGCGACTCACCCTCGGCCAGGGCGACGGTGACCCCGGACGGCCCGGTGCTCCACGCGCCGGGCGCGTCGTCGAAGCTCTGCGGCGTCTCGGTGAGCCAGTGCAGGCCGGTGATCGCGAGGAAGCCGTGCGGATCGGCGCGCCGGCTCTCGTGCTCGGCGTGCCATTGGTCCCACTGCTGCTGGAACGAGGTCGTCATGAACATCGACTGTATTCCCTACTCTTCGCGTGGGAAATGGACGAGGGCCGTGACATCTGCTAATTTCGGCGGCAGGTCATGAGTGCCAGCACACAGCCCCGGCTTGCTGGCCGGCAACCCTTCCGTTCGCGACGGGGTGCCCCGGGTGAGGACCGGGCCGTTGTCGACCGACAGCGGCAAAACGGCGAACCCGTGGAGGCGCGGTCATGCCATCTTCCCCGCTCGACGTCATCTCCGACGGCAGCGACTTCGTTCACCTCGACTACGCGGCGTCGGCCCCCTGTGTGCGGGCCGCCGCCGATGCCGTCCAGGACCTCCTTCCCCGGTACGGCAGCGTGCACCGCGGCACCGGAGTGCGCTCGCAGGCGTCCACCCTCGCGTACGAGCTGGCCCGCGACGTGGTGGCCGAGTTCGCCGGCGCCCGCCCCGGCGACACGGTGATCTTCACCCGGAACACCACCGACGCCCTCAACCTGCTGGCCCGCGCCCTGCCGCCGGGCACCACCACCGTGCAGTTCGAGGGCGAGCACCACGCCAACCTGCTGCCCTGGCCGAACCCGCTGCGGCTGCCCGCCCCCGCCTCGCCCGACGACGCGGTCGCCGTCCTCAAGCTGGCGCTCGACGCGCTGACCGGGCCGGTGGTGTTCACCGTCACCGGGGCGAGCAACGTCACCGGCGAGGTGTGGCCGGTGCGTGCGCTGGCCGACGTGGCGCACTCGTACGGCGCCCGGGTGGTCGTCGACGCCGCCCAGCTCGCCCCGCACGTCCCGGTCGACCTCGACGACCTGGGCGCCGACTACCTGGCCTTCTCCGGCCACAAGCTGTACGCGCCGTTCGGGGCCGGGGTGCTGGTCGGCCGCTCCGACTGGCTGGACGCGGCTCAGCCGTACCTCGCCGGTGGTGGCGCGAGCGCCGCGGTCGGTGACCGTCCCGGTGATCTGACCTGGGCCACCGGGCCGGCCCGGCACGAGGGCGGCACCCCCAACCTGCTCGGCGCGGTGGCCCTGGCCGCGGTCTGCGAGGCGCTGGCCGTGGCCGGCCGGGCCGCCCTGCACGAGCACGAGCAGCGGCTGCTGGCCCGGCTGCGGTCCGGGCTGGGCGAGGTGCCGGGCGCGATCGAGGTCAGCCTGTTCGGCCCGGACCACCCGCGGGTGGGCATCGTGTCGCTGGCGCTGCCCGGCCACGACCCGGCCGAGGTCGCCCAGCGGCTGGGCCGGGAGCACGGCATCGGCGTCCGGGCCGGCCAGTTCTGCGCCCACCCGCTGGTCCGCCGCCTGGCCGGCGGCGACCGGGCCGGCGCGTGCGGCGACGGCGTCACCGGGCTGCTGCGGATCAGCTTCGGCCTGGGCAGCACCGAACACGACGTGGACCGGGCGGTCACCGCGCTGGCCGCGGTGCTCCGGGCGGATCGCACCTGACCTACAACCGGCCCGGTCCTGTGACGTGCACCCCAACCGGCCGATGCTGCGTTCGTGGCGACGTGGATGGCGAGACTCCGCGACCGGCTTCCGGCCGGGGGGAGGCTCAACGACGAGGACTGGGCGGGCCGGCACCGGCTGCTCACGGTGCTGCTCGGGCTGTGCATGGTGTTCCTCACCGTGTTCGGCGTGCTCCGGGGCGCCCACGCGGACGACCTGCTGATCACCGACGGGCTGGTGCTGGCCGGTCTGATGACGGCCACCCTGGCGAAGAACCGCCGGGTCCGGTCCCTCGCGGTGGCGCTCGGCTACGTCGCCGCCTGCGGCGGGTTCGTGGCCGTCTGCCAGGGCCTCACCGAGGCGCATTTCAGCTTCTTCATCCTGATCCCGGCGCTGGCCCTCTACCGCGACTGGGCGCCGTTCGGCGGCTTCCTGGTCGGCACCACGCTGCACCACGCCGGTTTCGGGGTGGTGGTGGCCGACCACACCTTCGGCAACCACTCGGCGCAGCAGCACCCGATGGTCTGGGCGCTGCTGCACGGCGCCGCGGTGCTCTGCGCCGCGGCGTTCCAGCTGGTCGCGTGGCGGTTCAACGAGATCGAGGAGCAGCGCGCCGAGGAGCACCTGAGCGAGAGCCAGGCCCAGCTCAGCGTCGCCTTCGACGAGACGCCGGTGCCGATGGCGATGTTCGCCACCGACGGCCGGCTGCTGCGTACCAACGCGGCCTACCGGACCTGGCTGCGCCTGCCCGACGAACTGCCCGCCGGCTTCACGGTCCGTGACCTGCCGCTGCGCCCGATGCAGCCGGACGAGCCGCGGTACGCCCACCTGCTCACCCAGACCCGTGAGCCGATCACGATGACCCGGCAGTACATGCGTACCGACACCGGCGCGCTGATCTGGGTGCAGACCCACGCCACCGGCCTCTACGACCGCGACGGCGGCCTGCGGCTGATCTTCGTGCACTGCAACGACGTCACCGCGGTCCGCGACCACGAGGCCGAGCTGCGCTACCAGGTGCGGCACGACTCGCTCACCGGCCTGCTGTCGCGCAAGGCGTTCGAGCAGGACCTGACCGAGATGCTGAGGGCCGCCACCGACCCGGTCAGCGTCATCTACCTGGACGTGGACCGCTTCAAGTCGATCAACGACGGCGCCGGGCACACCACCGGCGACGACGTGCTGCGGGCCCTCGCGGTCCGGCTCACCCACGTGATCCCGGCCGGATCGCTGCTCGCCCGGCTCGGCGGCGACGAGTTCATCGTCGCGCTGACCGGACCGTCCGGCACCGGCCTGCGGGTCGCCGACGGCATCCTCACCTCGCTGGCCGAGCCCCTCGCGGTCGGCGGCTACGAGCTGCCCGTCGCCTGCAGCATCGGCGTCACCACGGCGGCCGGCCCCGCCCTCGCCGACGACGTGGTGCTGGCCGCCGACACCGCGATGTACGCGGCCAAGCGGGCCGGCGGCAACCGGGTCCAGGTGTTCACCGACGAGCTGCGGGTGCCCGTACAGGAGAAGATCGCCGCCGAGGCCCGGGTCCGCCGGGCCCTGGCCGGCGACCCGCGGCTCACCCTGCCGCTCTGGTTCCAGCCCGTGGTCTCCACCGTGACCGGCCGGATCGCCGGCGCCGAGGCGCTGGTCCGGATGCGCACCCCGGAGGGCGAGATCCTCAGCCCGTTCCACTTCATCCTGGCCGCCGAGGAGACCGGCCTGATCGTGCCGCTCGGCGAGCACGTGCTGCGCTCGGCCGTCGACCACCTGCTGCACTGGCAGGACCGGCTCGGCTACGTGTCGGTCAACGTCAGCCCCCGCCAGCTCGCCGAACCCGACTTCGTGCCGATGGTCGCCAGCGTGCTGGCCGGGCTGCCGGGCTTCGACCCGTCCCGGATCGTCCTGGAGATCACCGAGACCGCGCTGCTCGCCTCGACCGTCGACGTCAGCGAGCGGCTCACCGCCCTCAAGCAGCTCGGCGTGCGCATCGCCCTGGACGACTTCGGCACCGGCTACAGCTCGCTGACCTGGCTCAAGTCGCTGCCGGCCGACATCGTCAAGCTGGACCGCTCGTTCGTGGCCGGTCTGGCCGAGGACCAGCGCAAGGCGTCGATCATCCAGGCCGTGCTGTGGCTGGCCCGTTCGCTCGGCATGTCCACCATCGCCGAGGGCGTCGAGGAGCTCGCCGACTGGGAGGCGCTGCGCGCCGCCGGATGCCCGGCCGTGCAGGGCTACTTCTTCAGCAAGCCGCTGCCCGCCGCCGAGTTCGACGTGATGCTGCGGGAGTCCTTCGAAAGGGCCACCTTCGAGGGAGTTCACCTGCGCGAAACCATGGGGACAGCTGTGGCCGGTTAGAGTCCGGCCATCCTTGACAAAGTAGATCCATTCATCGGCACCGCGGCCACCGACCTGCCCAGGGCACACGGTCTGGCCGCCACCTGGTGGTGGCCGAAACCGCAGGTGGGCAACACCCACCCCGGGGCCACCTCACCCCTCGGCATGGTCTCGGCCTGCGCCTACTCGGGGGCGTACCCGACCGGATACGGCCGGTACGCCAAGAACACCGAAGGCGTGCCCGAGGAGATGTTCGACAGACATCAGGCCTCCGGGTTCACGCATTTCCAGCAGTCCGGCACCGGCGCGATCCGCAAGTACTACAACTATGTGCGGGTCACCCCGATGGTCCAGCCGCTCGACGACCTCGGCCAGTCCTGGCCACTGGAGGACGAGCGGGCCGAGGCCGGCTACTACGCGGCCAACCTGGACACCGGCGTGCGCTGCGAGATCACCGTGGGGGAGAAGGTCGCGGTCCACCGCTACACCTTCCCCGACCACCACAGCGCCCGGGTCGTCATCGACCTGTCCTGCGGCGGCCTGGCGATCGACCTCGGCCGGACCGTGCCGCTGCGCGCCCAGGCCGAGAGCATGGGCCATGGCCGCGCCCAGGGCACCGTGGTCATGGAGGGCATCCCGCTCTCGGTGCACATCGAGGTGGACAGCCCCGGCTGGCGGCAGATGCTCTGGTACGACCGGCGGCTGATCCCCGGCGGCACCCGGCTCGACTTCGACAGCATCCGGCACACCACGCTGCGCCCGTTCGGCATGCTCTTCATGGGACCCACCCGCGCCGGGCAGACCATCGAGGTCCGGATGGGGTTCTCGCTGCGCGGCTGCGACCAGGCCCGGCAGAACCTGGAACGCGAGTGCGGCACCGGCGTGCCCGCGTTCGAGGCCGTCCGGGAGAAGACCCAGGACCGCTGGCGCGACCACCTCGGCCGGATCCGGGTCGACGGCGGCACCGACAACCGGCGCACCGTGATGGCGACCGCGCTCTACCACTCGCTGATCAAGCCGTGCATCGCCGACGACGAGAGCCCCAACTGGCCCGACCCCGGCCCGTACGCGTTCGACATCTGCACCATGTGGGACATCTACAAGACGCAGATGCCGCTGCTGTCGGCGATCGCGCCGGACCGCTACGGCGCCATCCTGGAGTCCCTGATCCGGGTCTGTGAGGAGGAGGGCAACTTCCCGATCGGCTACCGGATGGCCCGCGGCGCCGACCGGTTCTTCCGGCAGGCCAGCGCGCTCGCGCACACCGCCCTGGCCGACGTGCAGGCGCTGCGGCGGCCGGGCATCGACTGGACCTGGGCGCTCGTGCACATGGTCGACGACCTGCGGCGGATGTACGGCGAGGACTTCTGGGAACACGGCGTGGTGCACCCGATCACGCACACCCTCGACCTGTCGTACGCCCACCACTGCACCGCCAAGGTGGCCCGCGCCCTCAACGACCACCGTCTCGCCGCCGACCTGGAACGGCGCAGCCGCGACTGGGTGAACGCCTTCGACCCGAAGACCGGCCTGCTGCGCGACTCGGAGTTCTACGAGGGCGGCAAGTGGAACTACTCGTTCCGGCTGATGCACGACATGGCCGGGCGGATCGCGCTGGCCGGTGGCGACTCGGCGTTCAGTTTCATGCTGGACCGGTTCTTCGGCTACGGCGCGGCCCCGGTCAAGCAGCCCGGCCGCTGCCCCGACCCGGCCGAGATGGCCACCGGCTATGCCCTGAACCGGTTCGAGGGCCTCAACAACGAGCCGGACATGGAGGTGCCCTGGGCGTACCACTACTCGGGCCGTCCGGACCGGACCGCCGAGATCGTCAACTCGGCGCTCACCTGGCAGTTCGGCACCGGGCCGGGCGGCCTGCCGGGCAACGACGACTCGGGTGGCCTGAGCGCCTGGTACGTGTGGGCGTCGCTGGGCCTGTTCCCGGTCGCCGGCCAGAACATGTTCCTGGTCAACGCCCCGGCGTTCGAACGGTCCGCGATTCAGGTCGAGGGCGGCGAGTTCGTCATCGAGACCACCGGACATCGAGAATCACCGATTGGTGTCGACGGTGCTGACCGCGACCCGGCGCCCCAGTACGTTCAGTCCGCGACCCTCAACGGGAGGCCCCTGCACGCCACCCACCTGAACGCCGCCGACGTCCATCAAGGCGGACGGCTGCATCTGCGACTGGGCCCCGAGCCCTCCACCTGGGGACACGGGATCCGGCCGCCATCCCTCTCAGATTCCCACCCTAAGGAACAACGATGAGCCGACCGACCCGCCGCCTCGTCATCGCGGTACGCGCCGATCCGGTCATCTGCGGGCACTCCGGCGAGGCCCGCAACCTCGCCGAGGTGGCCCTCACCCGTGGCTTCGACGACGTCGTGCTGCTCACCTGGCCGATCCCCACACTCCAGTCGGCCGGGCTGCCCCTGAAACCCCTCGACCGGCTCCTGCCGTACAGCCCCGGCATCACCGTCGAACGCCCCGAGGCGGTCGGCGACTACCGGGTGCCGGACGGCCGTCACCTGGCCGGGCTCACCGGCCGCCTGGTCGAGCTGCTCTCCGAACCCGTGCCCACCGTCTGCCTGTCGATGTACCTGGTGCCGCACACCCAGGTGATCAACGACGCGGTCATCGCGGCCCGGGCCGCCGGGTTCGACCCCGACGTGCACACCATCGCCAAGGCGGTCGGCTCGGACGTCACCAACGTGATCCGCTCCTGCCTCCGGGAAGGCCGGTTCGGGGCGGCCACCGTCCTGCTCACCACGTTCCTGGCCAGCGACGAGGTGGTGGCGGTCTCCGAGTACACCCGCGACGAGATCATCGCCTCGGCCGAGGAGGTCGACGCGCACTGCGGCACCACGTTCGCCCAGCAGTGCCGCGAGCGGGTCACCGTCAGCTATCCGCCGATCGACTCGTCGGCCTTCACCGACCTCGACCCGGCGGCCGTCGACGCCGCCCTCGAACGCCGCGGCCTCAAACGCGACCGCTATGTCCTCTTCCTGTCCCGGGTGGCCCGGGCCAAGGGCATTTACGACCTGGTCATCGCGTACGGCCAGATGCGCTGCCGGGACGACGTGAAACTCGTGGTCGCCGGAACCGGGCCGGCGCTCGAACACGTGCAGGCGATGGCCAAGGAGGACGACCGGATCATCTTCCTCACCGACGTGGACGACGACGAGAAGCCGCTGCTGATGGCCGGCTGTGCGGCGTACGCCCTGCCCACCAAACCGGAGCCGGACTTCGTCGAGACCTTCGGCATCGCGCTCGCCGAGAAGGGCCTCGCCGGAGGCGGGCCGATCATCACCACCGCGACCGGTGGCGTCCTGGAGGCGGTCGGCGACGCCGCGGTGATCGTCGAGGCCGGCGACATCGCCGGGCTCGCCGACGCGGTGGACCGGGTCGTTCTGGACATGTCCGAACAAGAGCGGCGAGACCTGGAGATCCGGGCGCGGGAGCACGCCATGACCTTCGACCGGGTCGCGGTCTTCGACCAGCTCTTCGCGGCAAAACCCCTTTAATCGGTACGGGGCGCGCCGCTCTGCACGGCGCGCCCCGCCCCCCTGTTCACTGTGACGACGATCTCCGATATGGTCTCCTCCGCTGTGGAGGGGTCGTATCGGGGGATGAGCATGTTCAACTGGATCAGTTCGTGGTTCAACGAGCGTGTCGACCCCGCGCCCAACCCGCTGCGGATGACGGTCGCCGACGTCGACACCGAGCTGGCCGCCATCCGGGCCGTGCCCGGCTGGGACCGGGACCGGTTCGCCCGGGAGCGCGCCGACCAGCTCCTCGACGTGCGGGCGGTGCTGCTCCGGCACGAGGCCGAGGACGCCGCCGCTCAGATGCGGCCCTCGACGGCCAGCCGCTCCAGCTTGGCGTACCCCTCCTCGACGCCGACCTCCATGCCGCTCTGAAGCCAGGCGTCCCGGCCCTCGAAGCTGTCCACCAGCGACTGAGCGTGCAGGCGGGTCCGCCCGTCGCCGAGGTCCTCGAACCACAGCGTCTCCAGGGCCACCCCGTCCGGCTGGCCCTCGAAGGTGAAGGTCTGCACGATCCGGTCCGGCCCCACCTGGTGGAACGAGCCGTGGAACGCATACTCCTCGCCGTTGCGGGAGGCCACGTAACGCCAGCTGCCGCCGGTCCGGGCGTCCCAGTAGTCGATCTTGTTGACCAGTGAGTCCGGCCCGCACCACTGCACGAACAGATCCGGGTCGGTGTGCGCCCGCAGCAGCTGAGCCGGGGTCGCGGCGAACTCCCGGGTGATCCGGATGATCGGCAGCTTCGGGTCGGCCTCGATCTTCGCCTCGGTCATGACTCTTCCTCTCCCTCGGTGTTGCCGGTCTTGTCGGTGCTGTCCTCGTTCATCTCCGCCAGCACGGCGTCGAGCCTCGAATAGCGCTCCTCGGCCCGCCGGCGGTAGCGCTCGATCCACGCTTCCATCCGGTCGAAAACCTCCGTCTCCAGGCGCACCACGCGGGGCTGCGGTCCGGGCGGGCGGCTCACCAGGCCGGCGTCCTCGAGGACACGCAGGTGTTTGTAGACCGCCTGCAGCGACATCCGGTACGGCTCGGCGAGCTGGTTGACCGTGGCGTCGCCCCCGGCGAGCCGGGCCACCATGTCGAGCCGGGTCGGGTCGGCCAGAGCGCCGAAGACCCGTTCCATCGTGTCCGCCGACATCAGCCCCTCTTTCAACTTTCTGGTTGAAACTCAACCTAGACGCATTCACCTCATGATGTCAACCAGAAAGTTTAAAGACCTGGTCAGGGGGATTTTCGGGGAATCGTCCCAAAGCTTGAACGCGATGCCCCGGAAAACGATCCGTAAACGTACTCTCGACAGATGGTTACCGAACTGTGCACCTCGGGGTCACCTCGGAACCTACGATCAATCTCACTCGCCGCGTCGCGGGGCACACATCCCTGACCCACCCTGGACTGTTGCTGCCCGGCGGCCCGCCCGGAACGGGAGGGATGTCCACGTGCACGACGAGATGCTGACATTGTTCGACGACTGCATCGAACGCATGCTCCAGCTCCGCGCCCACCTGTCGGCCAGCCGCCGTGTCCACCCGGGCGAACGCCACGCCACCGTGGTCAGCGCCATCGAGGTGGCCGCCCGCTTCGCGTCCGAAGCCACCCGAACCGTCTCCCCGCCCGCGGGGCCGCCGCAGCCGGCCGCGCCCACCCCACCCCTGGAGGATCCGGCCCGCCCACACCTGGCCGCGTTCCCAGCCGCGCCGGCCCCGGCCGACCTGGTCCGCCCTTTCCCGGCGGCGTTGCCGGCCGCCTCGTCGCCCGCTTCGCCCGACCCGGTCCGCCTGCTGCCGGCCGCCTCGTTGCCGGCTCCGCCCGACCCGGTTCGCCCGTTGCCGGCGGTGTTGCCGGCGGTGGCGTCGCCGGCTTCGCCCGATCTGGTCCGGCCGTGTCCAGCCGCGTTGCCGCCTCTCCCGGCCGAGCCGGCCCCTCTCGCCGCCCGTCTGACTGCGGTCCCCGGCCGGCACACCACCCTGGCCCCCGCCCCCTGAACTCCGCCCGCACCCGTTTCCAGGTCGCGACCAGCCACGTCTGAGGTCGTCGCGGTAGTGCGTGCCGACCCGTGGCTTGTCTCGGGCCACTGTTCACCGCACTGGGCGTGCCGGCCCGTGGTTCGATCCGCGCCGTTGTTCACCACGGTGGGTTGGGTGCTTTGGAGCGTGGTGACCTGTGGTTTGATTCGCGCCGCTGCTCGTCACGCAGCAGGAGGTCGTGGGTTGAGTCGCGCCGTCGACCGGCACGCTGGGTCACGGGTGGGCAGCGGCGGTGTCCAGGATGTCGTCGGCGGGGCAACGGCTGCGGTAGACGTACCGCTCGGTGAAATCGGCGACCTCGTCGCGCAACTCGCGGGAGGCGCCCTGGCGGGTGAGTGCCGCGTAAGCGGCCAGGAAGCAATCCCGTGCCGCGGCAGCCAGCGCCGGGTCGGTGAGGGCGTCGCGGGCGGCCCGTTCCCACAGTGCCGGATCATCGGCCAGGCCGGCGGTCGCCTCGGTGGCCTCCTCGGCGGCGCGCGGATCGTCCAGCAGCACCGAGGTCACCGCGGCCGGAATGCGCCAGCCGTTGCCGGGCTGCCGGTCGGCGGCGTCGATCTCCAGATGGCCGCGAGCGGCCACCGCGGGCCGCAGTCCGGCCACATGCCGCTCCAGGTCGGCGGCCGTCACCCGGCCTCCGGCCCGGATCGTCTGCCGCGGCGTGTTCCCGGTGCTTCCAAGGGCATCCATGACGTACGCCGCCCAAGCCTCCCGTGGCTCCCCGGCCAAGGGGCGTACCCGCTGGCCACGGCGAAGTGCCTGACGTGTGCTGCGCCAGCCGGACGGTCGGCCGTTCCGTAGTGGAGAGTTCGCGAAGGCGGCCGCCAGCACCGGGGCCAGGGTGTGCGCGAGCTCCCAGCGGCGGGGCAGTCCGAGCGGTCCACCTCCGTCGAGGCCGGCTTCCAGGCCCACCCGGACACCCGCCGTGGCGGAATCGAGGGGAGCCGACGCCTGCGGCAGAACCGTCAGCTGATGCTGGTCGACGATCCGCCCCGAAGCGGCCAGATCATCGCTCATCCGGCGCAGCGCCACCTCCAGCCCCGGCGACGGCGGCCCGCTGACCACCAGAACCCGTGGCGACCTGGTGTCCAGAAAACCGTGCCGCAGCGCCCGCCGCCCACCCGGCGCCCGAGCCGGATCGACCAGCAGATCGACAGCTATCCCGACGAACCCGGGCAGCCCCGGCGAGAACGCCCGAGCCGCGACGAACTCCTCGGCTGCCTGCTCGCTAAGGGTGCCCACGCCCGCTCACTCCTTCTCGTCGGGGGAGCGATGAGCATAGCATTCCTATCTGCCTAATAGGAGATGCGCGGCGAGTCGGTCACGGGGGTCGGATTCCTGCAGTGAGGTATCGGGTTCGCGCCGCCCCGATTCCCCCGGCCGCTCTTGTCGGCCCCCGGCACCGTCAGCGCGCCGGCCCGGCACCGTCAGCCCCGGTTCAGGGCGCCGATCCTGCGAACGCGCTCATCCTGGCGCAGGCCTTTGTGGACGTTCTCGGCCTTGGCGCGGAACTCGCACCCGGCCGCCGCGGATTCCGGGAAGCCTTCCCGGCGGGCAAGGATTCGGGATGGGTTCCTAGGAAGCCTTAGGGGTTGTGGCGCGGGGCCTGAGGGTGGAACCGGGGTTGTGCCAGGGAAAGCGCCGGAACCGCCGATTTGCCGATCGGCCGTACGGTCGGGCCATGCCTTCGAGTCGGACCAGAGCATCGGGAAGCGTCACTGTTCCGGACAGCGCGACGCTGCTGGCGGCCCCCGAGACACGGAACGACCACCCGGCGCCGCCCGACCGCACGATCCCGGCCGACGCATGATCCCGGCCGACCGCATGATCCCGGCCGATCGCATGGCGCCGGGCGACCGTATGGTCCCGGCCGATCGTATGGTCCCGGCCGATCGCGTGGTGCCGGTCAACCGTCGGGTCCCGATCGGCCGCACGGTGTCGGGCGACCGCACGGTGCTGGGCGATCGTATGGTGCCGGGTGGAGTTGGGCACAGCCTCACGGTTCGGCATGCGGCGGTGGACGCGCCGGTCCTGCTGCTGGTCTACGGGTTGTTGCGTCTGGTCGACGGGCTCGACGGCTCGTATGGTCAAGGGCTCGCCTCGGATTTCGCTTACCTCGCGTTGTTCGGCTCGATGGTGTTGTTCGGGGTGCTGGCCGCGGCGGTCCGGCCGCTGGTCCCGGCTGGCGCCCGCCCGCTGGCCGCGTTCGCCGCCGCGGCGACTGTCGCCGGTACCGCCTGCTTCCTGTGGACGCTCGTCTCGACCGCGATCGCCGGGGTGACGCCACCGGCCGAGCCGCTGCGGTTCGCGGGTCCGCTGCTGTTCTCGCTGGGCATGCTCACGCTGCTCGGCCTGCTCGTCGCGTCCCGGCATGCGCCGGCGTGGAGCCCGCTGCTGTTCGGCGCCGGCATCGTGGCGGTCCTGATCGACGCCGACTCGTTGCCGCCGGCCGCGTTGATCCTGCTGGCCGCCCTGGCCCCATTGGCCCGCCCGACCGAAACCCGCGCGTCGAACGCTCGCCCATTCGAAACCCGTGCGCCCAACATCCGCCCAACCGAAACCAGCCAGTCCAACACCCGCCTGGCTGAACCGCGATCGGCCAGTGCTCGCGCCGCCGAAGCCGTTCGGGCGGTGGTGTGAAAGTCGGGACCTGGAGTGCGCCAGATTTGGCAGGTTATGCGGCGTTCGAGGGCTCGTGTGGTTCCGTGAGGCTCCGGTGTATCCCTTCACGGGCTTCGGGATCTTGCACGAATGTCCCCGCCCGCAGCGATCTTGCGCGATCATTCACGTCCCGGGAAGCTTCTTCACGGCTTTCGCCGCCTCCGGGGTCAAGCCCTCAGCGGATCTACCCGGACCTCGCGATCCAAGGTTCAAGTGTCCAAGATCAAGGGGGAAGGCCCCGTGCCCTCTCGCCGATCCTTCGGGCTGTCGCTGTCAAGGACGCCCGAAAACTGGTTTCAGGCGCTGTCGACAGTCGCACCGGCCATGCAGGCGACTGAGCCATCGGCCGAGGCCGGGAATTTCGCATTTGCGGAAGAATCGCCCTCGTCCAGCTTTGTAGATCTTGCACGCTTCTCCACGCTCGACTTTCGTGCTTTCTGGTTCCCCTTCGCCGCACGCGGTGTTCCGGCGTCGGCGAGGCCCGTCATTCCGCATCTCGTCCACCGGCTGGGGCAGGCCTGAACCGCTTTGCCACAAGATCTACTTTCGCGTGGGTGCGGGGCCGGGTGCGACGGCGCGGTGTCCTTGGGGTGGCGCGGCCGGGCTCGTGGAGGTTGCTGCGACGACGGGAGCACACGTTGGCGTTACGTGTGCCGACGTCTTCGCTGGGACGTGGATGAACGCACGCGATCGGCCCAGCGCGTGCGCCTACCGTTGTCGGGGCGACGATGAGCGATCACGATCGGCCAACGTGTGCGCTGACCACCGCCATCGCCATCGCCACCGCCATCGCCATCGCCGGAACAGGGAACGCGGACGAGTCCTTGCCGGCGGATCCTGCCGCAGCGATGGATCTTGCGTCACTGTCGGCCGGCATGCAGTCGCAATACTGCCGGGGCTGAAGTCCGCGACCGGTGTGAT
>NZ_JBEZXU010000057.1:0-71902 GCF_040638175.1 Actinoplanes sp. NPDC026670
ACCCACGCCCTCATCGCCCTCGCCAAACTCCACCTCGGCGGCTACAACATCGACCTACCAGGCCGCACCTAACCCACACATCCACCCGGAGAGCCATTTTTCCGCGTCCCGGCGGGAAGAAAGTTGCAAGGTCTCTCCGGCGTAGTGGACCTTGCACGACAAAACATGCCCAGACGTGAAGAAACATGCAAGATCGCTACCAACGTGGAGAACCGTGCAAGATCGCTGCCAACGTGGACTCGACTTTCGCACTTTTAGAGCCGAGTCCTCGCTGGTAGGGCCCGCCCTAGCGATGGATCTTGCGTTTGTCCAGGTCAGCGCGGAGTCGAAATATTTCCGGCGTTGAAGTCCGCGACCGGCGCCACCTGCGGAGACTCCGGGGGCGGGGTCAGGCAGCGGCTTCACAAAAAGTGCGAAAGTCGAGCGTGGAGAACCGTGCAAGATCCCGAAAGGCCGCGAAGGGAAAGCCTGGAGTTCACGAACCACCTGCACTCCAAACGCCAACATTTCCTGCCTGATCTGGTGCGCCCTCGCAGCCGCCGCTCGACGTCGGGCCCACTGTTCGGGGGTTGGTCGCGGTCACTCCGCTGTGCGAAGTGGCCCTAATCGGGAGGAAGTGGGTCTACTTCCCAGTCAGGAGACGGCGGTGGCCAGGCGGCGGATGGCCTCGTCCATGGCGGATGGGGGTGCGGCGGCGTAGGTCAGGCGCAGGTGTGGGGCCGGGGGTTCGGCGGCGTGCCAAGGGCGGCCTGGGAAGACCGTCACGCCGGCGGTGGCTGCGGCCTTGGCCACGGCTACGTCGTCGGAGCCCGGGGGTAGCGGGGACCACAGGTGCAGGCCGCCGGTGGGGATGGCCGGCGGGAGCAGGGCGGGCAGGTGGCGGGACAGGGCGGTCAGCAGGGCCTCGCGGCGGGTGCGCAGTTCGGTGCGCAGGCGGCGGCGGTGGCGGGACCAGGCCGGGCTCGTCACGAACTCGATCGTTGCCTGCTGCAAAGGGCCCGCTACGTAGAAGTCGTCGAGCAGGCGGGCGGCTCGGAGGCGGGCGCCGGCCGGGCCCCGGGCGCCCAGGGCGGCCACTCGAAGGCCGGGGGCCGCCGACTTCGTCAAGGAACGCAGGTAGACGACGTGACCGTCGGGATCGGTGGCGGCCAGCGGGGGCGGGGGATCGCCGTCGATCGTCAGGTCCCGGGCGTAGTCGTCCTCGATCAGGAACGCGCCCGCTTCGCTCACCGCGGCCAGGACGGCGGGGCGCCTCGTGGGGGTCAGGGTGGCGCCTGTCGGGTTCGCGTGCAGTGGCTGGCAGTAGAAGAGCCGTGCGCCGGTTCGGGTGAACGCCGCCGCCAGTTGGTCGGGCAGCACGCCGTCCCGGTCGGCGGGGACCGGGACCACACGCAGGCCGGCGGCGTGGGCCGCGGCCAGGGCGCCGAGATACGTGGGCGACTCGACGAGCAGGGTGTCGCCGGGTTCGGTGAAAGCGCGCAATGCGGACGACAGCGCTGCCTGGCCACCGGAGCACATCACCATGTCCGAGGCTCGGAGCCCGCCGTCGAACGGCAGCCCGAGCCGGCCCCCGGCGGCGGAAGCAGAGGCGGCGGAAGCAGAGGCGGTGGAGGCGGTGGAGGTGGAGGCGGTGTAGGTGGAAGCGGCGGAAGAGGGGACGGCGGAAGCAGAGGCGGTGGAGG
Source organism: Actinoplanes sp. NPDC026670 (assembly GCF_040638175.1). NCBI lineage: Bacteria > Bacillati > Actinomycetota > Actinomycetes > Micromonosporales > Micromonosporaceae > Actinoplanes > Actinoplanes sp. NPDC026670. Next base: position 1,683 of record NZ_JBEZXU010000057.1, read on the forward strand.
CGGCGGAAACAGAGGCGGCGGAAACAGAGGCGGCGGAAGAGGGGGCGGCGGAAGAGGCGGAGCCGGGGGCGGGCGCGGCGGGGGCGCGGGTGGGTGGGCTGCTTGTCTCGCGGGCGAACCACGCTCGCAGGTCTTCGCGGCCCTCGACTGGGCCGCGCTGCCAAGCCGCCGGCTGGCGGGCCGCCCGGGCCAGTGCCGCGCCCAGGGCGGCGGCCGGCTGGAGATCCGCGTCGAGGTAACCGCCGGTCAAGGGAATCGAGCCGGAAGGCGGTAACGCGAGTAACGCCTGCATCTCCTCCTCGCCGAACCGGCGTGGCCCGAGCGCGACCGTCTGCCACGACAGATCAGGCGGCGACAGCGGTGCCTCCGGACGGGAGGCTACGAAGGTACCCCGCCCAGATCTGGTCTCTACCAGGCCTTCCGCGACCAGTTGCCGGATCGCGGCGGCCACCGTGACCGGTGACGCCTGATGCCGATCGGTCAGTTCCCGCACCGAGGGCAGGCGGGTTCCGGCTGCCGCCGCGACGGCTAGGCCGCGCAACTCTTGGACCACCCGGTCGGCTGCGTTACTGTTGAACATGAGAGACAAGAGTAGCGCTACTGCGGCCGGAGCGATAACACTCGGCGCGCTGGGTGTCCTCGCCTTCAGCATGTCGCTGCCCGCCACCCGGGTTGCCGTGCAGCAGCTCGATCCGTGGTTCGTCGCGTTCGGTCGGGCGGTCGGGGCCGCCGTTCTCGCGGCGGCCTATCTGCGGTTCAGCAGGGCGCCCCGGCCCACCCGGGTGCAGTGGCGCCGGCTGACGATTGTGGCGCTCGGGGTGGTGGCCGGGTTCCCGCTGTTCACCTCGCTCGCGCTGACCAGCCAGACCTCGGCGCACGGGGCGGTCGTCATCGCGCTGCTGCCGGCCACCACCGCGGTGCTCGCCGTGCTGCGGGCCGGGGAACGGCCGCCGCCGCTCTTCTGGATCGCCAGTGGCAGTGGGCTGGTCGCGGTGCTGACGTTCCTGGTGGTCAGCGGGACTGTGCGTGGCGGTGTGACGGTCACCGACCTCTATCTGCTCACGGCTGTCGGCCTGTGTGGACTGGGCTACGCCGAGGGTGGCGTCCTGGCTCGGGAACTGGGCGGTGCCCGTACCATCTGCTGGGCTTTGATCGTGGCCCTGCCGGTGACCGTGCCGCTGACGCTGGCCGCCGCCGTCGCCGAACGGCCGCAGGCCGGACCGGGCGGGTGGGCGGCGTTCGGATATCTCACCGTCGTGTCGATGTTTTTGGGGTTCTTCGCCTGGTATGCCGGGCTCGCCCGCGGCGGGATCGCCCGGGTCGGGCAGATCCAGCTCGTCCAGCCGGTGCTCACGCTGCTCTGGTCGGCGCTGCTCCTGGGCGAGAACGTCGGCCTGGCGTCGGTCGGTGCGGCCCTGATCGTGCTCGTGTTCGTGGTGCTGACACAGCGCTCGCGCGCCAACCCACGCGAAGCGCTGCCGCAGGGGCCGGGAACTCCCCCGCGCCAAGCGCCGCCGCGGCAGCCGCGCGTCACCCCACGCGAGGCGCCGCCGCGGCAGTCGCGCGTCAACCAGCGCGAAGTGCCGGCCCGGCGGTCGGGTGCCGGCGCGCCGGAGGAGTCGTCCGTTGACACCGTCAGGGCTGAGAGTCGTTAGGTCACCGGTCAACCTGTAGGGTCTGGGCTCGTGACTGGGCCGTCCTCGAGCAGGTTGATCTTCGCCGCCGAGGTGGCGCGCCCGGCCGGCGTCACCCGCGCGGCGTTCCGGGCCCTCGGCGAGATCGAGGCACTGTTTTGCGAACGGCAGATGCTCGTCGCCCACGCCCGCGACGGGCTCACCTCCGGCACCCCGCGCCCCTGACTTGCGGCCGATCCTGCTCAGTGGCTACGCCGCCAAGTCCTGCGCGCGGGCCGTCCACAACGCCTACGATCCGACCGTGCCCCGCATCGAGGCGCCGGTCACACCGGAGATGCAGGCGCTGTTCGACACCGGCGTCGACTTCGAGACCGAGGTCCTGGACGCCTGGGCGGCGCTGAGGCTGCCCGGATACGTCGACCTGCGCGACCTCGACGGTGACAAGCATGTCCACATCGGCGCGACGATCGGCGCCATGCGGGCCGGGGCGGCGATCATCGTCGGCGGCCGCCTGCCCGACGACCACGACGGCGCCCGAACCGGCAAACCAGACATTTTGCTACGGGATAGCGACCGGGGCAGCATTCGGGGCGGCGACCGAGACAGCGGCCGGGGCGGCGACCGGGACGGCGATCGAGACAGCGGCCGGGGCGGCGACCGGGACGGCGATCGAGACAGCGACCGGGGCGGCGACCGGGACAGTGGCCGAGGGGGCAACCCGGGCGGCGTCCACGGATACCACCCGGCCGACATCAAGGCCCACCACGTCCTCGACCGGAAACGCGACAACGCCCCGGCCAGCGCCCTCAAGGCTCCGGCCTGGCGCGACGCGGCGCCGCTGCCCGACGGCGGCGCCCGGCACCGCGAGGAGGACCTGCTCCAGCTGGCCCACTACTGGCGGATGCTCGAAGCCTGTGGCCATGCCGCGGCGAACCCCCGCGGCGCGATCTGCGGCACGGACCGGCCCGGCGATCCGATTCTGATCTGGTACGACCTGAGCACCCCCGCCTTCCGCACCTTCTCCCGGACGAGCGGGGTGGCCACCCGCAGCGCCCTGGAACGGTACGACCACGAGCACGGGTTCCGCCGCCGGATCGCGGGGGTGGCCCGGCAGCGGCGCGGCGCCCCCGACGACCCGGAGCCCCTGGTCGAGCCGATCGGCCAGGAGGAGTGCACGGGCTGCCGCTGGGCGCCGGTCTGTGTGGACACGCTGCCCGCCGGGGACCTCAGTGCCGAACTACGGGGCGCCCTCGGCGTACGTGAATATCTCGCCCTCCGCGCCGCCGGCGTCCACACCGTCGACGACCTCGCCGCCGAGGATCCGGCCGTGCTGCTGGCCGGGCTCTACGACGGCGAGGTCGGGCACCTGCGGACCCGCGCGTTCCGGCTGCGCAAAGCCGTCACCGCGGCTCGGCTGGCCCGGGACGGACTGATCGTGCGCCGCCGTGACGGCCACGACGTGCCGCACGCCGACGTCGAGGTCGACGTCGACGTCGAATGGGGCGCCGACGACGTCGTCTACCTGTGGGGGCTGCTGGTCACCGAGGAGGGCGTCTCCACGTACACCCCATTTGTTGATTTTGCCGGGACCGACGAGGAACGTCTGGCGCGCGCCTGCCTGGACCACCTGGCCTCCGTCGCGGCCGGCGCCGCCGCCCGCGGGCGCAGCCTGCTCGTCTTCCACTACGCGTCGCCGGAGCCGCGGCACGCCCGCCGTTTCCCGCCGCTGCCCGGCGGCCCCGCCCATCCGGACGCCTGGATCGACATGTTGCCGCTGGTCCGGGCCGCCGTCGAATCCCGCGCCGGGCACGGTCTCAAGACCATCGCCCGGCACGGCGCCGGGCACATCTGGCGCGACGCCGACCCCGGCGGGCTGCAATCCCAGACCTGGCATGCGGCGGCCCGCGAGGGCGATCCGGTCGCCGCCCGGCGGCTGCTCGACTACAACGAGGATGACGTACGGGCGACGCGCGCCGTCCGCGAATGGCTTAGGGTGCGGGAGTGAACCCGGTCCAGGCCATCGCCGCCGCCTACGCGCAGTGGATGACGCCTGACCTGCCGCTCTACGGCAACGACCACGACCGGGCCGACTTCGCCCCCTGACATCCGGCGCACCACCCGCCGCGGCTCGCCTCCCGGCCGCCGCTGTTCGTCCGTTCGGAAGCCGGAGTTGTTCGTCATGTCCTCTCTCAGTGCCGTGCTGCGCGCGAAACACGTGCGTGCCCTGCTCGTCTCCAGCCAGACCGGCCGCCTGCCGATGGCCGCCGCCCCGCTCGCCCTGCTCCTCTACGCCCGCGAAGTGCACGGACTCACCCTCGCCGGGCTGGTCGTCGCCGCGTACACCGCGGGCATGGCGGTCAGCGCACCCCTGCTCGCCCGGATCGTCGACCGCTGGCGGCAGCCACCCGTGCTGTGGGGATCGGCGCTGCTGTCCGGCGCCGGATTCGCGGCTGTCGCCGCCAGCGGCCACCGCATCCCGGTCATGGTCGCCGGGGCGGTCCTCGCCGGATTCGGAACCCCACCACTGGAAGCCTGCCTGCGCGCCCTCTGGCCGGCCCTCGTCCCGGCCGACCGGGTGGCCGCCGCCTACTCGCTGGACCTCGCCGTTCAGGAGGTCATCTACGTGACCGGGCCCCTGGTCACGCTGGCCGCCGCCGGTCTCGCCGGACCCGCTGCCGGCCTCCTCGTGATGGCCGTGCTCCAGCTCGCCGGCGTCGCCGGATTCGCGTTCACCCCGGTCGTGCGGACGTGGCGCGGGGAGGCCGGAACCCGGCACTGGGCCGGGCCGCTGCGGGTACCCAGGTTCGTCGTCATCGTCGCCGGAGTGATCTGCGCCGGCGCCGCCGTCGGCAGCCTGCCCGTCGTCGTCACCGGTTACGCCGAGGCCGCCGGGAACCGTTCCCTCAGCGGCTGGCTCCTCGCCGCCCAGGCCGTCGGCGCGCTCACCGGCGGGCTGCTCTACACCCGCGCCAAACCCGGCGGGCCCGGTCGCCTGCCTCTCGCCGCATGCGCGTTCGCCGTCGGCTACCTGCCGTTGCTGCTGGTCCCCGGCCCGGCGCCGATGGCGGTGCTGCTCGCGGTCAGCGGCCTGGCCCTGCCCCCGCTGCTCACCGCGGTCTTCCTCACCGCCGACCGGCTCACCCCACCCGGAACCGCCGTCGAGGCCTTCGCCTGGATCATCACCGCCTTCACCGTCGGCAGTGCGGCGGGTGCGGCCGTCACCGGCCCGCTGGTCTCCGAGAGCATCCGGTACGCCTTCACGTTCGCCCCGCTGGCCGGCGCAGTCGCGGTGATCGCGATGACCGCCGCCTCTCTGCCCCGATCCCGCCCGGCCCCCGTCCACCACGGGTAACCCCGCCCCCACCGGGCTCCGCGTCGTGTGGTGATGTGTGGTCCGGATCGGACCGCAGGCCGGCGCGCGGTTTGAACATGAGGGCTACTTGTGGCGTCTTCGTGGACGTCACGCCTGCGCCGTCCGGGGGTGCGACCGTCGGCGGGCGGGGGAGGTGCCGATGCCGCACGTCGATCTTCCGGTCCTGGGCGGCTGGGTGCTGGTGGCCGTGTTCACGTTCGTGGTGCTCGATGCGCTGCTGCCGTTCATGCCGGGTGAGACCGCTGTCGTGGCCAGTGGTGTCGCGGTCGCCGAGCACGGCCGTGGGCCGCTGACGGTTCTGGCGGTGCTGGCCGCCGCTACTGCTGGAGTGCTCGGGGGCGACCTTCTCGCGTACCGCATCGGGGGTCGAAGTGGACCTGCGGTGACCCGCCGCCTGCGGCGAGGGGACCGCGGCGCCGCGCTGTACGGCCAGGTGGTCTCGGTGATGCGGCGGCACGGTCCGTTTCTGCTGGTCTTCGGCCGATATCTGCCGGGGGTGCGGTCGGTGACCGCCTACACGGCCGGGATGGTCACGTTCCCGGTGCCGAGGTTCGTGACGTTCACGCTGATCGGCGGGCTGTTGTGGACCGGGCAGGCGCTGCTGCTCGGATATCTGGGCGGGGTCGCGTTCGCGGGGCGGCCGCTGGCGGGCCTCTGCGCGGGCTGGCTCGGCGCGGCGCTGCTCAGCGGGGCCGCCGTGCTGGCGCGGCGCCTGATGTCCCGGCCCCGGAAGAGAACGTCCCAGACCCGGAAGAGAACGCCCCGGAAGAGAGTCGCGGCCGGCCGGGTTTGACCTGGAGCGCGCTCCAGGAAATAGCGTCGATGGACATGAGCACGATGGACATGAGCACGGGGCGTATCGGAACCATCGAACTGGGACGGACCGGCGAGCAGGTCAGCAGCCTCGCGCTGGGGGCGATGCAGATGGGCAGCGCCACCGCCGAGCCGGAGGCGGTCCGGATTCTGGACCGCTACCGGGAGCTGGGCGGCTCGTTCGTCGACACCGCGGACTGTTACGAGTGGTGGTCGCGGCCGGGCAGCCGGGGCGGCGAGAGCGAGGAACTGCTCGGCCGCTGGATGCGGGAGCGCGGCAACCGGGACGAGATCTTCCTGGCCACGAAGGGCACGGCGCTGCCGGAGTATGCGCCGGAGCTGTGGGCGGCCGACGGCACTCCGGACTGGGAGCTGGCCCGCCGGACGTTCGCGGGGGCGGGCGCGGACACGCTGCGGCACGCGCTGGACGGCAGCCTGCGGCGTCTCGGTGTCGACCACATCGACCTCTACTACGTGCACGTCGACGACCGGGCCACCCCGCTGGAGGAGACCCTGGAGGCGCTGGCCGGGCTGGTGTCGGCCGGCAAGGTCCGCCATCTGGGCTGGTCGAACGTGCGAACCTGGCGGCTGGAACGGATCCGGCAGCTGTGCGACAGGCACGGCTGGCCGGCCCCGGTCGCGGTGCAGCAGCAGCATTCGTACCTGCGCCGGCGGGCCGGGCTGAGCAACGCGTCGATCGTCGACGACGAGCAGATGGACTACCTGACCGAGCACCGGGATCTGACGCTCGTCGCCTACTCGCCGATCGTGAAGGGCGTCTACGACGATCCGGCACGGCGGGCCGAGCACTGGATGATGGGCTCGTACGCCGGACCGGACGCCGACGCCCGCCTGGACGCGGTGACCGGGCTGGCCGCCGAGCTGGGCGTCACCCCGAACCAGCTGGTCCTGGCGTGGCTGCTGCACCAGTCGGAGCCACCGGTGCTGCCGCTGATCGGGCCGCGTACCCCGGAGCAGTTCGAGAATCTGGCGCCCGCGCTCTCGGTCAAGCTCGACGCCGCCCAGTTGGCGCATCTGGATTCGGCGGGAGCATGAAATTACCGGTTTAAACCTCGAAACCGGTATTAGCTAGACGCATGGCGCGCAAGGGTGGCTGGGCCGACCTGCCGGTCCTGATGAAGGTGTTGTGCACGGTGCTGGTCGCGGCGTTGGCCGCGGCCATCGCCGGCACGGTCGGTGTGGTGAAGCTGGGCGAGGTCGACGACGCAGGCGGCGGCATCTTCGAGCGCAACCTGATCCCGACGGTACGGCTGGCCGACGTCGACGGGCTCGCCAACGAGGTCCGCGCGTCCATCCTGCGTCATGTGATCGCGACCGACGCCGCCGAGATGAGCGCCCGGGAGCAGGAGATCACCCAGTTCCGCGACGAATTGGCGGCGGCCTGGGCGGAGTACCTGAAGACCCCGGAGGCGGACGGCGAGGCCGCGGTGCGGGAGCAGTTCGAGTCCGCGCTCGCCGCGATGTACGCCGCCGCCGACGAGAAGGTGCTGCCCCTGAGCCGGCAGTTGAAGACCGAGCAGGCGTCGAAGGCCGAGAAGGACTCCTTCGACCCGGCCTTCGACGAGGTCAGCGAGGCGCTCAGCGGCCTGGGGGAGATCCAGCAGCGGGAGGGGGTGGCCGGCGCCGCCGAGGCACAGGACGCGTACCTGTCGGCGCGGACCCAGCTGATCGTCATCCTGGTCGTCGGCATACTGCTGGCGCTGGGGGTGGGCGTCTTCGTGGCCCGGTCGGTGAGCGGCGGGCTGGCCCGGGTGGTCGCGGCGCTGCGCCGGGTGGAGCAGGGCGACCTGACGGCGACCGCCGACGTGCGGGGCGGGGACGAGGTGGGCCAGCTGGCCTCGGCACTGAACGCGACGACGGCCCGGCTGCGCTCGGTGATCGGCGGCGACATGTCACGGACCGCGGTGAGCCTGGCGGCGGCGGCCGAGGAGCTGGCCGCGGTGGCCGCGCAGTTGCAGTCCGGCGCGGGTGACGCGGCGACCAAGGCGACCACCGCGTCCCGCGCCTCGGAGGAGGTCAACGCCGGGGTGCAGTCGATCGCCGCCGGCGCGGACGAGATGAGCGCCTCGATCACCGAGATCGCCTCGAACGCCGGGCAGGCCGCGCAGGTGGCCACGAAGGCGATGTCGGTCGCCGAGCGGACCAACGCGCAGGTCGCCGAGCTGGGTGAGGCGAGCGCCGAGATCGGCGAGGTGGTCAAGCTGATCACCAGCATTGCCGAGCAGACCAACCTGCTGGCCCTGAACGCGACGATCGAGGCGGCCCGCGCCGGTGAGCTCGGCAAGGGCTTCGCGGTGGTGGCCGGCGAGGTGAAGGAGCTGGCCCAGCAGACCGCGAAGGCGACCGAGGAGATCACCGCCCGGATCGCCGCGATCCAGTCGTCGAGCACCGCGGCGGCCTCGGCGATCGCGGAGATCACCGAGGTGATCGGGCTGATCGGGGACTACACGACGACCATCGCGTCGGCGGTCGAGGAGCAGACCGCGACGACCGCCGAGATGAGCCGGTCGGTGGCCGAGGCGGCCGGGAACAGCGGCGACGTGGCGGCCACCATCGGCGGGGTGGCCGACGTGGCGGCGGCCACCGCGGACGGGGCCCGGACCACTCAGCAGGCGGCGGACGAGCTGACCCGGCTGGCGTCCGACCTGACCGCGATCGTCGGCGGTTTCAGGCACTGATCCCGGCGACTTCGGCCGGCGCGGTCAGGATCTCCAGGATCCCGGTGGCGTCGACCGGGTGGGACAGCAGGTAGCCCTGGGCGTACTCGCAGCCGAGCTCGGCGAGGACGGCCAGGTCGGCGTCGTCGTCGACACCCTCGGCCAGCGACGACATGCCGAGCGCGTGGGCCATTCCGATCATGGCGTCGGCCAGCGCGCGCCGGGCCGGGTCGGCGGCGATCCCGTTGACGAACGTGTGGTCGATCTTGACGGTGTCCCAGGCGTGGTCGGCGACGCGGGCCATCGACGAGTAGCCGGTGCCGAAGTCGTCGACGGCGATCTGCACGCCGGCCCGGCGCAGCGGGCCGAGCGCGGCCTCGACGATCTCCGGCGTGGCCAGGCCCAGCTCGGTGAGTTCCAGGGTGAGCGCGGTCGCCGGGGTGCCGGACCGGTCGAGGGCGGCCAGGACCGTCTCGGCGGTGCCGGCCTCGAGCTGGCGCGGCGACAGGTTGACCGCGATCGGCACCCAGCGGCCGGTCCGGTTGTACCAGGTCCGCTGCTCGTGCAGGGACTCCTCGAGGACGACCGCGAACAGCTGGCCGACGGTGCCGGTGGCCTCGGCGACCCCGACGAACGCGGCCGGCGGCAGGACGCCCTCGGCCGGGTGCTGCCAGCGGGCCAGCGCCTCGACCGAGCTCAGGCTGCCGTCGTCGACCCGGAACACCGGCTGGTAGACGCAGAACAGCTCACCCGGGTGGGTGAGCGCGCGGCGGAAGTCGGCGTCCCGGCGCAGCCGCTGGGTCGCGTCGGTCCGGCTCTGCACGTCGAACCGGACCATCCGGCCCCGCCCGGCCGCCTTGGCCTGATACATCGCGGTGTCGGCGTCCTGCAGCAGGCTCTCCGGGTCGGCGTTGAGCTGGTCGGTGGTGCGCAGCCCGATGGAGAGGGAGGCGAAGAACTCGCTGCCGTCGGTGAGGCGCATCGGCCGGGCCAGTTCGGCGGCGACCCGGTCGGCGACCGCGGCGGCCTCGTCCTCGCCGACCGACGGCATCAGGATGACGAACTCGTCGCCGCCGAGCCGGCAGGCCACGTCACCGGGGCGGACCGCGCCGTGCAGCCGGTTGGCGATCGCGACGAGCAGCTGGTCGCCGGCGTCGTGGCCGAGGCTGTCGTTGACGTTCTTGAAGTGGTCGAGGTCGCAGAAGAGCAGCCCGACCCGGGCCGTGCCGTCCGGCGGCAGCGAGGCCAGGGCGAGCGCCAGCCGGTCCATCAGCAGGGCCCGGTTGGCCAGGCCGGTGAGCGCGTCGTGGCCGACCCGGCGGGCCAGGTCGTGGATCGGCGCGATCAGCCGCAGCGCGACCAGGGCGACCGACATCCAGGTGCCGACCACGAGCGCGGTGTCCGAGCCGGGTTCCCAGAACACGTGCAGGCTGGGCAGCATCAGGGCGGCGCCGAAGAGGGTGAGCGCCCGGGTCACGGTCAGGGTGCTGACGGTCGAGCGGCGCGGTTTGGTGTAGACCATCGACGGGTGCAGGCCGGCCGTGGCGATCAGGATCGGCATGGCCATCCAGCCCAGGTCGATCAGTTTGCCCTCGACGTACGTGCCGGTCAGCACCTGATGGGTGTAGAGGGCGTCCGAGACGAACCAGGCGATCAGCCCGCCGACCAGCCAGCGGACCCCCGGGGCGCGCAGTTCGACGCCGAGGGCCAGGGCGAGCGCGCAGTAGAGCACGACCAGCGTGCTGGCCGGGGCGGAGACGGCGACGAACCGGGCCAGCGCGGTGCCGCCCTCGGTGACCAGCGGGTTCACCACGAGCAGCCAGGCGATGCTGGTGAACGGGGCGAGGATGACCGCCGAGTCGAGGAACGCGGTCCGGCCGGAGCGGGCCGCCAGCATCGCCGCGCCGGCCGCGATGGCCAGGTGGGCGACCAGGTAGGCGGCGTCGGCGACGGACGGGAACGGCGGGTTCGTGCCGTCCAGCGAGTACAGGGCGAAGATCAGGTCGCCGATGCCGGAGAGCGCCAGCCCGAGCACGATGACCTGCCAGCCGCCCCGCCGTTGCGGCGCGTTGCGCTGGAGCCCGATCCAGGTGGCGATCGGCGCGGTGCAGTTGACCAGCACGTACACCCAGCGTGAGGCGGCGTTGAACGGCGTCAGCACGTACGCCGTCGCTGCTGTCGAGGCGAGCACCAGGTAGATCCACCACAGGTGGCGGAGGAACCCGCTCATACGCATGCCGGACCAATCGGCCGTCGGGGGGCCGAGACGAGGAGAACCGGGGTTCTTCGTCAGCACGATACCCCGCCGACGAGCGCAATTAATAGTTGATTTCCAGGATTGACAATCTACTGCTCGGCGCGGAAACCTGAGGCGGACACCACACCGCCCGTTCAGGGGGAACCCCGTGAAGCTCATATCTGGAACGGCCCCGGCGCTGCTGCTCGGCCTCGCCCTGACCGCCTGCTCGGGTGGCCAGGGCGCTGCGCCGGCCGCCGCGCCGGCGATCACGCTCGTCGAGACCACGCCGGCCGCCACCGGCGACGTGGCGAAGGTGACCTGGGCGCTGCCGGCCGGCGAGCCCGCCTCACTCGACCCGGCCCGCACCGGCGACTACTCGGCCAACACCGTCGGCACCAACCTCTGCGAGAGCCTGCTGCGCCTGGAGCCCGACTGGTCCACCAGCCCCGGCCTGGCCAGCGGCATCGTCCAGAAGGACCCGCTGACCGTGGTGATCACCGTGCGCGACGGCGTCACCTTCTGGGACGGCAGCCCGCTCACCGCCGGCGACGTCGTCTACAGCCTCAGCCGCAACATGGACCCGAAACTCGCCTCCTACGCCGCGCACGTCTACGCCAACGTCGCCGCCATCGAGGCCACCGGCGACCTCGAGGTCACCGTCCGGTTCAAGACCCCCGACATGCAGTTCGTCCCGGACATGGCCGGCGTCCCCGGCGCCATCGTGCAGAAGGCCTTCACCTCAAAAGCCGGACCCGCATTCGGTACGGCCACCGGCGGCCTGATGTGCACCGGCCCGTTCGAGCTCGCCGGCTGGCAGAGCGGCCAGAAGATCACGCTGGAACGCAACGACACCTACTGGGACGCCACCCGGAAGGCGAAGGCCGGGGCGTTCGACTTCGTCTTCCTGACCGACAGCAGCACCCTGACCAGCGCGCTGCTCTCCGGTGAGGTCGACGGCGTCTACGGCGCGCCGGTCGGCAGCATCGCCGCGCTCCAGCGCTCCGGCACGGGCTCGCTGTACTTCGGCCCGAGCACCGAGACGGTCAGCCTCGGCGCGGTCGCCGCCGACGGCCCGGCCGCCGACCCGAGGATCCGGCAGGCCCTCGACCTGGCGATCGACAAGACCGCGTTCGTGACCAGCGTGCTCAAGGGCGCCGGGGCGCCACTGAAGACCTTCACCCCGCCGCTGTCCTGGCAGGGCAGCCCGGCCAAGAACGTCTACGACGCCGGATACGCCGCCCTCCCGGACACCTCGAAAGCCGACCTGGAGGCCGCGAAGAAGCTGGTCACCGAGGCCGCCCCGAGCCGTACCGGCCTGGTCATCGCCATCCCGGCCGGCGAACAGTCGCTGTTGCAGACCGCCACCATCGCGCAGGCCGCCGCCCAGCAGATCGGCCTGACCATGACCGTGCGGCAGTTGCAGCCGGCCGAGTTCGCCGGGCTCTTCTACGACCCCGGGCTGCGGCAGGGCATCGACTTCATCGCCACCACCGGATACCTCGAAGTACCAGGCGCCCTCTACTACGCCCCCGGTTTCGTGCTCAAGGGCGCCCCGTTCAACTGGACCGGCTACGACGACCCGGGCGTCACCGCGAACATCGCCGGCGCCGTCGCCGAGACCGACCCGGCGAAGTCGGCGGAGAAGTTCGTCGCCGCGCAGGCGGTCTTCGGCCCGGCCAAGCTCCAGATCACGCTGGCCGGGACCCACAACAGGCTGTTCCTGAACAAGCGCATCACCGGAGCGCCGGCCTCCTTCTCCTACATCAGCTCCGCGTGGGCCGCGCTGGTCGGCGCCCCGTGACCGGGTTCGTCGTCCGCAAGCTGGCCGGGATGCTGGCGACCGTCGCGGTGGCCAGTGTGGTGATCTTCGGGGCGTTGTACCTGGCCCCCGGGGACCCGGCGAGCCTGCTGGCCGGGGGCAACCAGCCCAGCCCGGCCGCGCTGGCCGAGATCCGCGCCCGTTACCACCTCGACGAGCCGTTCCTGGAGCAGTACCGGCACTGGCTGTCCGGGCTGCTCAGTGGCGACCCGGGCACCTCGATGGTGCTGAAGGAGCCGGTCACGGCACTGATCGGGGCGCGTCTCGGCACCACGGTGCTGCTGGTCGCGTACGCCGCACTCCTGATCTTGATCTTCGGGGTGGCCTCCGGGGTGTTCGCGGCGGTCGGCGGCAAGCGGGTCGACCAGGCGCTCACGGTGACCACCACGGTGCTGATGGCGGCGCCCGCGTTCGTCGCCGCCATCCTGCTGATCTGGCTGTTCGCGACCACGCTGTCCTGGTTCCCGGTCTACGGGTCGGGCACCGGGTTCACCGGCCGGGTGTACCACCTGACGCTCCCGGCGCTGGCCCTGACCGGCGGATATCTCGCCTACGTCAGCCGGATCACCCGGGCCGGGGTCCGCGCCGAGCTCGCCTCCGACCACGTCGCCGCCGCCCGGGTCCGCGGGCTGCCGCGCTGGACCGTGCTGCGCCGGCACGTGCTGCGCAACGCGGCCCCGCCGATCGTCGCGGTGTCCGGTGTGACGGTGGCCGGCCTGTTCGCCGCGACCGCGGTGGCCGAGCAGGCGTTCGGGGTGGCCGGGCTGGGTTCGCTGCTGGTGCAGAGCGCCGCCCGCCAGGACCTGGTCGTCGTGCAGGCGCTGTCGCTGCTGCTGGTCACCGTGTTCGTGGTGGTGAACATGCTGGTCGACATCGTCAACGCGGCCCTTGACCCGCGGCTGGCCCGGGAGGGCGCGGTATGACCGCCCTGTCGATACCCGTGGTCCGCCGGGCCGTTCCGTTCGCCGCCGTCGTCTGCGCGCTCGTCGTGCTCACGGCGATCCTCGCGCCGTGGATCGCGCCCTACGACCCGAACGCGCTCGATCCGCTCAACGCGTACGCGCCGTTCTCCCCGGCGCATCCGCTCGGCACCGACGACCTCGGCCGTGACCTGCTGTCCCGGCTGATCCACGGCTCGCGGACCAGCCTGGCCGGCCCGCTGATCGTGGTCCTGGCCGCCGGCACGATCGGCGCGACCGTCGCGATCGCCGCGGCCTGGTTCGGCGGCTGGTTCGACGCGCTGCTGTCCCGGGCGCTGGACGTGCTGTTCGCCTTCCCCGGCCTGGTCCTCGCGATCACCGTGGCCGCCCTGTTCGGCAGCGGTTTCATCACCCCGGTGGTGGCGCTGTCGCTGGCGTTCGTGCCGGTCATCGCCCGGGTGATGCGGGCCGCGGCGCTGCGCGAACGCAACCTGCCCTACATCGAGGCGCTGCGCGTGCAGGGCTTCGGCGCCTGGCGCATCTGCCTGCGCCACCTGGTGCCGAACCTCGCCCCGCTGCTGATGGTGCAGGCCGCGATCGGCTTCGGCTACGCCATGATCGACCTGGCGTCGATCTCGTTCCTCGGCCTGGGCCTGCAACCCCCGGCCGCCGACTGGGGCCTGATGATCGCGAACGGCCAGCCGTCCATCCTCGCGGGCTTCCCGCAGCAGTCCATCGCGGCCGCGGTCGCGGTGGTGATCACCGTGGTCGCCTTCACCGCCGTGGCGGAACGGCTGGCCACACGTTTCGGAGGCGATGTCCGGTGAGACCGGCTGCCTTTCCCGGAGGTGACGTCCGTTGACACTGCTCCAGCTCGACCGGATAACCGTCGCCATCAACGGCCAGCCGGTCCTCAGACAGGTTTCGCTCGAGGTCGCCGCTGGTGAGGCGGTCGGCCTGGTCGGCGAGTCCGGCTCGGGCAAGTCGATGACCGTCAAGTCGGTGGTGCGGCTGCTGCCACCGGGCGCCACGGCCGGCGGGACGGTCCGCTTCGACGGCGCCGACGTCGGCGCGCTGAGCCCGGCCGCGCTGCGGCGGATGCGGTCCCGGGACGTCGCCATGGTCTTCCAGGACCCCCGCGCCGCGGTCAACCCGGTGCGCACGGTCGGCGACTTTCTCACCGAAGTGCTGCGTGACCAGGGCGTCAGCCGGGCGATCGCGACGGAGAAGGCCGTCCGGTCACTGTCCGAGGTCGGCGTCGGCGATGCGACGCGACGGCTCAATCAGCGGCCGTACGAGCTGAGCGGCGGCCTGCTTCAGCGGGTGGTGATCGCGGCCGCCCTGCTGACCGGGCCGCGCCTGATCCTGGCCGACGAACCGACCACCGCCCTCGACGTGACCACCCAGGAGGAGGTGGTGGCGATCCTCGACGAGCAGCGCCGCCTCCGTGCGGCCGCGCTCATGTTCATCACCCACGACCTGGAACTGGCCGCGGCCGTCTGTGACCGGATCGCCGTCATGTACGCCGGTGAGATCGTCGAGATCCTGCCCGCCGCCCGGCTGCACGACGATGCCCGGCACCCGTACACGCGGGCGCTGCTGGCGTCCCGGCCCGGCGCGGTGGCGCCGGGGGAGCGGCTGGTGACCGTACCCGGCATCCCGCAGTCGGCGCTGACCGCCCCGGCCGGCTGTGTCTTCGCCGACCGCTGCCCGCACGCCGAGGCCCGCTGCCACGACGAGCGGCCGGTCTTCACCGGCTCGGCCGCCTGCCACCTGCTGGAGGTGCTGTGATGCTCGAAGTGCGTGACCTGCGCAAAGAGTTCAAGGGTGTGACCGCGGTCGACGGGGTCAGCTTCACGGTGCCGGCCGGTGGCTCGCTGGCCGTGGTCGGCGAGTCCGGCTCCGGCAAGACCACCTGCGCGCGGATCGTCACCGGGCTGGAGAAGGCCACCTCCGGCACGGTCACCCGGCACGGCTCGGTCCAGATGGTGTTCCAGGACCCGTACCAGAGCCTCGATCGTCGCCAGACGGTCCGCAGCTGCCTCGCCGAGGTCCTGGCCCACCATCGCCGCGACCGCTCCCGGATCGGTGAGCTGCTCGACCTGGTCGGCCTCGACCGGCGGCTCGGTGACGCGCTGCCCCGGCACCTGTCCGGCGGGCAGCGGCAGCGGGTGGCGATCGCCCGCGCGCTGGCCGCCGAACCGCGGCTGCTCGTGCTCGACGAGGCGGTCGCCGCGCTGGACGTGTCGATCCAGGCGCAGATCCTGAACCTGCTGGTCGACGCGCGGGCCGCGACCGGGGTGGCCTACCTGTTCATCACCCATGACCTGTCGGTGGTGCGGCACGTCTGCGAGGACGTGGTGGTGATGTCGCGGGGGCGGGTCGTCGAGTCCGGGCCGGTCGAGCGGGTGCTGAGCCGGCCGGAGCACGAGTACACCCGCCGGCTGGTGGCCTCGGTGCCCCGGCCCGGCTGGGTCCCGAGGCGGGCGGTCAGTCGTGACTGAGTCGTTCCAGCAGCTGCTCGGCCGCGGTCCGGATCAGGCCGCCGGACGCCACCGGCAACTGGAGCTCGGCCATCGTCGAGTTGCCCAGAGCCAGGCACCACAGGCCGTACGCCACCGAGCGCCGTGCGCCGGGCGAGGCCTTCGGGTACTCCGCGGCCAGCGCCTGCTCGACCGCCTGCACCGCCTGGAGGTAGCGCTCCTGGAGGGTGGCGCGGATGCTGTCGTCGGTGATCCCGGCCGTGATCAGCTCGCGGATCACCGTGTCGTCGTCGCCGATCGGCAGGAACCCGCTGCTGAACAGGTAGTCCATCGCGATCGGCAGCTTCTCCCGGCCCGGCGCGGCGGCGATCTTACCGGTGAACTCGGCCTCGTATCCGGTGTAGAGCCAGTTCGCGAAGGCGCGCAGCAGGTCGTCACGGTTGCCGACGTAGTGCCGGACGTGGCTGCGGCTCAGCCCCGACTCCTCGGAGACCCGCTCCAGAGTCGTCCCGGCCAGACCGTGTTTCTGCAGGCAGCGAGCCGTCGCCTGCATGATCTGCTCGGTCCGCTCGGTGGCCATGCTCGGACGTCCCACGTCGCCTCCCCCGTCCCGGTCAGTGTGCCCGCCGTACAGCCTAATTGATTGTCATTATGGAAAAGAAAATGAGGTCGTTGATGTTGGAGCTGCCTGATCCCCGTCTGGTGTTCGCCTTCGAGGCGCGGGTCGACGTCGCCGGGACCCTGCCCATCGGGGACGGCCGGGACTTCACCCCGATCACCGGGGGCACGGTCCACGGCCCCCGCCTGTCCGGGACGGTGCTCGCCGGCGGCGGCGACTGGTCCGTCACCCGTGACGGGGTCGTCGAACTCGACGCGCGCTACCTGCTCCGCGCCGGCGACGGAGCGGTCATCGACATCCACAACCGCGGCTTCTGGCGGGCCACGCCGGAGGTCGACGCCCGGGTCGAGGCGGGGGAGGACCTGCCCGAGACCGAGTACTACTACCGGACCAGCCCGGTCTTCCGCACCGGCGCGCCGGCCCACCGCTGGCTCGCCGAATCCGTCTTCGTGGGGCTGGCCCGGGGCGAGCGCGGCCAGGTCTGCATCCGCTTCTTCGAGGTGCTCTAATGACGATCTCCGTGCAGCGGACCGGGCCGGGGCCGCTCTCCCCGGACGCCACCCAGTACATGGTGCGGATGCGTGACGGCGTCCACCTCGCCACCGACGTCTACCTGCCACCGTCCGGCGAGCCCGGCCCGACCGTGCTGACCCGGCTGCCGTACGACAAGTGCGGCGAGTACACGTTCATGCCGCGGATCGCCGCGTACTTCACCGCCCGCGGCTACCGGATGGTCGTCCAGGACGTGCGCGGGAAGTTCCGCTCCGAGGGTGAGACGCTGCTCTTCGTCAACGAGGCCTACGACGGGTACGACACCCTGGACTGGGTGATCAACCAGCCGTGGTCGGACGGGACCGTCGGGATGTGGGGCGACTCGTACTACGGCTACACCCAGTGGGCGGCCGCGTCGACCGGGCACCCGGCGCTCAAGGCGATGGTGCCCCGGGTCACCGGCACCCGCCTCGGTGAGCTGCCGGTTCCCGTTCCGGGGCAGCGCACCCACGACGTGGAGATGTCGGTGCACCGGTTCTATCCGCTGTCGATGTTCCACGACCGGGACATCCTGGACTGGGCTCTCGACTGGACCCGGCGGCCGCTCGCCGCGCAGGTCGAGGAGTTCTTCACCGCGGTCGGCAGCCGGTCCGCGTCGTACGACCTGTGGTTCCCGCACCCGGTCCGCCTGCGCCGGTTCCCGGCCGGCAGCCCGTTCGACGCGCCCGCCGTGCCGGTGCTGATGACCATCGGGTGGTGGGACAACTGCGCCCCCTGGCAGTGGTCCGACCACCGGGAGCTCCAGCGGCGGCCGGCCTGGGCCCGCAACGAGTACCTGCTGCTCGAAGCCATCGACCACGAGAACACCAGCCACTTCGAACCCGGGGCGCCGGCGTCGGTGGACCGGATGGCGGCGCGCTATCTGGACCCGGCGATCGAGTTCTTCGACGTGTTCCTGCGCGGGATCGACGCCGACATCCCCCGGGTGCGGTGGCAGCTGGCCAACACCGGTGACCCGGCACTTCGCTCCTCACCCGGGTGGCCGCCGGTTTCGGCGTACCCCCGGAGGTGGCAGTTGGCCGACGCCGGGAACACGGCGAGCGGACCGGCCGGTGGAACCCTCGAACCGATGCCCGCTCTCCCGCCGGACACTGTTCCGGCTGCCGGGGGTGTCTCGGTCTGGACCCACGACGCCGCCGACCCGGTGCCCTCGCCGGTGACCGACCCCTTCGCCTTCCTGCGCGAATTCCCGGACGAGCGGCATCTCGCCGAACGGGCCGACGTGCTCGCCTTCACCGCGGCGCCGGTGGCCGAGCCGCTCGACCTGGCCGGGCCGATCCGCCTCGACGCGGTGATCGGCTCGGACGGACCCGAGATGGACCTGTTCGTGCGGCTCACCGACGTGGCCCCGGACGGCGCCGCCCGGCTGATCGCCCGCGGCCAGCAGACCGTCCTGGAACCCGGCGACGCCTTCGCCGTGACGATCGATCTCGGTCACACCGGCTACCGCCTGCCCGCCGGTCACGCCCTGCGGCTCACCCTGGCCAGCTCGGACGCGCCCGAGTTCGTGCCCGCTCCGGGCACCGGCGAGCACCGCTGGACGGCCGCCGAGACCACCCCCAACCAGCAGCGCCTGCACCTCGCCGGCACCCGCCTGACCTGCACCGTCCTGCCTCGCTAAGGAACCGACATGGATATCACCGCCCGCACCGCCACCGAGATCGCCGCCGGCGTGCGCGACGGCCGCCTCACCGCGACCGCCGTCGTGGAGGCCTGCCTGGCCCGCATCGAGGAGGTGAACCCGCAGGTCAACGCGGTCACCGTGGTTCTCGCCGACCGGGCCCGGGAGGCGGCGGCCGGCCTCGACGCCCGGATCGCCGGCGGGCAGGAGCCCGGCCCGCTGGCCGGGGTGCCGATCACCGTGAAGGAGAACATCGACCTGACCTGGTCGGCGACCACCTCCGGGCTGCCGTTCGCGGCGGGCAACGTCCCGGCGGCCAACGCGACCTTCGTCGACCGGCTGCTGGCGGCCGGGGCGATCCCGGTCGGGCGCGGGAACATGCCGGACATCGGCCTGCGCTGGGACACCGACAACGACCTGTTCGGGCGCACGCTCAACCCGTGGGATCCGGCCCGGGTGCCGGGCGGCTCCAGCGGTGGTGACGCGGTCGCGGTCGCCACCGGGATGGCCGCCGCCGGGCTGGGCAACGACTACGGCGGCTCGCTGCGGCTGCCCGCCCACGCGGCCGGGATCACCGCGCTGCGGCCCTCCGCCGGGCGGGTCACCGGGCCGGGGCGCGGGGCCGAGCCGCTGCCGCTGTCCATTCAGCACATGGCGGTGAACGGCCCGCTGGCCCGCTCGGTCGCCGACCTCGACCTGATCTTCGGGCTGATGCACGGCGCCGACGACTTCGACCCGCTGTCGGTCACCGTCGAGCACCCGTCCGGGTACGACGGCCCGCGCCGCGTCGCGGTCACGGTCGACCCGGCCGGGTGGGGTGAGGTCGACGCCGAGGTGATCGCCGCGATCCGGTCGGCCGCCGGGGTGCTGGCCGCCGCCGGCTGGGAGGTCGAGGAGGTGGAGCCGCCCGCCGTGGACCGGTGCGCCACCCTGTGGCGGCAGCTGTCGTCGACCGAGAACGCGCCGATGCTGCTCACCCCCGGCGTCTTCCCGGGGCCGCTGTCCGAGGGCACGGTCCGCTACTTCCGGGACAACATCGCCGAGGTGCAGCTGCTCGACACGTCGGCCGCCTACCAGGGGGCGTGGGCGGAACGGTTCGTGCATGCGGCGGCGTGGCGGGCGTTCCACGCGCGGTACCCGGTGGTGCTCGGGCCGGTCACCACCCGCCCGATGCCGGAGATCGGTTACGACCTGAGCGGCCCGGCGGCGGCCACCGCCCTGTGGCGGGCCCACCGCCTGCTGGTCACCGCCAACTTCCTGGGGCTGCCCGCGGTGGCCGTGCCGGCCGGGCTGTCCGGCCGGCGGCCGCTCGGCGTGCAGGTGATCGCCCGCCGGCACGGCGAGCACATCGCGCTGGCCGCGGCCCGCGACATCGAGGCGGCCTTCCCGGCGATCACCCCGATCCGCCCGGCCTGACCGCGAGCCGTCGCTCACAGGGCTTTCGAGCCCCTGAATACCGCGGTGAACGACGGCTGGCGGTCTTTCGGGCTGCGAGCGGACCGTCAGCCGTCGTTCACGCGGCTTTCGGGCCTCTGATGACCGCGGTGAGCGACGGCTGGCGGTTTCGGTGACCGTCGCACCAGCCCGGCGTCGCGCTTCGGCCGGGAGGATCGCCTGCGTCGTGGGGGACGGACGGGGCGGGTACGTGCGGTGGTAGCGGGTGTGGCGCGTACCAGATTCAGGCCATTGACTGCCAGGCGGTGATCAGGGACTGGCGGAAGCCGGCCGCTTGGTCGCCGGTCAGTTTGGTGATCATCCGGGTTTCCAGGTCACGGACCGGGGCGTCGACCGCCGCGAGCAGTGCCCGCCCCTCGCCGGTGAGGTGGATGAGCAGCTCGCGGCGGTTGGCCGGGTTGCGTTCGCGGCGGATCAGGCCGCGTGACTCCAGGGCCCGCACCAGGTCGGCGGTGGACTGGGCGGTGACGAACGAGTCGCGGGCGAGCTGGGCCGCGGACAGGCCGTCGTGGCGTTCCAGGACGGTGAGCGCGGTGTACTGGAGTGGGGTGATGCCATGCCCGCGGACCACCTCGTCGAGACGGGCGCGCACCGCGAGTTCGAGCTGTTTGACCAGGTAGAGCAGTGATGGCATGGGCGGCAGATTACACCATTGACAGGAAACCTGATCGTCCTCCAGGATCAGATCAACAGGATTCCTGTTGATTGAGGAACCGAAAAATCCGTGAGAGGTTGATGAGCATGGATCTGACCGGCAGGGTGGCCATCGTGACCGGCAGCGGTCGCGGGCTCGGTCTGGCCTACGCCGAGGCGCTCGCCGCGGCCGGCGCGTCAGTCGTCGTCAACGACGTCGACCAGTCCGTGGTCGACGAGGCGACCGCCCGGATCGGCGGCAACACGGTGGGCGTCGCCGCGGCGGTCGGCGACACCGAGAGCGCCGAGAAGCTGGTGAACGCGGCGGTGGAGGCGTTCGGCCGGCTGGATGTGCTGATCACCAACGCCGGCATCCTCCGCGACCGGGTGCTCTGGAAGATGACCGACGACGACTTCGACGCGGTCGTCAAGGTGCACCTGCGCGGCACGTTCACCT
Organism: Actinoplanes sp. NPDC026670; assembly: GCF_040638175.1. Lineage (NCBI taxonomy): Bacteria > Bacillati > Actinomycetota > Actinomycetes > Micromonosporales > Micromonosporaceae > Actinoplanes > Actinoplanes sp. NPDC026670. The sequence goes on from NZ_JBEZXU010000057.1 coordinate 22,979, forward strand.
GCGCCCGCGCCGCCGCGATCCGGATGCGCGAGCAGGCCACCGGCGGCCGGATCATCCTGATCGGCTCCCCGGCCGGGCAGCGCGGCAACTTCGGGCAGACCAACTACGCCGCCGCCAAGGCCGGCATCGCCGCGATGGCCCGCACCTGGGCGCTCGAGCTGGCCCGCAACGAGATCACCGTGAACGCCGTGATCCCGATCGCCGCCACCGAGATGACCAAGACGATCCCGGCGTTCGGGCCGGTCATCGAGGAGGCCGAGCGCACCGGCACGCCCTACCCGGCCTGGCTGCGCCACGACGAGGGCCTCGGCACCGTGGAGGACGTCACCGGGCTGATCACGTTCCTCGCCTCGGACGCCTCGAAGGGCATCACCGGGCAGGCGATCGGCGTCGGCGGTGACAAGCTGGCGCTGTGGTCGCACCCGGCGGAGAAGTCGGTCGCCTACACCGAGGGCGGCTGGAGCGCCGACGCGATCGAAGCAGCCTGGGACTTCGAGCAGGAGACCTACGGCATCCCGGCGCCGAAGAAATGAACGGCGCCGAAGAAATGAACGTCGGCGAACTGGTCGCCATCGACGTGCACACGCACGCCGAGGTCAGCCGCGACGGCCACAGCTCACTCAGCCCCGAGTTGCTCGGCGCGTCCGCCGACTACTTCCAGGCGCACGGCCACCGCCAGCCGTCCATCGACGAGATGGCCGCGTACTACCGGGAGCGGAAGATGGCCGCGGTCGTCTTCACCGTCGACGCCGAGCACGCCACCGGCCACCCACGGATCGCCAACGAGGAGATCGCCGAGGACTGCGCCAAGCACCCGGACACGCTGATCCCGTTCGCCAGCATCGACCCGCACAAAGGCCGGGCCGGGGTACGGGAGGCCCGCCGCCTGGTCGAGCGGTACGGCGTACGGGGCTTCAAGTTCCACCCCAGCATCCAGGGATTCGCCCCCGACGACCGGCTCGCCTACCCGCTCTACGAGGCGATCGAGGAGCTCGGCGCGGTCGCCCTGTTCCACACCGGCCAGACCGGCATAGGCGCCCGGGTCCGCGGCGGCGGCGGGATCCGCCTCAAATACTCGAACCCGATGCTGATCGACGACGTGGCGGTCGACTTCCCGGACCTGCGGATCATCCTGGCCCACCCGTCGTTCCCGTGGCAGGACGAGGCGCTGGCCGTCGCCACCCACAAGGAACACGTGCACATCGACCTGTCCGGCTGGTCACCGAAGTACTTCCCGCCGCAACTGGTCCGGTACGCGAACAGCCTGCTCCAGGACAAGGTGCTGTTCGGCTCGGACTATCCGGTGATCACCCCGGACCGCTGGCTCGCCGACTTCGAGAGACTCGACGTCAAGGACACCGTCCGCCCCAAGATCCTCAAAGAGAACGCCCTCCGCCTACTTTTCCGGGAGACCAGATGACCACCACCGTGAACGGCCTCGACGGACTCAAGAGCCTCGCCGGCAAGGACCTCGGCCACAGCGACTGGCTGGAGATCACCCAGGAGCGGGTGAACACGTTCGCCGACGCGACAGGTGACCACCAGTGGATCCACGTCGACGTCGAGCGGGCCAGGACCGGGCCGTTCGGCGCCCCGATCGCGCACGGCTACCTCACGCTGTCGCTGGTCATCCCGCTCTTCACCCAGCTGCTGCAGGTCGAGGGCATCTCGATGGGCGTCAACTACGGCCTGGAGAAGGTGCGGTTCCCCAGCCCGGTGAAGGTCGGCGCGCGGATCCGGCTGGCCGCGTCGGTGGTCAGCGTCGAGGACGTGGCCGGCCCCGGCGTGCAGAGCACGTTCGACTTCACCGTCGAGGTCGAGGGCTCGGCCAAGCCCGCGTGCGTGGCCCGCCCGGTCTACCGCCACTACGCCTGATGCGTAACGCCGGCCTCGGATCATGGCCGGCGCGCCGGGCGGCGATGTCACCGGGCGCGACCGCTCTGATCTTCGGAGAGCGGCGTACGACGTACGCCGAACTGTTTGAACGCATCTCGCGCCTGGCCGCGGCCTTGCGTGCCGCCGGGGTCGGCCCGGGTGACCGGGTCGCCTACCTCGGCCCCAACCATCCGTCGTTCGTCGAGACGATGTTCGCGACCTGGATGCTCGGCGCGATCTTCGTGCCGCTGAACTTCCGGCTCACCCCGCCGGAGATCGACTACCAGCTGCGGCACAGCGGCGCGGCGGCGCTGATCTCGGCGACCCCGGTCGATTTCGAGGTCGGCATCCGGATCACCGTGGATGATCTCGACGGGTTCGCAGCCGCGGGCGGAGACGTCGAAGAGCCCGAGACATCGCTGGACGACGTCGCCTGCATCCTCTACACCTCGGGGACCACCGGGCACCCGAAGGGCGCGATGCTCACCCACGGCAACATCATCTGGAACTGCTACAACCTGCTGGTCTGCGTGGACGTCGCCAGCGACGAGATCACCCTGGTCAGCGCGCCGCTCTTCCACGTGGCCGCGCTCAACCAGTGCCTGCTGCCGACGTTCCTCAAGGGCGGCACCTCGGTGATCATGCCGGGCTGGGACGTCGACGGCTGCTTCGACGCCATCGCCGAACACCGGATCACCTGGATGTTCGGCGTCTCCCAGATGTTCGCCGGCCTCAGCCAGTCACCGCGCTGGCACAACGCCGACCTGACCTCGGTGCGCAGTCTGATGACCGGCGGCGCGCCCGTGCCGGACGGGCTGATCCGTGCCTACCAGGAGCGCGGGCTGGCGTTCTGCCAGGGTTACGGCATGACCGAGACCGCGCCCGGCGCGACGTTTCTGGAGGCCCGGGAGAGCCGGGCACATATCGGTTCGGCGGGGCTTCCGGTCTTCTTCGCTGAGGTTCGGGTGACCCGCCCCGATCTCACGCCTGTCGATCCCGGCGAACCGGGGGAGGTGCTGGTCCGCGGCCCGAACGTGACTCCGGGGTACTGGAACGACCCGGCGGCCACCGCGGCGGCGCTGACCGACGGCTGGTTCCACTCGGGTGACCTGGCCGTCGTCGACGAGGCCGGCCACCACCGGATCGTCGACCGCACCAAGGACATGTACATCTCCGGTGGCGAGAACGTGTACCCGGCCGAGGTGGAGGCGGCCATCTTCGAGCACCCGGCGGTCGCCGAAGCGGCGGTGGTCGGCGTGCCGGACGAAAAATGGGGCGAGGTCGGCCGGGCCTTCGTGGTGCCGATGCCCGGCGCGTCGCTGACCCCGGCCGACGTCCCGGCGTTCCTGTCCGGGCGGCTCGCCAGGTACAAGATCCCGGTCTACGTCGACGTGGTCGACGACCTGCCGCGCACCGGCTCCAACAAGGTTCGCAAGGGCCCGCTGCGCGACGTCCCGCTGCCTACTCCGGCCAGGCCGTGCTGACCAGTTCGGGCAGCACGGTCGCCGCGGTGCCGTACAGGTTGATCGTGGCGACCGTGTCCAGCGGCGTCGGCTGCGGGTTGACCTGGATCACCGTGCCGCCGAACATCGACGCCACCTTCGGGATCTCGGCCGCCGGGTAGACCACTCCCGAGGTGCCGACGGTCAGCAGCACGTCGCACTCGGTCGCCGCCTGAACCGCCTCCTCCAGGGCCTCCTCGGGCAGCGCCTCGCCGAACCAGACGACACCGGGCCGGATCGCCCCGCCGCACCCGCAGCGCGGCGGGGCCAGCCGGCGTCCCTCCTCCGGCTCGTCGCCCGGACCCGGCTCGGCGGGCCGCGAGCAGGCCGCGCAACGTGGCGTGAACAGGCTGCCGTGCAGGTGGATCGGCGCCCGCGAACCAGCGCGTTCATGCAGGTCGTCGACGTTCTGCGTGACGACGACGGTCTTCGGGGCGCGGACCTCGATGGCGGCGACCGCCTCGTGCCCCGGGTTCGGCCGGACCCGCTGGATCAGGCTGCGGCGCCACTCGTACCAGCCCCACACCAGATCCGGGTCGTCCTCGAACGCCCGCGGGGTGGCCAGTGCCTGCGCGTCGTACCGCTCCCAGAGACCGGTCAACGCGTCCCGGAAGGTGGGCACGCCGCTCTCCGCCGAGATCCCGGCGCCGGTGAACACCACCACCCGCCGCGCCCCGGCCAGTGCCTTCGCCGCCTCGCGCACGTCAACCATCGTCGCCCCCCAGCCGTATCCACCAGCACGAAAGAGTGTCCCAGAGTCCAATCCGCCGCTGGTTCGTTGATCGGTCGAGTATGGAGGTGCTGTTGCCGTCGTCCAACCGGGATAACGCCCGACGCCGCCTGCGCCACGCCGGCGACCGCCTGCTGACCGTGGTCGGCGACTGGACCGCGCCCGGAGAACGGCCGGCCCTCTCCGACACCAGCATGAGCACCCTGGTCCGAACGGTCACCCTGGCCGCAGCCGCCGTCTTCCTGATAGCCATGCTGATCATCTGGCTGATCCGCTGATCCGCTGATCCGCTGATCCGCTGATCCGCTGGTCCGCTGGTCCGCTGACCCGCTGACCCGCCCGCGCCCCAGCCTCGCCCGCGCGGTCGGCGGCGCTCGGCCCGGCCTGGTCGCCAGCGCGCGGCCGCCAGACGCGGTCGCCGATGTCCGGCCGGCCTGGTCACCGGCGCGCGACGACCAGCGCACACAATGCGGCAATGTGCGATTCCATCCTCGCCGGGACGACGACGGGCGCACACGGACGGCACAACGTGTGCGCCTGTCCCCGTCGGAGCGAAGCAGGCGCACACGATCGGCGAACGTGTGCGCTGACCATCGCTGCGCCCAGGCGAACGTGTGCGCAGACCATCGCTGCGACCGGCGGACCCGCCCTCGGCGGTCCGCTCCCGGCATCACCCCTGGGCGGCCCCGGTCCGTGGTCATGAGACCTCGCGATGATCTTGCGGAGTTCGGTGGGGATGACGCTGACCAGGACGAACGCAAGATTCACTTCGGCCTCGGCTGCGGCCCTGACCTGCAATGTCGCTGCCCAAAATGGCGAAAGTCGAGGGGTGAACATTCGTGCAAGATCCGCGAGCGACGAGCGACGAGCGACGAGCGACGAGCGCCGGGTGCCGGGTGCCGGGCGCCGGGTGCTGGGCGCCGAGTGCCGGGTGCTGGGCGTTGGCAGGGCTAGGTCAGCAGGGCCGTGCAGGCTGCAGGGTCGTCGGCGAACGGTAGGTGGCCGCAACCCGGAAGGGTGACGTGGCGGGCGTTCGGGAGCAGGGTCCGGGCGCGGCGTGACTGGGGGAACGGGAGCACGGCGTCACGTGTGCCCCAGGCGATCGTGATCGGGGTGGTCGTCTGCTCGTACTGCCAAGGGGGTAGATCGCCGAAGGCGTCGCGGGCCGCGGCGAAGCCGGGCGCGGCAGCCAGGGCGCGTGCTGCGGACACCGCGCCGGCCGGGTCGAGGCGGCGCGGGCGGGCGTAGAAGAGCGAGCAGAACGCGGCCCGCCCGGCCGGTGACGCCATGATCGCGGGCAGGCGGGCGTCGAGGCGCCCGGCGGCGGCGCGGGCTGCGGTGACGACGGCCTGGCACCAGCGGCGGCCGGCGCCGGACCAGAAACCGATCGGGGCGAACGCGGTGACGGCGGTGGCCCGGCCCCGGCGGCCGAGTTCCAGGGCGATGCCGCCGCCCAGTGAGCTGCCGGCCACCTCGAAGCCGGCGATGCCGAGCCGGTCCAGGAAGGACTCGACCTGGTCGGCGAGGTGGGCGACCGAGCCCGCGTGCGGGGCCGGCGGCCAGAGCGGGGATTCGCCGAAGCCGGGCAGGTCGAGGGCGATCACGTCGTGTCGTGCGGCGGCCCCGGCGAGGATCGGCGTCCACACCTGACGGTGACTGCCCAGCCCGTGGATCAGCACCAGTGGTGTGCCGGATCCGCGTCGGTCGTACGCCAGCTCGGTCATCGATCTTTTATGAGCCTGATTCGCGGTTCGCGCAAGACCCGGAAACGCGTTGTTGACATGTTGCCAATAAGGGTGTGATGGTACGGCGATGTCGTACGACTACGACGTCCTCGTCATCGGCTCCGGGTTCGGTGGCAGCGTGACCGCGCTGCGCCTGACCGAGAAGGGCTACCGCGTCGGCGTCCTCGAAGCCGGCCGCCGGTTCACCGACGACCAGTTCGCCCGGACGTCCTGGCGCCTGCGCGACTACATCTGGGCGCCCGCCCTCGGCTGCTACGGCATCCTGCGGCTCACCCTCCTGAAAGACGTCATGATCATGTCCGGGGTGGGGGTCGGCGGCGGCTCGCTCGGCTACGCGTGCACCCTCTACGAGCCGCCCGACGCGTTCTTCGCCGACCCGCAGTGGGCGCACGTCACCGATTGGAAGACCGAGCTCGGCCCCTACTACGACCAGGCCAAACGCATGCTCGGGGTGACCGTCAACCCGGTCCTGACCGCTTCCGACGACGCGCTGCGGGCGGTCGCCGACGAGATGGGGGTGGGGCACACGTTCCGGCCCACCCCGGTCGGGGTGCTGTTCGGCGACGAACCCGGCACCGCCGTGCCCGACCCGTTCTTCGGTGGGGCCGGCCCGGACCGGCGCACCTGCACGATGTGCGGCTCGTGCATGACCGGCTGCCGCACCAACGCCAAGAACACCCTGGTCAAGAACTATCTGTACCTGGCCGAGAAGGCCGGCGCCGAGGTGCACGAACGGACCACGGTCAAGGTCGTGCGGCCGCTGCCGGACGGCGGCTACCAGGTCGACACCAGCCGCCGGCGGTTCACCGCGGAGCAGGTCGTCTTCGCCGGCGGGGCGCTCGGCACCCAGCGGCTGCTGCACCGGATGCGCGACCGGGGGCACCTGCCGCACGTCTCGCCACGGCTGGGCGAGCTCAGCCGTACCAACTCGGAATCCATCCTCGGCGCGCGCACGCGCCGCAGCGACCGTGACTACACGCACGGCGTCGCGATCACCTCGTCGATCCACCCCGACCCGGTCACCCACGTCGAACCTGTCCGGTACGGCCCCGGCAGCAACCTGCTCGCCCTGCTCGCCACCGTGCTCGTCGACGAGGGCCGTCCCCGCCTGTGGCAGGCGATCAAGAAGCTCGCCCGGGCGGGCCGTGACCTGCGGCTCTACGCGTCCCCGCGGAACTGGTCGAAGGAGACCATCGTGCTGCTGGCCATGCAGCCGCTGGACAACTCGATCACCGTGCACACCAGGCGCGGCCTGTTCGGGCGGCGGCTGACCAGCCGGCCCGGCATCGGCGAACCCAACCCGGTCTGGGTGCCGGCCGCCCACGACGTCGCCCGGCGGGTCGCGGCCCAGGTCGACGGGGTGGCCACCGGCGCGTTCACCGAGCTGATCGGCCGGCCGGTCACCGGGCACTTCATCGGCGGCTGCGCGATCGGCGCCACCGCGGAGACCGGGGTCGTCGACCCGTACCACAGGCTCTTCGGCCATCCCGGCCTGCACGTCATCGACGGCTCGACGGTCGCCGCGAATCTCGGCGTCAATCCTTCGTTGACAATCACCGCGTTGGCTGAGCGGGCCGTGGCGCTCTGGCCCAACGCCGGTGACGCCGATCCCCGGCCGCTCGCCGGCTACACCCCCGTCGCGCCGGTCGCGCCCCGGAACCCGATCGTCCCGGCGACCGCGCCCGCGGCCCTGCGACTCACCATCGGAAGGCGGCCATGACCAGGATCGCGATCATCGGCGCCGGCTTCGGCGGGGTGGCCGCCGCCGTCGAGTTGCTCGCGGCCGGGTTCGGCGACATCGTGATCCTGGAGAAAGCGGACCGGGCCGGCGGGGTGTGGCGCGACAACACGTACCCCGGCTGCGCCTGCGACGTGCCGGCGCCGCTGTACTCGTTCTCGTTCGCGCTCAACCCGGACTGGTCCCGGCGCTACCCGCCGCACGACGAGATCCTCGCCTACCTCCAGCGGGTCGCCGACGAGAAAGGCGTCACGCCGCTGATCCGGTTCGGCGCCGAGGTCGCCTCCGCCGGCTGGGACGGCGCCCGCTGGCGGATCACCCTGGCCGGCGGCGACACCGTCGACGCCGACGTGCTGGTCCCGGCCGTCGGCCAGCTGTCCCGCCCGGCGATCCCGGCCCTGCCCGGCGCCGGCACGTTCGAAGGCGTCGCCGTCCACACCGCCCACTGGTCGCCCGATCTCTGCGTCGACGGCCGCCGGGTCGCCGTCGTCGGCACCGGCGCCAGCGCCATCCAGCTGGTCCCGGCGATCGCCGGGAAGGCCGCCCACATCACCGTCTTCCAGCGCACCGCACCCTGGACCGTGCCCAAACCCGACCGCCGCTACGGCCGGATCCGCCGCGCCCTGTCCCGCCGCGTGCCCGCCGTCATGCGACTGTCCCGGGGCGCGACGTGGCTGCTCACCCTCGTTCCGGGCGCCGCGCTGCACGGCAACCGGGTGGTCAACGCCGGAGTCCGCGGCTACGCCTGGATCCAGCGCCGCTGGCAGGTCCGCGACCCTTCGCTGCTGGCCAAGGTCACCCCCGACGAGCCGATCGGCTGCAAACGGCTCCTCTTCACCAACGCCTGGCTGCCCACCCTGGCCCGCCCCGACGTCGACCTGGTCACCGAGAAGATCGTCACGATCACCCCGGCCGGCGTACGCACCGCCGACGGCGCCGACCACCCGTGCGACGTCCTCGTCTACGGCACGGGTTTCGCCGCCACCGAGTTCCTCGTCCCGATCCGCGTCATCGGCCGCGACGGCCGCCTGCTGTCCGACGAGTGGAACGGGGGCGCGCACGCCTACCTGGGCCTGGCGGTGCCCGGTTTCCCCAACATGTTCCTGGTCTACGGCCCGAACACCAACACCGGCAACACCTCGGTGATCTACTTCCACGAGGCCCAGGCCCGATGGATCGCGCAGGCGGTGCGGTCGGTCGCCGCAGGCGACGCTTTGGAGGTACGGCCAGAGGTCGCCACCACCTACGACACCGAGATCCAGTCCCGCCTGTCGACGAGCGTCTGGACGGCGTGCCAGTCCTGGTACCGAACCACCACCGGCCGGATCGTGACGAACTGGCCGGGCAAGGCCAAGGAATACAGCCGCCGAACCAGATCCCTGAACCGCGCCGACTTCCTACCCCGCTGACCGCCGCCCGCGAAGCGCAGCGCGCACGTAGGCGTGCAGCATCATGACGGCGAGGATGCCCGGCACTGCCGCGATCAGACCGGCCAGGACGCCGACCCAGGTGAACCACGGCCGGTAGGGGGTGTCCTCCCGGGCCAGCTCCAGGGCGTACTTGCGGGTGCCCAGATAGCCGACACGGACCTCGTGCGCGATGTCCGCCGATCTGAAGGTGCCATCGTCCACCAGCCGGGTGGCCGTCCCGTCGTCCCAGCGGATCGTGACCGCGCAACGCTCATGGAAGCCGAAGCCGCGGTTGGTCACCGGACCTCGCCTCTCACAGGAGGTGACGGTGGCCGAGCCGGTTCGTCGGGCGTCCCCGATGTCGTGCCCCGCCATGCCGGTGAGCGTCATCGAGACGCCGACGAGCAACAGGCTCAGCGTGAGGACGCCCACGAGGAACCCGAGGTCGCGTAGCCGTCTGGACCCGCGCTCACCGGCGGCTGTCGCTTCGGCCCCCGAGTCGACGGCCTCCTGCTCGGCCTTCTCGCGCTGGAGTTCGGCTTCGGCGGCCTCGAGCTCGGCGCGGTACCTGGCGATCCGGTCGTCTTGAGAGCCCACTGTGTCCTGCCTCAGGAGGGAGGGTCGATTGGAGTCGGGTCCGAGTTCTTCTTCGGTATGTTGTCGATCGTCGAGCCGCCGTTCTGCGCGGTGTTCGACTCGGCTGCGGCTCGGCCGGTGTTGATGAGAATCTGGTGCGGAGCGCCGTAGACCCGGAAATCGCCGAGGAAGAGATTACCGAGACCCTTCGCCGGGCCCAGCCAGCCCTCACGCATGGATTCGGCCGCCGCGGATCGATGCGAGACCAGACGCAGGACATCCTTGTTGGCCTGGCCGATCCGGCCGAGCAGGAATTTCATCATACTGACGGCTTTTCCCGCCTCGCTGATCTTCGTGAATAGGTTCTTCAGGAGTCCGAGGATCTTGCGGCTGGTGTCGAACGCCAGGTTTGCGACCTTGACCAGCGCGCTCGGTATCAGGACGCCGGTGGTCGCCTGCAAGCCGATGGAGATGAGCGAGCCGGCGAATTGGGCGAGAATGTCGCGGATCGTATTTCGGACCACGCCCACCAGGGCACCCAGACCGTAGGTGAGCAGGCTCATGCTGTCAGCGATCTTGCCTATCGCCTGGAGATTCAGGGCGTGATCGTGAGCCCGCCGCTGATAGGCGTCAGCCGACGCGGCGGTCCATGCGGCTGTCGTGCTCCTGGCCTCGGCCAGGTAACGGTCCGCGGTCTCATAGATGCGCGTCTCGATCCGCTTCCAGCTCTCCGCCTGCCCCTCGATGGCCTTGGGATTGCCCAACAGCTTGTCGAACGGCTCGCGGATGAAGTCCACATGTTCGATGAGCCAGCCCACGCCAGCCGAGAACACGGTCTGCAAGGGGTCGGTGATCGCGCCGAGAGCCCCCAGCCCGGTCGCGACCAGGTTGCCGCCGGCGCCGCCGAAGTCCTGGTTGGCGATTCCCTCGGCCAGCCCGCTGACCGACTCGAAGATCCCGGCGCCCTCGTACGACTTCCGGTCCGCGTCCGGAGCGATCAATCCGTTGTAGACGTCACTCATCGGCCCGGGCTCCGGAAACTGAGGGCGTGGGCGGCCTCGGCATCGGTGAGGCCGATGTCCACGGTGAGCGCGCGGAGCAGGTCGGCGAGGTGGGATGTCGCGTCCGTTCCGGTGCGCATCTCATGGACGGCATGTTCCTGGGCGTCGTTGAGGAAGGGCAGGATCAGCCGGCTGGGCCATTCACCGTAGATGTCGTCCTGCTGATCGAGGTGCGTCACCGCGGCCGCCACCTCGGACAGGCTTTCCGCTATGCCATCCACCTCATCGGCATGACGTGCCACCGCATCCGTATCGAGGCGCACTTCGGGCTCGGCCATCACCGGTCACGTCCCTGGCGGTCGTCGTCGGGGCGGGACGAGAACTGCTTGGTGTAGGTGTCGGCGATGAAGGCCGTGGTGGCCGAGTCCCCGCCGTAGAGGCTCTGGACCAGGTCGGACATGTTCTCGGCCAGCCGGGACTGGGCCTGCCGGGTGGTGGCGAGGATGAGGTTCGCCAGGTCGTCGGGATGCCGCCGCATCGCCTCCGGCGTCAGAGCCAGCGCGGTCAGGCCTCCGGAATGGTCGACGGTCACCGTCACGTCGCGGTCGGCGGACTGGGCGGTGGCCTCGACCTGTTCCATTCGCCGGCTCAGTTCCAGGGTGGCCTCGGTCTGCTGCTGGACACGCCACTGCCAGTCGGCGAACAGGTCTTCCGGATCCTGTGGCATGACCCCTCCCCGCGGGGTGCGTACCGGCCGCGAGCCGGTGCCGGCTCCGGGGACGCGAGTGGCGTCCACATCGGTACACCCCGGCGGGGCGGGGCGGGTTCAGGATGGGCGGGTGTCGTACCGCTGACATGCCGAAGGCCGCGCGGTCCGGGAGCGGACCGCGCGGCCGGGGACGACGCTGGTTGTTCAGGCGGGCACCAGTGGGGTGGCGGGCAGGCCGGGGAGGGTGGGGATGACGTCGGGGGGCTGGGGGCGGTTCAGGCCGAAGCCCTGCAGGAGGTCCACGCCGGCGGTGGTCAGGTCGCGGGCGGTGGGCTCGTCCTCGACTCCCTCGGCGACCACGGTCAGGCCCAGGGCCTTCGCGATGGCGATCACCGAGTCGATGATCGTGGCGTGGGCGGGGGAGTCGTGCATGCGGATGACGAAGCTCCGGTCGATCTTCAGTTCGTCGATCGGGAGTTTCGGGAGCAGGCCGAGGGACGTGTAGCCGGTGCCGAAGTCGTCGATGGCCACCCGGATGCCCCGGGCCCGCAGCTGGGCCAGCTGGGCGGCGACCTGTTCCTGGTTGGTGAGGACCGCGGTCTCGGTGATCTCGACGGTGAGCATGGTGGCCGGCACCTGCTCCAGGTCGAGCAGGGTGAGGATGGTGTCGACGGCCCGGTCCTGGGCCAGGTAGGCCGGCGGCAGGTTCACCGACACCGGCAGATGGTGGCCCAGCGCGTGCCAGGCGGCGGCCTGGCGCAGCGCCTCGGCCAGCACCCAGTCGGTGAGTTCCAGGATCACGTCGGAGCGTTCCGCGTCGGGCAGGAAGACACCCGGCGGCAGCAGGCCGCGCTGCGGGTGCTGCCAGCGGACCAGCGCCTCGGCGCCGTGGATGATCCGGCTGCCGGCGTCGTGCAGCGGCTGGTAGTGCAGGCGCAGGTGGCCGGCCCGCAGACCGGTCCGCAGCTCGGTGAGCTGCCGCAGGTCGACGCGCTGGTTGGTGTCGAGTTTCGGGGTCCACTCGACGACTCCGGTGCGCTCGTGTTTGGCGCGGCGCATGGCGGCGGCCGCCCGGCGCATCAGGACCGTGACGTCGTGGTGGTCGGCGTGGCTGATGCCGATGCTCGCCTCGACGCTGATCGGCAGGCCGTCGACCGGGTGCGGGCCGCGGATGCCGGCGGCCAGGCGGCGGCCGACGCTCTGCACGGTCTGGCCGGCCGGCAGTTCGGAGAGCAGCACCACGAACTGGTCGCCGTCGAGGCGGGCGGCCACGTTGCCGGCGCCACGGGCAGCGCCGAGAGCGGTCGCGACCCGGTGCAGCAGGGTGTCGGCGCCGTGGTGGCCGAGCACGTCGTTGGCGTCCTGGAAACGGTCCAGCCCCAGGTGGATCACGGCGGCCAGGGCGCCGGCGTCGAGGCGGCGCTGCCCCTCGGCCAGGATGGTGGCCCGGTTCGGCAGGCCGGTCAGCGGGTCGGTGCGGGACAGTTTCGCGAACCGGCCGGCCATCGCGGCGAGCAGGTCGACGATCGGCGCGATGCCGTACCGGCCGTCCGGCCAGGAGACCAGGACCGGTTCCTCGCGTTCGGCGGCGGGCCGGGCCAGGGCGGCCTCGGCCGCGGTCTCGATGTCGGTGTCGGCCGGCAACTCCAGTCCGTGGCCGCCGGCCAGGTCACCGGCGGTGCACGGCGCGGTCGCCCGGGCGCGGTCGACCATCGACCGGCTGACCAGCCGGTATCCGTCCTCGGCGGCGACGATCACGCCGGGCACCAGGTGGTCGGCTTCGAGCCCGGCGATGATGTCGCCGATCGGGGTGCCGGCCGGGAGCGGCGTCATCGGGATGCCGATGACCCCGAGTTTGCGGGGCAGGTAGGGGCCGCTGGGCGCGGTCATGCCGCCCCGTCCAGCCGGAAGCAGGAGATGCCGATCTCGTCGGCGCCGCGCGGGCGCAACCGGACCAGCAGCCGGCCCTCGTGGCCGGCCAGGACGCCGTCGACGCGTTCCCGGCGCAGCGCGGTACGCCACATGTCGAACAGCGCCTCCTGATCCTTCTCGGTCACCAGGTGGGTGAGTTCGGCGACCGGCCCGGGACCGGCGGGAACCGTGGCGGAGAGCACGGCGAGCCGGTCGACCAGGTCGGCGAGGTCGCTGCGGACGGCTTCCAGGTCGAGTTCGGTGCTGCGTTCGGCGGTCCGGTCGAGCAGCATGCCGTCCCAGACGACGGCGCCGTCGGCCTTGCGGTGCGGCCGGGACATGCCGCACAGCCAGCGCCGGGTCCCGTCGGGCCGGATCACGCTGCCGCGCCAGTCCCACGGTTCCAGGGTCAGCGCCGAGGCGGCGACGCTGGCCGCGAACGCGTCCTTGTCCTCGTCGGCGATCATGTCGAGCACCTGGCCGGCCGAGTCGACGATCTGGTCCGGGTCGAGCTGGAAGATCTCCCGGCAGCCGTCGGAGACGAAGGTGAACGACGCCTCGCCGGTCGGTTCGGCGCGGAACTGGTAGAGCATGCCCGGCGCGTTGTTGACGGTGGTCCAGAACCGCTGCTCACCGGCCGCGATCACGTCGGCGCTGCGCCGCCGCTGGGTGTCGTCGATGGCGATCGTGCAGACCCCGTAGACGGAGCCGTCCGGGTCGGTCAGCGGGACGCGGGTGACCACGTACTGGCGGATCTCGTCACCGAACGGGACCTCCTCCAGCACCGTCTTGGCGGTGCCGGAGGTGATCACCTCGTCGTCGTTGGCGCGGCCGACCGCGGCGACCGAGGCGGACACCAGGTCGGCCTCGGCCCGCCCGACCATGTCGGCCGCGGTGACCTGGAAGATCCGCTCGTACTCGCCGTTGACGAACAGGTAGCGGCCGTCCAGGTCCTTGGCCGAGATCATCGCCGTGGTGTGCTGGAGGATCGCGCTGATCAGCGTGTTGCTGCGCTGGAGCTCCTGCTGGGCGCGGTGCCCGTCGGTCTGGTCCGAGACGAAGGCGGCGAAACCGTCCTCGGCGGCGTCGACGGTCATCGAGATACGCAGCTCGGCGCCGTCGCGGTGCAGCGCCGGCACCTCGATCGGGTGGCCCAGGCCGCCGCTGTCGCCGCCGACCAGCCGGCGGGCGAACCCGGCGCTGTGCGCGGACCGCAGCGCCGGCGGGATGATCGTGTCGGTGAGACGCCGGCCGACGATCTCGTCGCGGGTCCAGCCGAAGAGCTTCTCGGCGGCCGGGTTCCAGTCGCGGATCACCCCGGTCCGGTCGACCTGGAGGTACGCCAGGGCCGAGGCGTCCACGGCACGGTCCCGGAGGCCGGCCGCCGGCGGGGCGGTCATCTGAGGGGCTTCGACGGTGAACACGCCCCGCCCTATCGTCCCGGCGGCGACCGACTTGAGGGACGGGCCGGCTCGAGGGGCGGGCCGGTCAGATCCCGGCCGGGGCGGGAGCGGGCCGCCACTGCTCGGAGCCGAACACCTCGTACCGGATCCGCTCGTCGGGGACGCCGCGCAGGTGCAGCCCGGCCCGGACCGCCTGCATGAACGGCGCCGGCCCGCACAGGTAGACCTCGGCGTCCGGGTGGACCGGGATCAGGTCGGTGTCGATCAGGCCGGGGTACGTGTCCGGCTCACCGGACGGCTGCTCGTACCAGTACAGGCTGCGGAAGGCGCGCAGCCGGGAACCGTTGGCGTTCATGTCGGCGCGCAGCGGGTGCCGGTCGGGGCTGCGGTCGGCGTGCACCGCGGTCACCTCCCGGGTCGGCTGGGTACGCGCCACGTGCTCCAGGATCGACGCCATCGGGGTGACCCCCACCCCGGCGCTGACCAGCAGCAACGGCGAGTTCCCGGGCCGCAGGGTGAGATCGCCGTACGGCCGGCTGATCCGCAGCGTGTCACCGGCCGTGACGTGCTCGTGCAGGTAACCGGAGACCACCCCGTCCGGCGCCCCGCCGGTCCCGCGGACCCGTCGCACGGTGATCCGCAGCGTCCCGCCGGTCGCCGCCTGGGACAGCGAGTACTGCCGCAGCTGCCGGCCGGCGCCGGGCAGGTCGGCGGCGACCGTCACATACTGCCCGGGGTGGAAGCCCGGGGCGGCCCCGCCGTCCGCCGGGACCAGCACGAACGACACCGTGTCGTGGGCCTCGGTGATCCGCTGCGCGACGGTGAACTCCCGCCACGGGTCGGCGCCGTCCACCCCGGCCTCGGCGTAGATCCGCGCCTCGCGGCCGATCAGCCGGGCCGCGAACAGCCAGTACACCTCGTCCCAGGCTGCCGCGACGGGTGCGGTGACGGCGTCGCCGAGCACCGTGCCGACCGCGCCGAGCAGGTAGCGGCCGACCATCGTGTACTGCTCGGGGCGGATGCCGAGGGCACAGTGCCGCTGCGCGATCCGCTCGACGATGTGCTCGAAAGCCGGCCCGTCCGGGCCCGCGCCGATCAGATGCATGGCGTACGCCGCGACCGCCCCGGACAGTGCGCTGCGCTGCTCGCCGGTGGCCTGTGCGCTGCGGCTGAACAGGTCCAGCAGTTCCGGGTTCTCGCCGATCATCGTCCGGTAGAAGACGTCGGAGATCTCCTCCAGATGCTCGCCGACGACGGGCAGGGTGGCCTCGATGACCGGGGCGCTGGATGCGGACAGCATGAGGGATCTCCTCTTCAACGGGACAGGGTTGATCGGCCCGGCGCTTGATGGGGCCGGGAGGAGCGGTCGGGCGTGCGGCTCACATGGGCGAGCGGCCGAGAGTGAGCAGGACCTGCCGGACCGGTGGGGCCGCCAGGTCGTCGACGGTGATCGGGTCGAGAGAGGCGTAGAAGGCCTCCTGTGCGACGCGCAGCGCCCCGCGCAGCCGGCAGCCGCCACGTAGCGGGCACCCGGGCTCGCCGTCGCAGTCGACGACCTCAGACGAACCCTCCAGGTCGCGGACCATGGCGCCGATGGACGCCGACGCCGCGCCGGCCGCGAGCCGGACGCCGCCGGCACGGCCGCGCATCGTGTCCAGCAGGCCCAGGTGTTGCAGCCGCTGGACGACCTTGGCGAGGTGGCTGCGGGGGACCGCCACCGCCTCGGCCAGCCCGTCGATGGTGAGCAGCTCACCCTCGCGGGCGGCGGCGAGCATCAGGATCCGGAGACCGATGTCGGTGGAGCGGTTCAGTCGCACAAGTCGACCTTACTGAAAGGGGACTATCAAAGTCCTCTTTTGAAGGGGAGATCAGTCCCACAAAAAAGACGGGGCACGCCGGAAGGCGTGCCCCGTCTGATCGGGAACGGTCAGCTGAGCTTGAACACCGTCGCCCGGTCGGCGACGATCAGCGAGCCGTTGCGGTGCTGGAGGAACCGGCCCGGCGCGACCCGGATGGTCACGCCGCCCCGGACCGCGATCCGGGTCACCGGTGTGCCGGCCGTCCCGAGGGTCACCGTCGTGCCGCTGACCACCAGCGACTTCGTGGGCTGGTCGACCGATTGGACGGTCTCCGTGCCGTCGGCCGCCGCCACGAACCGGAACTGGGTCATCTCCAGCTCCCGCGGCGCGTGGTCGACCTGGACCGCGTCACCCACGTGCTTGACGAACGAGCGCGGCCGGTCCGACGGGGACAGGCGCACGATCGGCCCGCCCGAGCCGACCGGGATGCCGAACAGCGGCGTCCCGTCCTCGTGCCAGTACAGCTTCTGCACGCGGGTGTGACGGTTGGGGTCGTACAGCGGGTCGCCGGTGATCTGCTTGTAGTCCCGGGCGTGGTAGACCAGCACGTCGGTGCCGTCCGGGGCCACCGTGAACGAGTTGTGCCCCGGCCCGAAACGGGCGGTCGCGTCGTTGGTGGTGAAGATCGGGTCCGGGCTCTTCGTCCAGCTGGAGCGTTCCAGCAGATCCGCGTTCGCCGGCGCGGTCAGCAGGCCCATGCAGTAGTTGGAGTCGGTGGCGCTGGCCGAGAAGGTGATGAACACCCTTCCGTTACGGATCAGGACGGCCGGGCCCTCGTTCACCCGGTAGCCGATGATCTCCCAGCTCCGGGTGGGTGTGGCGATCCGGGTGGGCTTGCTCTTCAGCGTCCACGGGTTCGCCATCTCGGCGATGTAGAGGCTGGTGTTGACGGCGATCTCCGGCTCGCTCTGCGCCCACACCAGGTACTGCCTCCCGCGGTGGGTGAAGCTGGTGGCGTCGAGCGTGAAACCGTCCCACTCGGTGGCGAGCTGGCCCTTCAGCACCCAGCCGGCCGGGTCGCGCGGGTCGTCGAGCGCCGACTCCATCACGTAGGTGCGGATCCGGAAGACCTCACCGGCGTCGCCGGCGGCGAAGTAGATGTACCACTTCCCGCCGATCCGGTGCAGCTCCGGCGCCCAGATGTGGCCGCCCATCTTCCCGCTGGCCGGACGGCGCCAGATGACCGTCTCCTCGGCGGTGGCCAGGCCCTCGATGGTCGGGGCGCCGCGCACGACCAGGCGGTCGTACTCGGGCACCGAGCCGGTGAAGTAGTAGGTGCCGTCGACCGGCTTGGTGATCCAGGGGTCGGCCCGCTGGCTGATCAGGGGGTCGACGGTCGGCACACCGTAGATCTCAGCATCACCGGGCAGGGCGGCCGACTGCGGGGCGCCCTCGGCGCCCACGGGCAGGACGACGGCCATGGCGCCCACGGCGCCGCCCGCGAGAAGGGTTCGTCGGTTCATGAGCGGGCTCCTCATCGGGTCCGGATGCGCAGGAAGGTGACCGAGTTGGCCGGGAACTCCCGGGTGAAGACCGGCGAGATGCCGTGCACGGTCGAGGTGACCGGCAGGATCGGCTCGGCCGAGCGGGTGTTCAGCTCGCCCGGGTCACCGGTGATCACGGTCTGCTTCGCGGTACGCGCCACCTTGCGCCCACCCAGGTCGATCTTCGTGACCGCCGGGGTGTCCTGCGCGTTGACCACCTTGACGATGATCTCGCCACGCTCGGTGTCCTCGGTGACGACCTGTGCGAACGGCTCGGTGACCGCGTTGTCGTCGAACGAGCCCCACTCCACGCCGTCCAGGATCAGGGTGACCTTCGTACCCCGTACCTGAATCTTGAGGTCGTAGGTCTTTCCGGTCGTGACGGTGTTGGGTTTGGTGAGGATCTGCTCCTTGGCGGACGTGATCCCCTTCTCGATGGCGCCCTGCGTGTTGTTCCAGCCGCCCAGGTTCCACCAGTAGAACTGGCCGGTCTGCTGGATGCCGAAGGCGACCAGGAAGCCCTCGGCGCCGGCCGTCTTGGTGGCCTTCAGCGTGTAGTCGTAATCGGTCTCGCTGATGGTGGCCGCCTTGACCATGGTGTCCTCGGTGTCCGTGGTCGTCTGGGTGTAGGCGCCGTTGGTCACCGCCCAGTTGCCACGGTTGGTCACCGAGGTCCAGCCGTCGGCGTTGCCGTCGTTGAAGTCGTCGCTGTAGAGCACGGTGCCGTCCGGCCGGGTGACCTTGACGTCGTCGTAGACCGCGGCGGTACGCCAGGTGGAGAGCCCGACCGCGCCGGTGATCGGCTTGGGCTGGAGCACGTTGCCGGTGGCCGACGAGGGCAGGACCCGGTCGCCGACGTTGTTCATGAACAGCTTCTGCACCTGGTAGCTGGTGGAGCCCCACGACTCGTCGTTGTCGAACCAGATCATGTCCGGCTTCCACTGCACGTTGTCGATGTTGGCGAGCAGCGGCGCGTAGGACGCCATCTTCACCACGTCGGCGTTGCGCTCCAGGCCGGTCATGTAGGCGGCCTCGGCGAGGGAGTTGTACAGCTTGTTGTCCAGCGACGCGTACTCGCCGAGGAAGACCTTGGGGCCGTTCCGGTCGTACGAGTCATAGCGCTTGTTGTTCTGCAGGAACCAGGCCGGGCTGTTGTAGTAGTGCTCGTCCACCATGTCCGAGCCGTGCGCCCGGTTCTTGGCCCACAGGTTCTCGAAGGTGCTGCCCTGGTCGTCCGGGCCGGAGTTGCTGACCACGGTGATGTCCGGGTACTTCGCCTTGATCGCCGACTCGAATTTGAGGAAGTTCGCCCAGTACTCGTTGGGCAGGTTCTCCTCGTTGCCGACCGCGACGGTGGTCAGGCCGAACGGCTTCGGGTGCCCGGAGTCGGCCCGCAGCTTGCCCCAGGTGCTGGTGACCGGCCCGTTGGCGTACTCGATGAGGTCGAGCGCGTCCTGGATGTGCCGCTGCAGCAGCGCCTCGTCCACGGTGGCCCGGTTCTGGCCGCAACCGGTCACCAGGGCCGGCAGCACGGGCAGCGGCATGGCGCCGATGTCCTCGGAGAACTGGAAGTACTCGTAGTAGCCGAGGCCGTAGGTCTGGTTGTAGCCCCAGAAGTTCTTGTTGGTGGCGCGCGTCTCGACCGGGCCGACGGTGTCCTTCCACTGGTAGGACCGGGCGCGCGGGTAGTTGCTCGCGGCGTCGTAGCCGTACATGCTGCCGGTGTTGACCAGGCAGCCGCCGGGGAAGCGGACGAAGCCGGGCTTGAGGTCCTCGACCTTCTCGGCGAGATCCTTGCGCAGGCCGTTGGCGCGTCCCTTGTAGGTGTCGCGCGGGAACAGCGAGACCTCGTCCAGGCGCACATCGCCGGAGGTCTTGACGTTCAGCCGGGCGACGTCGCTGGTCGCGGTGGCCCGCAGCACCCCGGTGTATTTCGTCCAGGTGTCGCCTGCGACCGCGATGGTGACCGGGGCCGAGAGCGCGGTGCCGTCTGCCGTGGTGACCGCGACCTCGATCGATGCTGAGCCCCGAGCCCAGACCGAGAAGTCGTACTTGCCGGATTTCTGGACGGCGAGCCCGGTGTTGTAACCCGAGTTGGTCAGGCTCGCCGCGCCGGTGACCGAGAGGTAGTTGCGGTTGCGGTCGTTGAGCCGCTGGTCGTTGTTGGTCACCACGGCCGAGCCGCTGACCGTCCACCCGGTCAGTCCGTTGTAGCCGGACGCGTCGGTGGCGTTGAACTCGAACGAGCGGTTGCGGACCAGTTCGGCGTAGAGCCCGCCGTCGGCCGCGTAGTTGATGTCCTCGAAGAAGACGCCGTACATGGACTCGGGGATGGCGGCGCCGGTCGACGACGGGTCGACCGTGATCGTGTAGTCCGGCTCGACCGCGTGCGCGGCGACCGGCGGGGCGACCGCGAGCGGGAGCGAGACCAGAACAGCGGCCGCGCCCGCGAGACGGTAGGGGATTTTGCGCATGAGGGGTCCTCCGGTGCGGATCGCAACGGTTTCAGAAGTGTTTCCGGTGGACTAGCTCAGCAATGTGTACGCAAACATCGACACCCCTGTCAAGAGTTCCGGCTCGATGTTTGCAGCGCTGAAAGCCCAGGAGTGCCAATTTGTTAACGTTAACCAGCGAGAACCGCGCGCACACGTTCTACGTCGTAGTAGCGGGCTTTCCCGGTCAGCGCCCGCGCCTCGGCGCCCACCCGCTCGGCCTCCGCCGCGGCGCCGGAGTCCCGTAACGCCGCATAGAGGCCTATCATCGCCTCGATCTGTAGTTCCGGCATGCCGGACAACAACTCGACCGCCTCCCGGAACGCCGCGACCGCCGCGGCCGGGTCGCCCGCGGCGGTCCGCAACCGGCCGATGTTCAGCAGCACATCCGCGGCGTTCTCGAGGTGACCCCACCTCCGGTGGATCGCCAGCGCCTCGCCGAGCAGCCGCAACGCCCCGGCCTCGCCGCCCGGCCGGTAGAAGTGGCACCAGGCGAGCGGAGTCAGCACCCGCGCCCTGTCCTGCTCGCCGAACTCGTGCCGCTGATGCACCCGCATCGCCTCCCGGAGGTACGGGTAGGCCGCGACCGTCTGCTCCCGGGTCGGCGTGTTGTTGTTGCCCATCAGCACGACCGCCATGCCGGCCAGCCCGTTGCCGAGCCGCACCGGGTCGTCGATGGCCCGGCCCACCTCGATCGTCCGCTCCAGATACGGCCGGGCCTGTTCCAGCTGCTCCAGCCGCAGATGCCCGCGCCCGATCATGTAGTTGAGGAACCCGGACCACCACAGGTCCCCGGTCACCGTCAGCGCCCGCGAGCACAACTCGAACGAGTCCTGCACGGTGAACCGGGTGTCCTGCTGGTACGGCGCGAGAGCCCAGGCCAGCGGCCCCAGATACCGGCGCCCCCACGGCTCGTCGCAGAGGCCGGCCAGCGCCATCACGTTGTCGTACTCGGCGTGCAGCCAGGCCAGTGCCCTCCGCTCGGACGCGAACCGCTCCGGTGACACATCCGCCGGCGCCGGGCCCACCCGGTCGGGGCGCTTGTACGGGCAGTACCGGTGCACGGCCGCGTTCGCCGAGTGCAGGTGATGCTCGACCAGCCGGCGCAGCACGTCCGCCCGGTCCACCCGGGACAGACCGGCGGCATAACTGCGGATCAGATCGTGGTACGAGTACCGCCCCGGCCGCCGTTCGACGAGCAGGTGCGCGTCGGCCAGCCGCCCCAGCAGCGCCCGGGTCTCGGCCCGCCCGCGCCCGCCGGCGCTCACCGCGGCGCCCAGCGACAGGTCCGGGCCGGGGTGCAGGGCCAGCTGCCGGAACAGGGTCGCCGCGTCTTCCGGCAGCCGCCGGTACGACCAGGAGAACACCGCCCGCAGGTCGTAGCCGGGCCCGGCGAACGCGTCCAGCCCCTCCTCCTCGGCCAGTTCCTCGGCCACCACCGGCAGCGGGAACCCGGCCGCCCGCGCGCACACCACGGCCAGCGCCAGCGGCAGCCCGCCGCACCTGGCGATCACCGCGTCCCGGGCCTCCGGCGCCGCGTCCACCAGGGCCGCGCCGAGCCGTTCCCGCAGATAGGCGGCCGCCTCCCCGGCGTCGAACACGTCCAGCTCACACGTCCGCGCGCCGAGCCCGGTCAGCCGGTCCCGGCTGGTCACCACGACCGTGCAGCCCGGACCGCCGGGCAGCAGCGGCCGCACCTGGCCGGCGTCGTGCGCGTTGTCCAGCACCAGCAGCATCCGCCGGCCGTCCAGCAGCCCGCGGAACAGCGCCGACCGCTCCGCCGTGCCGGGCGGGATCCGCTGGTCGGCCACCCCCAGCGCGACCAGGAACGCGGCCAGCACGTCACCCGGGTCGGCGGGGGTCTCCTCCGGCCCGAACCCGCGCAGGTCGGCGTAGAGCTGACCGTCCGGGTGCCGCCCGGCGGCCAGGTGCGCCCACCGGACCGCGAGCGTCGTCTTGCCGACCCCGCCCGGCCCGGTGATCACCGTGACGGCGGCGTCCGCCCCGGCCAGCCCGGCCAGCTCGGCCTCCCGCGCCGCGAACGTGGCCGCCGTCCGCGGCAGCTGCGCCGGCCGCACGTTGAACTCCTCGGAGTACTCCGCCCCGAAGTCGAGCAGCCGCTCCCGTACCTCGGCACGATCCTGGCGGATCGCCTGCTCCAGCTCGGCCAGGTTCGGTTCCGGGTCGAGGCCCAGCTCCTCGGCGAGCCGCGTCCGATGCCGGTCCAGCACCGCCAGCGCGTCGGCGTCCCGGCCGGCCGCCCACAGCCCCAGCGCGTGCAGCCACCAGGACAGCGCCCGCAGCGGGTGCTCCCCGGCCAGCTCCCCGGCGGCGGCGACCGCGTCCTCGGCCCGGCCCATCTTGAGCAGGCACGCGATCGACCGTTCCCGGCCGACCAGGCGCACCTCCCGCAGCCGGGTGATCTCCGCCTGCGCCCACGGCGCCGCCGCGAACTCCGGATACGGCTCACCCCACCGGTCCAGGGCGGTCCGCAGGATCGCCAGCGCCTGCTCCGCGTTCAGCCCGCGGGCCCGCTGGACACTGTGCACCTCACGTTCCAGGCGCCACGCGTCGACGGCCTCCGCGGGCAGCGTCAGCGCATACCCCACCGGATCGCTGACCAGGACGGTGGTCGCGGCCCGCGGCGCGCGCCGCGGTTCCAGCAGCCTGCGCAACCTCGAGATGTACGCCTGAAGCGTCGCGACCGCGGTCGAGGGCGGGTGCTCGCCCCAGAGCTCGTCGACGATCCGGTCCACCGGGACGGTCCGGCCGTGCGCCGCCACCAGCATCGCCAGCACCGCCCGCGGCCGTGGCCCGCCCAGCGCCACCGGCTCACCGCCGACCAGCACCTGGAACGGGCCGAGCACCCGCACCTCGATCACGACCGGACCGCGCGCAGCCGGCCGAGCACGTCGTCACGTACCTCGGCGGTGTCCTCCCGCAGGGCCGCCCGCTCGGCGTACGTGCGCAGCAGATCGTGGTAGACGAACCGGCCCGGCCGTCGCTCGTCGAGCAGGTGCGCGTCGGTCAGCCGGCGCAGCAGCGCCCGGGTGGCCGGCCGGCCCGCGCCGGAGACGCCGACCGCCGCCGCCAGCGTCACCTCCGGCCCGGGGTGCAGCGCGAGCCGCCGGAACAGCTCAGCCGCCTCGGCCGGCAGTTGACGGTACGACCAGGAGAACACCGTCCACAGATCGGGCAGGGCGCCGTGCTCCAGATCGGCGGCCACCGCGGCCAGCGGGAACCCGCCGGCCCGTGCGCAGACCACGGCCAGCGCCAGCGGCAGCCCGCCACACCGCGCCACGATCGTGTCCCGCGCCGCCGGGTCGCCGTCCACCAGGCCGGCGCCGAGCCGGTCCCGCAGGTAGGCACGGGACTCGCCGTCGTCGAACACGTCCAGCGGCACGATCCGTGCGCCGTCCGACACGACCAGCCCGCTCATCCGGTTCCGGCTGGTCACCACGACCGTGCAGGCACCCGAGCCGGGCAGCAGCGGGCGGACCTGCTCGGCGTCGTGCGCGTTGTCCAGCACCAGCAGCACCCGCCGGCCGGCCAGCACACTGCGCAGCAGCGCGGTCCGCTCCGCCTCGCCGGTCGGGATCCGCTGGTCCGGCACCCCGAGCGCGATCAGAAACCCGCCCAGCACCGCACTCGGCGTCACCGGGGAGCCCTCCGGGCCGTACCCGCGCAGGTCGGCGTAGAGCCGCCCGTCCGGATAACAACCGGCGACCTGATGCGCCCAGCGGACGGCCAGAGCGGTCTTGCCGGCCCCGCCGATGCCGGTGATCACCAGCAGGCCGTCGGTGTGCCGGCTCAGCTCGGCCAGCTCCGCCGCGCGCCCCGCGAACCCGGGCAGCGCCCGCGGCAGCTGGGCGGGCAGCACCGTCCGGTCGGCGGGCGCCGCGCCGATCATCTCGTGCAGCACCGACTGCCGCTGCTCGAGGATCGCCCGCTCCAGCTCGCCGATCGACGGATCGGGGGAGAGGCCGAGCTCGGCAGTGAGCAGCCGCCGGTGCCGGCGCAGCGCGTCCAGGGCCTCGGCCGACCGGTGCGCGGCCCACAGCGCCAGCGCGTACAGCCACCAGGACCGGCCCCGCAGCGGCTCCGGCTCGGCCAGCTCCTGCGCGGCCAGCACCGCGTCGCCGGCATGCCCGAGCCGCAGCTTCGCCACCACCGCACGCTCGCGGGCCAGCCGGTGCACCCCGGTGAGCCGGGTGATCTCGGCCCGCGCCCACGGCTCGCCGGCGAACTGCGCGAACGGCGTGCCCCGCCAGCGGGCCAGCGCCGCCCGCAGCAGACCGGCCGCCTCCTCGGCGTCCTCCGGCGCCTCCGGCACGGCGTCCACGTCCCGGGCGAAACCCCAGGCGTCCACCGCGTCCTCAGGCAGCCGCAGCGCATAGCCATGACCATCGCTGACCAGGATCCGGGCCGGCGTCCGCGGCGCGCGATCCGGTTCCAGGGCGCGGCGCAACCTCGAGATGTACGCCTGGAGCGACGCCAGCGGCTGCGGAGGCGGATCACCGGCCCACACCTGTGCCACGAGCCGGTCCACCGGCACCACCCGGCCCCGGGCCGCCACCAGCATGGCCAGCACCGCCTGCTGCCGACGGCCGCCGAGCGCGACCGGACGCCCGCCCACCAGCACCTCGAGCGGGCCGAGCACACGTATCCCGGTCTGCATCCGCCCTCCTCCGCCGCCTCGCCGAACCTGACGCAGAGTGACCGCGGGCTGGTTCGTCGGGAGATCTTAGGCGTACTTCGGAGTCGTTCTCGTTTCTGGAACAGACAGCGTCGGGAACGCGACACCTTCCCCGTCCCGGGGTTATGCCGTTGTCAATCGCATGTCGACGGTCCGGTACGGCAATGGAGGGCGGGTCCGTCGTACACCGGCCGGGCGGGCCCCGACAGCCACCGGCCGGGGGAATCAGGAGTCACGCAGCGTCGACCTGAACATGGGCCCGGCCGGCTGAGCGGGATGGCCGGGCACTGACGCCCGCCCGGATTCGTGGGGAATCCAGCGGGCCCGAAACGGGCGGCCGGGTTCGTGGGGAACCCGGCCGCCCGCCGCCCTGACGTCAGCCGACGCCCTGAAGGATGCGCTGGTGCAGGGCCTGTAGTTCGGGGGTCGGCTCCACGCCCAGCTCGTCGGCGAGGGTCCGGCGGACCAGGCGGTAGTGGGCCAGCGCGTCGGCCTGCCGCCCGCCCCGGTAGAGGGCGGTCATCAGCAGGGCGTGGCAGCGTTCGCGCAGCGGGTCCTCGGCGACCATGGCCCGCAGGTCGGCGATCGCCTCGGCGTGACCGCCGGTCTCCACGGTCAGCGCCACCAGGTCGAGGGCCGCGCCCCGGCACAGTTCGGTGAGCCGGGCCCGCTGCCCCTCCACGTAGCCGCCCGCGGCGCCGGCCAGCGGCGTGCCCCGGTGCAGGGCGACCGCGGCCCGCAGGTGCGTGATCGCCGCCCGCAGGTCGCCGGCGGCCATCGCCCCGGCGGCGCGGGTGGTGTGCTGCCGGAACACGTCGACGTCCAGCGAGCCGGCCGGGGCGGTCAGCACGTAGCCGCCGCCGATCCAGTCGATGCGCACCCCGGAGGCGACCGGGAAGAGGCGGCGCAGCCGGGACAGGTAGGTGCGGACCGTGGCCACCGCGGCGACCGGTGGGTCCTCCGGCCAGATCGCGTCGACCAGCTCGTCCATCGTGGTCAGCAGGCCCTCGCGGAGCAGCAGCACGGCCAGCGTGGTGCGCTGCTGCGGTGAGCCGAGCAGCAGCTCGGCCCCGTCCCGCCAGGCCCGGACCGGGCCCAGCAGGGAGAACGAGATCACTGGAGGCCGCCGCGCAGGGCGGCCATCTGGCGGCGGTACTGCCGCTGCCCGACCAGCTTCCACAGCACCCGCCCGGCGGCCGGCACCTTGGCCATGAAGAACGCCCGCTCCTCGTCGGTGGCCTCCTCCAGGATCGCCCCGAGCGCCAGGAACACCTTCTCCTTCGGCAGGTTCTCCAGGCCGGCTTTGCCGACCTTCTCCCACTCGTCCGGCTCCAGGTACTCCTCGACCAGCGGCATCACCAGCTCCTCCTCGTCGTGGAGGTGCTCCAGCAGGACCCGCTGGTGGTCGGCGACGCTCGCGGCCAGCAGCTCGCGCTCGGTCTCGCCGGCCGACTGCTCCCAGGCCGCGAGCCGCTCGGTGATCTCGTTCAGAGTGGCGTCGAGCGCGTGGTGCTGCATCTCCATCCGGTCGACGAGCTCGTGGTGCAGCATCACCCGCTCGTGCAGCAGCGGCCAGATCAGGGCGTCCTCGGTGGCGTGGTGGTGGTGCAGGCCGCCGATGTACTCGCGGGTCCACTGGCCCAGCTGACGGGCGCGGCCGACGTCCCCGGTCGCGGTGGCGCTGACGAAGCGCAGCAGCTGGGCGGCCTCGCGACGGAACACCCGATGGATCAGAACCATCTCCTGGGTGTACGGCGTGGTCGTGACGGGCACGGCAGAACTCCTCGGTGGATCGTCGCGGAGAACCCCGGCCGGTCGTGACCGCTGCCCCGAACGGGGGGTCAGGACAGCGGCCACGACCGGCCGGGGGTTCGTGTCGCGGCCAGTCTCACCGGGGCCACTTGACGGCCACTTGCAAAACCGGTTCAGCGACGGGTCAGGCGCACCCGCAGCCCGGCCGGAGAGACGGTGAACGCCACCCGCTCGCGGGGCCGGCTCGCCGGGTCCGGGGCCAGGTCGAAGTCCCGCACGATCAGGGCGACCAGCAGCGTCGCCTCCAGCATGGCCAGGCCACGGCCGGGGCAGGCACGCGGGCCGGCGCCGAACGGCAGGTGCCGAAGATCACCCTGCCGCACGGTGACCGGGTCGAGCCAGCGGTCCGGCCGGAAGCGGCCCGGATCGGGGAACCGCCGGGAGTCCCGCCGCGAGCCGTAGGTCATCAGCGTCCAGATCGGGGTGCCCGGCCCGACCCGCAACGGCGGTCCGTCGCCGCCGGGCAGCTCGGTCTCCTCGGCCGCCTCCACCACGGTCAGCGACGCGACCGGGTGCAGCCGCAGGGCCTCCCGTACGGCTGCTCCGGCGAGCGCGAGTCCCCGTACCTCAGCGGCTCTGATCGGCGAACCGTCGCCGAGGGCGACCACCGCTTCGGCCCGGACCCGTCGCTGCGCCGGGAGATCGGCCGCCAGATGATGCAGCGCCCAGGCGACCGCGGACGCCGTGGTGTCCTCACCGGCCAGCAACATGGTCAGCACGTTGCCGAACAGCTCCGCCTGGGTGAACGGCTCCTCGCCGTCGGGTGTCGCGACCAGTGACTCCAGCACGGTCGCCGGCGTCGCTCCGGCGGCCACCCGCTCCCGCGCCGATACCGTGCGTATCCGGATCAGGCTGTCCAATTCGCTCAGCATCGTGGCGAGCCGGCGGTCGGCGGGCAGCCGCACCCACCGCCAGTACGGCACCGGCACGCTCATCCGCCTGTTGATCGCCGGCAGCAGCATCGGCAGCAGGGTGGCGAGCCGGCCCTTCGGCTGTTCGAGGGAGTTCAGGTCGTGGCCGGTGGCCAGCGCGAACGTCACGTCCAGGGTGTAGCGCCGCAGGTCCGGCAGGACGGCCACGCTGCCGCCGGGCGCCCACCGGCGGGCCAGCCGCTGCGCCCCGGTGACCAGCGCCGGGAAGTAGCCGGCCAGGTGCGCCGGGTTCAGGCCCTGGCTGGTTATCCGCCGCGCCCGCCGCCACCTGTCGCCCTCGGCGGTGAACACGCCGTGCACGCCCACCTCCTCGATGATCCGGGTGATCTGCTGGTCACGCCGGAACAGGCGGGGGCGTTCACGCATGATGTGGTCCACCAGCAGCGGGTCCGCCGTCACCACGGCGGGACCGGCCGGAGTGGTGATCTGGTACGTGAGGCCGTACCTGTCGCACCAGTCCTCCAGCCTGCGGTGCGGGCGGCCGTCGCGGAGCAGGTCCGGCAGGTTGCCGAGGGCGGGCAGCGGCGGCGGGCCGGGCAGGCCACGGACAGTCACGGCAGGGCTGGTCACCGGCGCATCGTCCGATTCGCGAGTGGACGCCCGATAAACAGGACGGAGGTTCACGCCTCGTTCACCTCCGCTCCACCCGGGCTGGGTGGTCGCCGTACACCTGGGCTTTTTAGCGTCCGCTCAGCCCGTCATCGCAAGGTGACGAGAGACCGAGGAGAACGAACCGATGCCGGACTTCAACCGCCGACTGCTGCCGCTGCTGGGACACAGTGGCGGTAGCCGCGACGCGATGACCTGTCTGTACCGCTGTGGCAACGCCTGTGACCACCCCGCCCCGAACGAGTCGGGCAACCCGTACCTGGGTGACGTCGTCAACGCCGAGATGACCCGCCGCGGTGTGGTCCGGGCCGGCGCCGTGGGCGCCATGGTGCTCGGTTTCGGCGGCTCGGCGCTCGCCGCCGCCTCGCCCGCGATGGCCGCCCCGGCTCTCGGCGGCGCCCTGGAGCACGGCTCGCGCCACCACCACAAGGCCGGCAAGCTCACCTTCGACACGGTCGCCCCGAACACCCTGGACCAGGTCACCATCCCGGCCGGGTACCGCTCGTCCGTGGTGATCCGCTGGGGCGACCCGGTGGTGCCCGGCGCGCCCGCGTTCGACATCGACAACCAGACCGCGGCGGCCCAGGCCAAGCAGTTCGGGTACAACAACGACTTCGTCGGGGTCATCCCGATCCCCGGCTGCGGCGGCGACCGGGCCCTGCTCGTGGTCAACCACGAGTACACCAACGAGAACCTGATGTTCCGTGGGTTCACCACCCTCGACGCCCTCAGCGTCGAGCAGTTGAAGATCGCGATCGCGGCGCACGGCCTCTCCGTGGTCGAGATCGAGCGCGTCGGGCGTACCGGTGAATGGAAGCCGGTCAAGAGCCGCAAGCTGCGCTACAACCGCCGGATCACGGCGCTGGCGACCGAGTTCAAGCTGACCGGCCCGGTCGCCGGCTCGGCCGTCGTGCAGACCGCCGCCGACCCGTCCGGCAAGATCGTCATCGGCACGCTGAACAACTGCGCCGGTGGCGTCACCCCGTGGGGCACCGTGCTCTCCGGCGAGGAGAACTTCAACCAGTACTTCGTCGGTGGTGACGCCGTCGCGGCCGACGTCAAGCCGAAGCTGAACCGCTACGGCATCTCCACCACGGCCCGCTACCCCAGCGACAGCCGCAAGTGGGACCGGGCCCAGGAACGCTTCGACCTGGCCAAGAACCCGAACGAGGCCAACCGGTTCGGCTGGATCGTCGAGGTCGACCCGTTCGACCCGGAGGGCCGCCCGCGCAAGCACACCGCGATGGGCCGGTTCAAGCACGAGGGCGCCAACGTCATCGTCGCCAAGAACGGCAAGGTCGTCGCGTACATGGGCGACGACGAGCGCTTCGACTACCTGTACAAGTTCGTGTCGGACAAGAAGTACATCGACAGCGACGCGCCGTGGGCCCGCAAGCACAACCTGACCCTGCTGGAGTCGGGCACCCTCTACGTCGCCAAGGTCACCGGCGACAGCGACCCGGCCGAGATCGACGGCACCGGCAAGCTGCCCGCCGACGGCAGGTTCGACGGCAAGGGCCAGTGGATCAAGCTGGTCTCCGGCAACACCTCGTTCGTGCCCGGCATGACGGCGGTCGACGTGCTCACCTTCACCCGGCTCGCCGGTGACGCGGTCGGCGCCACCAAGATGGACCGTCCCGAGGACGTCCAGCCGAGCCTGCGCACCGGCAAGATCTACGCGGCGATGACCAACAACACCAACCGTGGTGTCGGCACCAACGCCAAGCCGGACGAGGCCAACCCGCGCAACGCCAACAAGCACGGCCACATCTTCGAGATCACCGAGGACCGCGGCGACCACACCGGGCTCACCTTCACCTGGCAGCTCCCGATCGTCTGCGGTGACCCGGCCGCCGCCGACACCTACTTCGGCGGCTACGACAAGACCGCGGTCTCGCCGATCTCCTGCCCGGACAACGTCGCCTTCGACAGCGCCGGCAACCTGTGGATCTCCACCGACGGCAACGCGCTGGGCAGCAACGACGGCCTGTTCGCGACGCCGATCGAGGGTAAGGAGCGCGGCCACCTGCGCCAGTTCCTGACCGTGCCCAAGGGCGCCGAGACCTGCGGCCCGTTCATCACCGAGGACGACAAGTCGGTCTTCGTCGCGGTCCAGCACCCCGGCGAGATCACCGGCGCCTCGGTCGACAAGCCGGCCTCGGTCTGGCCCGACGGCGGCTTCGCCAAGCCCGGCGTCGTCGTCACGTGGCGCAAGGACGGCGGCCCGATCGGCAGCTGACCGGACACGCCCGGGAGCGGCCCGATCCGGGGCCGCTCCCGGTTCGCCCGGCGGGTTCCGGGCCGGGTGGGACCGCCTCATCGGTGCCTGAGCGCGCGTCGTCCGTACCATAAAAAGGTTTTTGTCGGTTTTGTTGCATCGTGCGGCGACCTCATGTGTTCGTGCCATTCACACTGTTCGGGGGTTGGCGGGCCGGAACCACCGGGCCAGGGTGGGTCGGATGGAAGCGCCGACCACCGCGGGGGTGACGGTCGTGAGCGAGTCGCGTACCAGCACGACCAGGACTGCACCAGCACCCAGGAAACCCGTCGACGGGCCACCGGTCGCCGCGCCGCCCGTGCGCAGCCCGCCGCGCGGCGCCGGCCGGTTCGTCGCCGTGCTGCCCGGCCTGCTCATGCTCGCCATCGCCCTGATCGGCGCCGGCCGGCCGGTCCTCAGCTGGGACGAGGTCACCTCGGCCGAGGTCGCCTCCCGGTCGGTGCCGCAGATCCTCGACCTGATCCCCAACCTGGACGCCGTCTTCGGGCCGTACTACCTGTTCCTGCACTTCTGGACCGCCGTCGCGGGCACCGGCGAGATCATCCTGCGACTGCCGTCGATCATCGCGATGGCCGGCGCCGTCGCGATCGCCGCGGAACTCGGGCGACGACTGTACGACCCGGCGGTCGGCCTGGTCGCCGGGCTGCTGCTGTGCTTCGTGCCGAACACCTCCCGGTATGCGGCCGAGGCACGCCCGTACGCGTTCGCCTGCTTCTTCGCGGCGCTCGCGTTCCTCCTGCTCATCGAGGCGGCCCGGCAGGGCGGGCGACGGCGATGGATCTGGTACGGGCTGAGCGTCCTGTTCCTCGGCCTGTCCCATCTGATCGCTCTGACCACCCTCGCCGCGCACCTCGCGCATCTCCTGACCAACGCCCGGCATCGGGTACGGCCCTGGGCCGCCGCCGTCGGTCTGGCGATCCTGCCGGTACTGCCGATCGCCTACCTCGGGACCACCCAGGAGGACACCCAGCTGCACTGGGTCGCGCCGATCACCACCGGCCGGATCCGGGACATGGCCGGCGAGATCACCGGATCCCGGGAGGTGGCGTGGCTGCTGATCGGGCTCGCGGTGCTCGCCGTCTGGCGGCCCGGACGGCGGCTCGTCCCGATCGCCGTCTACGCGATCGCGCCACCGGCCGTCGTCGCCCTCGTGTCCGCGCTGGTCTCGCCGATGTGGGTGGCCCGGTACCTGCTCGTCGTCCTCGCCCCGCTGGCCCTGCTCGCCGCGGTGGCGCTACTCGACGGACGGACCCGGTACACGATCGCCCGGACCGTCGCGGTGCTGCTGATGGTCGCGTTCGTGGCGATCCCCGGTGAACGGGCCGTCCGCGGGGCCACCGCCAAGAACGGGCCCGACTACCGCACCATCGCTCAGATCATCGGGGCCGGCGCCCGGCCCGGTGACGTCGTCGTCTACCCCGACCGGAACCGGGCCATCCGCGCCGGGACGAGCTACTACCTGCGCCGTCAGCCGGTCGCGCCGGCCGACGTGCTCGTCGAGGTGCCGTCCGCGGAGACCGGGTGGCTGATCGCCCACGAACACCCGGACGCCGTCGCCCGGGTCACCGGAACGCCCCGCATCTGGCTGGCCGTCGCCGACCGCCGCGACGACCCGCTCACCGCCCGGCCCGACCTGCGCCCGCTGATCACGTCCGGCTACCACCGGATCGGTTTCTGGCAGCCGAAGAGCGCAACCGTAGCCCTGTACGAAAAGAACCCATGAAGACGTGTGGCGCGTTTCGGGCCGTAGGTCGCCACGGTGCGGGTCGGCGCGTTGCGCGTGGTGTTGTGTGGCGCGTTTCGGACCGTAGGTGGCCACGGTGCGCGGCCGGGGCCGGGATGGCAGGCTGGCGGCCATGAAGGTTCTGCTGCCCGGTTCCATCACGCTCGATCCGGAACTGCCCGCCGGTGTGCAGGGCGTCGTCTACGACGTGACGGCCCCGATCCCGGACGAGCACGTCGACGCCGAGGTCTTCGTGGCCTGGGGGAACACCGCCGGCAACCTCGCCGACGCGGCCTACCGGCTCAAGGCGGTCCGGTGGGTGCAGACGCTCGCGGCCGGGCCGGACGCGGTGTTGCAGGCCGGGTTCGCGGACGACGTCGTCGTGACCGCCGGCCTCGGGCTGCACGACCGGACCGTCGCCGAACACACCCTCGGGCTGGTGCTGGCCGCGGCCCGGCGGCTGAACCTGCTGGTCCGGGCCCAGATCGGGCGGCGCTGGGCGGCTGAGCTCGGCGGGTTGCAGCCGGTTCGGGAGAGCGGATCCTTCCGGACGCTCGGCGACGCGAACGTGGTCATCTGGGGGTTCGGTGGGATCGCGGGGCGGCTCGCGCCGCTGCTGGCCGCCCTCGGCGCGAACGTCACCGGGGTGGCCCGGCGGGCGGGGGAGCGGCACGGGTTCCCGGTCGTCACCGAGGACGAACTGCCGGGGCTGCTGCCCGGCACCGACCTGCTGATCAACATCCTGCCGGCCACCCCGGACACGGCGGGCATCGTCGGGGCCGCGGTGTTCGAACGGCTGCCCGCCCACGCCTGGGTGGTGAACGTGGGGCGCGGCGCCACCCTCGACGAGGACGCCCTGCTCGCGGCGATCCGGTCCGGGCGGCTGGCGGGGGCGGCGCTCGACGTCTTCGCGGCCGAGCCGCTGCCGGTGGCGTCCGGGCTGTGGGACGAGCCTGACGTGATCATCAGCCCGCATGCCGCCGGTGGACGGCCGGAGGGCGCGTCCGCGCTGCTCACCGAGAACCTCGCCGCCTACCGGGCGGGCCGCCCGCTCCGCAACCTCGTCACCCGCTGACCCCACCTCACGGGTCTTCTGGTCCGGCCCGCACGACGGCGGTCCGGGCGGCAGGATCTGCTTGACGGCCGGTGGCCCGCCCGGCCGGCGGCTGAGCGGGATGAACGTGTGCCCGTCGCGCTGGATGGGCCCGGCCCGGATCCGTGGGCCTCCGGGGCACCGAGATGCCCGTGGTCTCGGCCAGGGCTAGAGAAGGAGCACGCCGGTGGAGAAGCAGACGTACGACGTCGTCGTGATCGGTGGCGGCGCGGCCGGCCTGAGCGGGGCCCTGGCGCTGGCCCGGTCCCGGCGGTCGGTGCTGGTCGTGGACAGCGGGGAGCCGCGCAACGCCCCGGCCGAGCACATGCACAACATCCTGGGCCGGGACGGCACGCCACCGGGGGAGCTGCTGGCCGCGGGCCGGGCCGAGATCATCGGGTACGGCGCCGAGGTGCTGTCCGGGCGGGCCGAAACGGCGGCACGGGACGGCGACGGGTTCCGGGTGACGCTCGACGACGGCCGGGTCGCCCGCGGGCGGCGGCTGCTGGTGGCGACCGGCCTCGTCGACGAGCTGCCGGAGATCCCGGGACTGGCCGAGCGCTGGGGCCGGGACGTGGCGCACTGCCCGTACTGCCACGGCTGGGAACTGCGCGACAAGCGCATCGGCGTGGTCGCGAACGGCCCGCTGAGCGTGATCCAGGCGCAGATGTGGCGGCAGCTCAGCCCGCACGTGCTGATCCTGCTCAACGGCGGCGACACCTTCGCCACCGGGCCGGCCGAAGAACTGGCGGCCCGCGGCATCCCGGTGGTGCCGGGCGCGATCGAGAGCCTCCAGACGGCCGGGGACCGGCTGACCGGGGTACGCCTGACCGGCGGCGACGTCGTCGCGGTGGACGCCGTGGTGGCCGGGCCGAGGTTCACCGCCCGCTCCGGGGTGCTGGAGTCGCTGGGCCTGGAGGCGGCCGGTTTCGAGATGCACGGGCACGTGCTGGGCCGGCGGATCTCCGCCGACGAGGCCGGCGCCACCACCGTGCCCGGCGTGTGGGTGGCCGGGAACGTGACGAACCTGGGCGCCACCGTGGCGGTCGCGATCGCCGGCGGGCAGACGGCGGCGGCCGCGATCAACATGGACCTGATCGCCGAGGACACCCGGCACGCGGTCACCGCGTACCGGGACCGGATCGCCACCATGTTCACCGAGGACGCGTGGGAGGAGCGCTACCGCGGCCGGGACACGATCTGGAGCGGGAAACCCAATCCGGTCCTGGTCACCGAGGTCAGCGGCCTGACTCCGGGCCACGCCCTGGACGTCGGCTGCGGCGAGGGCGCGGACGCGGTGTGGCTGGCCGGGCGGGGCTGGCGGGTGACGGCGGTGGACATCTCCTCGGTGGCGCTCGGCCGGGCGGCCGGCCACGCCGCCGCCGCAGGGGCCGGCGACCAGATCACGTTCCGGCACGCCGATCTTCAGCAGGATCAACCCGATCAGGAGTACGACCTGGTCAGCGCCCATTTCATGCATCTGCCGCCGGAGCCGCGCCGGGAGCTGTACACGCGCCTGGCGAAGTCCGTCGCTCCGGGTGGCACCCTGCTGGTGGTCGGCCACCATCCGTCGGACCTGGCAACGTTCGTCGGGCGGATGCACTTCCCGGACATGCTGTTCACCGCCGACGAGATCGCCGCGCTGCTGCCCGCGGACGGCTGGAAGATCGTCACGGCGGAGGCCCGCCCCCGCCCGGCGACCGACCCGGAGGGCCGCCCGATCACCATCCGCGACGCGGTCCTGGTCGCCCAGCGCCACCCGTGACAGCCGGAGCCCGGCGAGCAGCCCCCCGGGCGCCCCGGCGCTACTGACGTACCCGGCGTTCGGCTAGCCGGACCTCAGGCAGGTAATACGGCACCCTTAACCTGCCTGACGTCCGGCTGGGGTCGGTCAGCCGGACACCAGGCAGGTAATGGCCCCCTCATAACCTGTCTGAGGTCCGGCTAGCCGGTTGTCCGGGCCGTCTGAGGTCCGGCTAGCCGGACCTCAGACAGGTTTGGGTGGGTGGGGTCTGGTGGGGCGGATGTCTGGCTGGGGGACGTCCTGCTGAGTGCTGCGGGCGATATGTCCGGCTATTGTGCCTGCCATTTGCGGGCAAATGGGCAACGTGGCCCCGATGGCCTTGCTGGAATGGGCACATGCGGCCGGATGATGCTGAAGGACCTGCCGACCCGGGCGACGACGTCCGGGCGGCCCTCGCGGCCTGGCGTGACGGGCTCGTCGAACCCGGCGGCGCCAACCGCCTCATCGACCTGCCGCGCGGCGGCGCCGACCTCGTCGAGATCGTCGCCCCCGACCCGCCGGGAGTGATCGCGGCCCTGCGCCACGGCCGGGACTGCCCGCTGACCGGCGCTGGTGCGCGCAAGGCCACCGGCGCCCTGCGGACCGACCTGTCCGACGACGTGCTCCGGCCGTTGCTGCGCCGCCTGCGGCGGCACGCCCAGCTGGAACAGGCCGACCGCGGCGTCGACGTTCTGCACCTGGCCGTCGGCCTGCTGCACTGGCAGGACACCGACGGCACCGCCCACGCCAGCCCGCTGCTGCTGATCCCGGCCGACCTGGTCGCTCTCGGCCCCGGCGAGATTCCGCGGCTGCGGGCCGGCGCCGGCGACCCGATCGTGAACCCGGCGCTGTCGGCGCGGCTGAGCCGTCTCGGCATCACCCTGCCCGAGGTGGACGACCTGCTCGACGGGGCCGACCTGGCCGACTTCGACGTGGCCGCGATGACCGCCGCGATCGGCGCCGCGGTGAGCCGGCAGTCCGGCTGGCGGACCGCGGCGATCACGGTGCTGGCCCGGTTCGATCCGGCGGTCGAGGCGATCCACCGGGACCTGTTGGAGAACGAGGACCGGGTTCTGGCGCACCCGGTGGTCCGGGCGCTGGCCGAGGCCGACGGCGCGCCGGGGGCGTTCGCGTTCGAGCCGGCCGCCGCCGACGAGATCGACGTGCTGGCCCCGCCGGACGACGTGCCGCTGGTCCTGGACGCCGACGCCGCCCAGCGTGCCTGTGTCGCGGCCGCCTGTGACGGGCACAGTTTCGTCGTCGACGGCCCGCCCGGCACCGGCAAGTCGCAGACCATCGCCAACATGATCGGCGCGCTGGCGCACGCCGGGAAGCGGGTGCTGTTCGTCTCCGAGAAGGCGTCCGCCCTGGACAGCGTCCAGCACCGGCTGGCCGCCGCGGGACTCGGCAACTACCTGCTCGACCTGCACGGTTCGCGGGCCTCCCGCAAGCAGGTGGCCGCCACGCTGGCGGCCGCGCTGGACGCCGCCGCCCTGCCCGGGGCCGGTCTGGACAGCGAGGCCCGCGACCTGCTCCGGGAACGGCGGGCGCAGCTCAACGCGTACGCCCGGGCGGTGAACGAACCGCGCCCACCGCTGAGCCGCAGCCTGCAGGATCTGATCGGGCGTTTCGCCCGGCTCGCCGGGGTGCCGGAGGCGCCGGCGCTGCACTCCGCCGCGCTGACCGACGACGCCCTGGACCGGATCCGGGCCGCCGCCGACCGGCTGACCCGGGCGTGGCGGCCGGCCAACGAGCGCAGCGGCTTCCGCTGGCGGGAGGTCGCCGAGCGGGAGCCGCTGGCCGGGGCGCTGCACGACGCCCTGTCCGCGCTGGAGAATCTGGCCGCGGCCGCGGGCGAGAACACGGCCGTCACCAACGCCTTCCACCTGCGTCTGCCGACCGACGCCGCGGCCCTCTCGGAGATCGCCGAGCACGCCGCGCAGCGCCCGGCCGGTGTCGCCGACCAGTGGCTGACCACGACCAGTCTGCGCCCGGTCCGGCAGGCCGCCGAGGAGCTGGCCCAGCGCCTGGAGATCAGCCGCCGCGCCGCGGACGCGGTCCGGCACCGGGCCGGCGTCGCGTGGGAGGTGCTGGCCGCGCCGATGGACCTGGACGCGGTGCCCGAGCCGCCCACGCTGGAGCCGCCCGCGGTGCAGACCGGGCCGCTGACCGCCGCCGAGGCCAAGGCGCTGGCCGGCCGGTTCGCCGCCGACGCCGACGAACTGGAGCATCAGCAGCGCAACCTGGACCGGGCCACTGGACGCCTCGGGCTGCCCGAGGTGATCACGTTCTCCGACGTCGAGCTGGTCCACCTGATCGCCGAGCTCGGCGCCCGGCCCGACAAACCGGACCGGTCGTGGTTCTCGCCGGGCGCCCAGTCGGCCGTGCACACCGCCGCCGGGACGCTGCGCCTGCACGTCGAGGCGGTCAGCGCGGCCCGGGCCACCGCGCACGAGATCTTCACCGAGGCGGCCCTCACCGCGCCGGTCGAGGACCTGGCCGAACGGTTCGCCAACGTGCACCGGGGCGCCCGCAAGCTGCTCGCCCCGCACCGGCGCGACAAGGAGGCGGTCGCCGGGTTCACCAGGCCCGGCGTCGGTGTCGACGAGGCGGTCGCCGAACTCGGCCTGGCCGTCGCGTGGCGCCGCGCCCACGAGGGCCTGGTCGCCGCCGAACAGCAGCATGCCGGGCATCTCGGCCGCTACTGGAAACGGCTCGACACCGACTTCCCGGCGATCGGCCGCGCCCTGCAGACCGTCGCCGAGGTTCTGCGGGTCACCCCGCCGGAGGCGCTCGGCCAGGTCGTCGACTACGTCTGCGCCCCGCACACGGCGGGCGACGAACTGCACCGGGCGGTCACCGAGGCCCGTGACGTGTTCCGGCACTGGCGGTCCACGCTGCGCCCGGAACCCGACCCGGCGGGCCGGCCGGAGCTCGGCCACGGCCCGGTCCAGCACGCCGTCACCTGGATGCGCGCCCAGGTCGGCCCGCTGCGCGACACCGCCGGCCTGCTCGGGCAGCTCGGCGACGCGGTGGGCCGGGACCTCAACGTCGCCGAGGCGATCGGGGTGATCGAGGTGCGGCAGGGCGTGATCGAGGCCGAGCAGGCGTTCGCCGCCGCCACCCACGGGTACGAGAGCACGCTCGGCCCGGTGTTCCGGGGCAAGCAGACCGACCTGCGGGCGCTGGAGGACGCGATCGAGTGGACGGCGCACGCCCGTACCCTGCGGACCGGCGCTGACGCCGCCCTCAACAACGACCAGGCCCAGGCGATGACCGCGGGCCGGGCGGCCCCGGACCTGACCGGGCTGCTGGACTCGTGGCAGGCGGCCCGGCAGCGGATCCTGGACGCCTTCGGCCCGGCCCGGCAGGTCCGCCTCGGCACCGCCCTGGACCGCTACGAGACCGCCCGTGACCTGTTGCGTGACCTGCTCGACGACGACACCGGCCAGGCCGAGTGGTTCGAGTACCTGTCCGCCCGCGGAGTGCTCGCCGAATACGGTGTGGACGGCGCGGTCGACTTCTGCGCCGACCACGGCGTCGACGTGCACCGGCTCGCCGAGGTGATCGAGCGGGCCGCGTACCGGGCCTGGATCGACGCGATCCTCGCCGAGGACGAGCGTCTGCAGCCGCTCACCTCGGCCGGCCGCGACGAGCTGGTCGCCGAGTTCCGCCGCCTGGACGCCGAGCTCGCGCAGGACGCGGCGGGCGCCGTGATCGAGGCGCTCAACGCCCGCCGGCCCGCCCTCACCGGCGCCGGCGGCCCGGCTCTGATCCGGGCCGAGGGGGAGAAACCCGACGGGCATCTTCCGGTACGCGACCAGCTGACCGCCGCCTGGGACACGGTGGCCGCCCTCAAACCGTGCCTGGTCATGCCGCCGTCCGCGGTCAGCCGGCTGTTGCCCGCCGAGGCGAGCTTCGACGTCGTGGTGATCGACGAGGCGTCCCGGATGACCCCGGCCGCCGCGGCCGCCTGCGCCTACCGTGGCACGTCCCTGGTCATCGTGGGCGACGACGCGCAGCTGCCGCCGGCCGGCGACCAGCCGTCGGTGCTGGTGGTGGCCAACGACTGCGGCGCCTTCACCCGGCTCGCCCTGACCAGCCACTACCGCAGCCGGCACGAGAGCCTGATCGCCTTCGCCAACCAGGCGTTCTACCAGGACCGGCTGCTCACCTTCCCGGCCGCCCAGCTGACCGGCCCGGATCTCGGTGTGCAGCTCTACCCGGCGGACCAGGAGACCGAGGCGTCCACGGTCGCCGAGCGGGTGCTGCACCACCTCACCACCCGCCCATCGCTGTCGCTGGGGGTGGTCACGCTGACCGCCGCCCATGCCGACGGCATCGCTGACGCGGTCGAGGCCGCCCTGGCCGGCCGCCCCGATCTGGAGGGCTTCCTCGGCGACTTCGTGGTCGAGGGCGCCGACGCCGCGCAGGGCGACGAACGTGACGTGATCCTGCTGTCCACCGGCGCCGACCTGGGCGCGGCCGGCGGCCCGACCGGCGCCCGGCGTCTCGACGTGGCGATCACCCGGGCCCGGCAGCGGGTCGAGGTGATCTCCGCGATCAGCGCCGCCGACCGGGAGGAGCCGGGCGGCGAGGGTGAACGCCGGCTGGCCGCCTACCTCGACTACGCGGCACGTGGCGGCCCGGCGACCGGGGAACCCGCCCCGGATCCGCTCACCGAGTCGGTGCTGGACACCCTGCGGGGCTGGGGGCATCAGGCGGACGCCCTGTCCATCGGCATCGGGGTCCGGCTCGGCGATTCGTACGTCCTGGGGGTCCGCTGCGACACCCCGGCCGGGTCGGCCCGTGACCGGGACCGCCTCCACGACCAGATCCTGCAGCACCTCGGCTGGCGCCTGCACCGGGTGTGGGGTGTCGCCTGGCACACCGACCGGGAGACCGAGGAGGCCCGGCTCCGGGTCGCCGTGGAGAACGCGCTGGCCACCCCGGACGTCTTCGCCGACCTGCCGGAGGAGACGCTGACCGCCCGCCCGGCGCAGCGGCCCGAATGGGCGCTGCCCTACGAGCGGGCCGAGGTGCCGCCGCTGCCCGCCACCACCCGGCTCGACGACGCCGCGGCCCGGCGGCTGCTCATCGGCACGATCGAGCACATCGCCGAGGTCGAGGGCCCGGTGCACGTCGCCACCCTGACCCGCCGGATCCGCGAGGCGTGGGGCCTCAGCCGTCTCACCCAGCAGCTCAAGGCGGCCATCGACACGGCGATCACCCAGTCCCGGGCCGGGTTCGACGGCGCTTTCGTGACCGCCCCGGACGCGCCGATCCCGGCCGTCCGGGCGCCCGCCGACGGGGTGAGCCGCAAACCGGACCAGGTCGCCGACGCCGAGCTCCAGCTCGCTCTGGAATATCTGGTGCTGGACGCCGGCCTGGTCGAGGGGGAGGACCTGCTCGCTGCGGCGGGCCGGCTGTTCGGGTGGAGCGGCAGCCGTACCGGCGCGGCCCGGCTCGCCGCGATGCTGGACGACCTGGTGTCGGCGGGGCGGCTCATCGCCCACCGCAACGGGCTGATCGCGGCCCCGGAGAACGACCTGCTGGACCTGCCCGACCCGGCGACCCTGCCGCGCCGCGAGGAGGCCGGCTCGGCGATGCGGATCGAGGTCAACCTTTGACGGTCACCCTTTGACGTAGTCGTCGTGCGGGATGCCGGCCGCCCACAGGGCGGCCCGGATCCGTACGCAGTGCCGGACGATCGCCGGGTCCTCGGTCATCGCGCCGCCCGCGCTGGACCCGTCCGGCTCGAACAGGGTGAACACCACGCGCCGGTCGTCGAAGAGCCAGAAGTCGTCGTGGGCGACCGGCAGCCCCGCCGCCGCGGTCCGCGGCAGCCACCTGATGTCCTCACCGGCCTCCACGTTGAGCCCGGAGATGCTCAGCAGCCAGCGCGTGTAGTCACCGTGCGGCGCCGTGACCACCCGCAGCCGGCGCACACTGCGGCCCGACTCGGTGACCGCACGCATCAGCTCCAGCCATGGCCGCTGCCAGGCGGCGTCGTCCGGCTCGCCGTCCAGGAAGCGCTGGAACGGCGGCGCCTCCTCGGCGACCTGATAGACGTCGCGTACCTCCAGGTGGAAGGCGGTCCGGTCGAAGGACCGGAACATCCGCCGGAACGTGTCGGCCCGCAGCAGCAGCATGCATCCCACCCTGACCACAGTGGACGCGATCGGTCCACTCGAGGGCCGCGTCGGTGCAGGTGGGAGGAAAACTCGCGTTCAGAGCTCCCGTTTGAGGACCTTGCCGGTGGCGTTGCGGGGCAGCTCGTCCAGGAACGTCACGTCACGCGGCACACAGAACCGGGCCAGATTCCGCCGCACGTGGTCGCGTACCGCCTCGGCGTCGAGCCGTTCGCCCGGACCCAGCACCAGGTAGGCGGCGAGCCGCTGCCCCCAGTCGTCGTCCGGGACGCCGACCACCGCGACCTCACGGACCTGCGGCAGCGCGGCCAGCAGGTCCTCCACCTCGCCGGGGAAGATGTTCTCCCCACCCGAGATGATCATGTCGTCGGCGCGCCCGTCGACGTACAGCCGCCCCTTGTCGTCGAGGTGCCCGAGATCGCCGGTGCCGACCACGGTCCGGGTGGCGGCGTCCTGCCCGGTGTAGCCCTCGAACAGCATCCCGTTGCTGACATGGATCTGGCCGTCGACGATCGTCACCCGGGTGCCGTGCGGTGGCCGGCCCGCCGTCGAGGGCGCCTCCCGCAGGTCGGCCGGGGTGGCGATGGAGACCCACGAGGCCTCGGTCGAGCCGTACAGGTTGTAGAGCACGTCGCCGTACCGGTCCATGAACCGGGTGGCGAGGCCACCCGGCAACGCCGAGCCGCTCACCGCCGCCACCCGCAATCCGCGATAGGCGGCCGGGACGTCCAGCAGATTCTGCAGCATCACGGGTACGGCCACCAGCGCCGTGACCTCATGACGCGCCAGGGTGGTCACCACGTCGGCGGTGTCGAACCGGCGTCGCAGCACGATCGTCGCCCGCAGTGCCAGCGCGATCTGCATGCCCGCGTAGCCCCACGTGTGGAACAGCGGCGCCGCGATCATGACCCGTTCCCCGGCCCGCAGCGGGATCCGGTCGATCACCGAGCAGAGCGGGCTGAACCCGCCGGGTGTCGGCCGTCGCGCGCCCTTCGGCAGGCCGGTCGTCCCGGACGTCAGCACGATCGTCCGGCCCGGCCGTTGCGGCGGTGTCGCGAGCCCGGCCGGGGTGGACTCGATCAGCTCGTCGACCTGTTTCTCGCCGATCCGGACCGGGACCGTGGCGACCCGGTCGGTGAACTCGTCGTCGTGGATCAGCGCGGCCAGCCCCTGCGACTCGACGATCTGGCCGAGCTGGTGCGCCGACAGGCCGGTGTTGATCAGCACGGCGTCGGCGCCCCGGGTGGCGACCGCGATCAGGGCCTCCAGCATGCGGGCCGAGTTACGGCACAGCAGCCCGACCCGGTCCCCCGCTTCGACCGGCAGGGCGACGGCTAGCCGGGAACTGCGTTCCAGCAGCTCGGCGTAGGTCAGCTGCCGCTCGTCATCGATCACCGCGACCCGTTTCGGGCTACGGGCCGCCGCCTGCCGCAGCTCGCCGGCCAGCCCGAAACCCCACCGGCCCAGCGACGCGAACTGCCGCGCCACCCGCACCGGGTTCCCCGGCGTGAGCAGCCCGCGCCGGGCCATCGTCGACGCGATGAACAGCGCGTCCATCAGCGGATCTGCACACCGGAGACGGCACGGGCGATGACCAGCCGCTGGATCTCCGAGGTGCCCTCGAAGATCGTGTAGATCTTGGCGTCCCGGTACATCCGCTCGACCGGGTGCTCCCGCAGGTATCCGGCCCCGCCGAGGATCTGTACCGCCTTCTCGGTGACGGCCACCGCCACCTCGCCGGCCTTCAGCTTCGACATCGAGCCCTCGCCCGCTTCGAACGGCTTCTCGTTGCGCCCCATCCACGCGGCCCGCCACACCAGCAGCCGGGCCGCGTCGATCTCGGTACGCATGTCGGCCAGCGCGAACGCCACCGCCTGGTTCTCGATGATCGGCCGCCCGAACTGGACCCGGGTCTTCGCGTACTCCAGCGCGTACTCGTACGCCGCCCGCGCGATGCCCAGCGCCTGCGCGCCGACCGCCGGCCGGGACAGCTCGAACGTGCGCATCGCCGCCTGCCCCGACCGTCGTTGTCCCTCCCGTGCCCGGGCCAGCCGCTTGTCCAGGGCCTCCTTGCCGCCGAGCAGGCAGCTGCCGGGCACCCGCACGTCGTCGAGGAACACGTCGGCGGTGTGCGAGGCCCGCAGCCCCAGCTTCTTCAGTTTCCGGGTCGCGGCCAGGCCCTTGGTGCCGGGCGGCACGACGAACGCGGCCTGCCCCCGCGACCCGAGCGACGGATCCACACTG
This sequence comes from Actinoplanes sp. NPDC026670, assembly GCF_040638175.1. NCBI lineage: Bacteria > Bacillati > Actinomycetota > Actinomycetes > Micromonosporales > Micromonosporaceae > Actinoplanes > Actinoplanes sp. NPDC026670. The sequence goes on from NZ_JBEZXU010000057.1 coordinate 66,735, forward strand.
GCCGTCACCACGTGGACGTTCGCGATCCCGCCGTTCGTGGCGTACGCCTTCTGCCCGCTGAGCACCCACTCGTCGGTTGCCTCGTGGTAGACCGCCCGGGTCCGCATCGACGCCACATCCGACCCGGCCTCCGGCTCGGTGCTGCAGAACGCGCCCACCTTCGGATCGGCGGCGTCCCCGAAACACTGCGGCACCCATTCGAGCAGCTGGTCGGACGTCCCCGACCCGAAGATCGCCGCCACCGCCAGCGACGTGCCGGAGATCGCCATCCCGATCCCGCCGTCACCCCAGAACAGCTCCTCGTTCGCGATCGGCAGGCTCAGCCCGCTGCTGTCGGACCAGGTGTTGGCGAGGAACTCGAACCCGTACAGCCCGATCTTCGCCGCTTCCTGCAGGACGGGCCAGGGCGTCTCCTCGCGCTCGTCCCATTCCGGGGCAGCCGGCCGGATCACCGACGCGGCGAACCCGTGCACCCATTCACGCAGCTCACGCTGCTCCTCGTTGAGGTCGAGCCAGAACTCCACGGACAGCCTCCCGCCGGCAGGTTAACTCGCCGGTAACTTTACGAGCGCGTAATCCGCAAAACAACCACCATCGATGAATTAAAAACCCCGCGGTGTTGTCTCGGTGGCCGTCGGCTCCGTCGCCTTTTCCGGTACGCCCCACACCGCCCCGCCATCCCACCCCGCCCCGGGCCTACCGCGCGACGCAGGCCCATCCCAGGGCCGAACAGCGCCAGCCGGGCCGAATGCGACGGTCACCGCTACCCCACCCCACCTGCCCCGCCGAACGCCCCCAGCGGCCACCATCAGCCGGACGTTCGCGGTCGGCTCCCACCGCTGACCGGGCAGTTCTGAGCCGCCGGAATTGACAGGTTGTGTGGCTATTGAGGCCGTGGGTGATCCGGTGATGTTCAGTGCTGCCTCCCCGGAGCCGCACCGATCTTGCACGATTCCGCCCGCCCGCGGCGATCTTGCACGATCCTCCCGGTCCTGGGGCGTATCACCGTGCAAGGTCCACATCTCGGCCCGGACCTTGCACGCAATTCCCGGCTGGGGCGTGGAAATGTCTGCAAGATCGGCGCCGGGGTGGAGATTCGTGCAAGATCGCCGCGGGTGGGCGAAATCGTGCCCCGGTGAGGCTCCGGAGTCTTCTGCGTGGTGGTGTGGTTGTCGATGCCTCGGGGAGGTATCGCGGGGTGCAGATTCGTGCAAGATCCGCCCTGCGGGGGATTTCGCGAGGGTTGGCACTCTGGGGTGGGCGGAGCCGGCCGTCAGGTGTGAGCGTGGGCGACGTCAGGGCTGGCCGGTGACTGTGCCGGTCAGGTGGGGGTGGCGGGACGCGAGTGTGAAGGTCCAGCCGTTCGTGGTCGGGGCGGTGGTGAACGTTGCTCTGGCCGGTAGTAGCAGGGGCTTCTTGAACGTGACGTCCACCGTGCACGTCTCGGGCAGGCGGCCCTCCAAGGCGGCCAGGGCGTGTGCCATGGTCCACATTCCGTGGGCGATCGGGCGTGGGAAACCGAAGAGTCTCGCTCCCAGCCAGGACGTGTGGATCGGGTTGCGGTCGCCGGAGACGCCCGCGTAGTCGGTGCCCACCCGGGCCGGCACCCGCCACCGGCTGCCCGCCCCGGTGCCGCCCGTTGCCGCGGACCGTGATCCGTCCGGCGAATCCTCGCCGGCCGCGGACCGTGATTCGTCCGGCGAATCCTCGCCGGCCGGGGGCCGCGTTCCGGCTGGCGTATCGCTGGTCAGCTGCGATCCGCTCGGCGTGGTGCTGGTGAACGGCGATCCGGCCGGTGCGTTGCCGGGGGGCCGCGGTTCGGCCGGGGTGTCGGCGGTGGGGGCGGGACGCGGGCCCAGACGCAGGTAGGTGGACAGGCCGCGCCACACCTCGGCGCCGTCCATGGTCGCGGTGGCCCCGATGTCGAACTGGCGGCCCCGCGGGTGATCGCGGAGCCCGGTGGCGCGGACCGACAGGTCCAGGGCGGCGCCGGCCGGGATCGGGCGGTGGACGGTGATCCGGTTGCTGACGTGCACCAGGCCGATCAGCGGGAGCGGGAAGTCCGGGGCCGTCATCAGGCGCATGGCCAGCGGGAACGCGAGCACATGCGGATACGTCGCGGGCAGTGTGTCGCTGAGCCGGAACCCGCAGATCCGGTCGTAGGCGGCCAGGTGCGCGCGATCGACGGTGACCCCGCGCTGCCGGACCTCCACATCGGGAAGGGTGTCGCCGGATCGGACGAAACCGGGGATCAGCCCGAGCGCGGCCCGGGCGTAGGCGGCGGTGGTGCCCGGCCCGGAACTGAGCTCGACGACCGCGACCACGTCAGACCCCCACGAGACGAGGGGAGAAGACCGCAGCGATGGACGGCATGTCAGGCTCCCAGCAGGCTCTGGCCGCAGACCCGCACCACGTTTCCGGTGACCGACGCCGACCCGGGGGACGCGAACCAGGCGATGGCCTCGGCCACGTCGGCCGGCAGTCCGCCCTGCGACATGCTGTTCAGCCGCCGCCCGGCCTCACGCAGCCCGAGCGGCATCTTGGCGGTCATGGCCGTCTCGATGAAGCCCGGCGCCACCGCGTTGATCGTGATGCCGCGGCCGGCGAGCAGCGGCGCATAGGCCTGGACCTGCCCGATCACCCCGGCTTTGCTGGTGGCGTAGTTGGTCTGGCCCCGGTTTCCGGCGATGCCGGCGATCGACGCGACTCCGATGATGCGCCCGCCGGACGGGATCAGGCCGCGTTCCAGCAGCAGGTCGTTGACCTGTTCGGGGGCGGTCAGGTTGACGCCGATCACCGAGTCCCACCGGTCCTCGCTCATCCGGGCGATCGTCTTGTCCCGGGTGATGCCGGCGTTGTGGACGAGGATGTCGACTCCGGCGTGCGGCCCGGCGGCCAGGTAGCCGGCGAGGCGGGCGGGGGCGTCGGCGGCGGTCAGGTCGAGTTGCAGGGCCCGGCCGCGGGTCTCGTTGGCGACGCCGGCGAGCGCGTCGCCGGCGGCCGGCACGTCGAGCGCGATCACTTCGGCGCCGTCGCGGGCGAGGACCCGGGCGATGGCCGCGCCGATGCCCCGGGCGGCGCCGGTGACCAGGGCGAGCTTGCCGTCGAGGGGCCGGTCCCAGTCGGCCGGGGCCGCCACCGGGCCGGCGCCGACCCGGATGACCTGCCCGGACACGTAGGCCGACCGCCCGCTCAGCAGGAACCGCAGCGTCGACTCGATCCCCGCTTCACCGCCGGGCGCCACATACACGAGCTGGGCGGTGACGCCGCGCCCGAATTCCTTGCCGATGCTGCGGGTCAGCCCTTCCAGGCTCCGCTGCGCGATCGCCTCCTTCGGCGATCCGGTGGTCTCCGGAGGCGTGCCGAGCACGATCACCCGGCCCGAGGTCTCCAGAGCGCGGGCGTACGGGTGGAAGTAGTCGTAGAGTTCCCGGAGCTGTGGGGTGTCGACGATGCCTGTCGCGTCGAAGACGAGGGCGCTTACGCGTACCTCATCCGAAGAAGTGACCTCGACGCCGGCCGTCTCCAGAAGTTTTCGGGCCGGCTCGGAGAGCCGTCCGCCGGGGGCCGCGCCGAGCAGGACCGGCCCGGTGACCAGCGGATCTCCCGCCTCGTGACGGCGCAGCCGGGGCGGATCAGGCAGCCCGAGGCGCTTGACCACGGTCCGGCCGAGACCGGAGTTGGCGAAGTTCGCGTACCTGTCAGCCATGCGAGTAGCCTACCGGTGAGTAACCCTGTGAACACGTCCCCTGTCGATGTGGAGAATAGCCGTGCCGAACGTGCGCCGTGTGGCCGTGCTGGGCGGGAACCGGATTCCGTTCGCCCGGTCCAACAGCCGTTACGCCGAAGCGTCGAACCAGGACATGCTGACCGCGGCGCTGGACGGGCTGGTCGCCCGGTTCGGGCTGGCCGGGGAACAACTCGGCGAGGTGGTCGCCGGGGCGGTGCTCAAGCATTCGCGTGACTTCAACCTGACCCGTGAGGTGGTGCTCGGCTCGCGGCTCGACCCGCGGACCCCGGCCTACGACATCCAGCAGGCCTGCGGCACCGGCCTGGAGGCGGCGATCCTGGTCGCCAACAAGATCGCGCTCGGGCAGATCGACGCTGGGGTGGCCGGCGGCGTGGACACCACCTCGGACGCTCCGTTGCAGGTCAACGAGGACATGCGCCGGGCGCTGCTGGAGCTCAACCGGGCCCGGACGCTCGGCGCCCGGCTCAAGGCGGTGGCGAAACTGCGCCCGCAGCACGCGATCAAGCCGGAGCTGCCGCGCAACGCCGAGCCGCGGACCGGCCTGTCGATGGGCGAGCACGCGGCGATCACCGCCCTCACCTGGAACGTGGAGCGCGCCGCCCAGGACGAGCTGGCCCTCACGTCGCATCAGCGGCTCGCGGCGGCGTACGACAGCGGCTTTTTCGATGATCTTCTGACGCCCTATCTGGGGCTGACCCGTGACCAGAATCTGCGCGCCGACAGCAGTCTGGAAAAGCTTTCCAAGCTCAAGCCGGTGTACGGCACGGAGAACCCCACGATGACGGCGGGCAACTCGACGCCGCTCACCGATGGGGCGTCGGCCGTGCTGCTGGCCTCGGAGGAGTGGGCGGCCGCCCGGTCGCTGCCGGTGCTCGCGTATTTCGCGGATTCGGAGACCGCCGCCGTCGACTACGTGCACGGCGAGGAGGGGCTGCTGATGGCCCCGGCCTACGCGGTGCCCCGGATGCTGGCCCGCAACGGCCTGACGCTGCAGGATTTCGACTACTACGAGATCCACGAGGCGTTCGCGTCGCAGGTGCTGTCCACGCTGGCCGCCTGGGAGTCGCCGTCGTTCTGCAAGGAGAAATTGGGCCTGGACGCGCCGCTCGGCTCGATCGACCGGGCGAAGCTGAACGTCAACGGCTCGTCGCTGGCGGCCGGTCACCCGTTCGCGGCTACCGGCGGCCGGATCGTGGCGACCCTGGCCAAGCTGCTCGCGCAGAAGGGCGCGGGCCGCGGCCTGATCTCCATCTGCGCCGCCGGCGGCCAGGGCGTGGTGGCGATCCTGGAACGCTGACGAACCCGCGTGCCGATCTGTGGGGGGGGGTTGGGGCCCCAAAAGCCCCCCCGGTTGCGGGGGGGGGGGCCGGGGGGGGGGGGTGGGTGGGAGAGACCACCCACGAAAAAAAACAACACC
>NZ_JBEZXU010000058.1:0-71817 GCF_040638175.1 Actinoplanes sp. NPDC026670
CCTGGCCCGGCCTCCAACCCCCGCCGCCCCCGCCCGCCCCGCGGCGGGGGGCGTGCCACGCGACGCTGGCCCGGCGTCACGCGGTGCCCCCCGCCCCCCCCCCCCGCCGGGTGGGGCAGAGGGGGTCAGATCTTTCCGGTGCCGGCGCCGGCCGTGACGGTGGCCTTCACCGAGCTGTTGGCCTCCGGGGTGTACGAGTAGGGGATCGCCGCGACGCTGGCGCCGTTGCGGACCTGCTCCGTACCCGAGTTGACCTTGTAGTTGTTGAGGACCTTCAGGTTGCCGGAGTCCGAGTCGCCGGTCTGGGTGACCGTCGGGGTGGCGACGTTCTCGAAGTAGTTGCGCTCGACGTAGACGCCGGCGTTCTCGGTCGAGGCGACGCCGTACGACCCGATGTTGCTGTAGTAGTTGTTCAGCACGTGCACCGGGTTCGCGAACCGGACCCGCGGGTGACGCTGCCCGGTGCCCTCGAACCAGTTGTGCACGTAGGTCACCCGCAGGTGGCCGGTGTCCTCGGACGCGTTGTCGTCGCTGTGGCCCAGCAGCATCGACTTGTCGTGGTTGTGCAGCCGGTTCCACGACACGGTGATGAAGTCCGAGCCGCGCTTGATGTCGATCAGGCCGTCGTAGCCGCTGGCCAGGTCGTTGTGGTCGATCCACACGTTGGTGGTGGAAGACTGGACGTTGATCGAGTCGTCACTGGCGTTGCGGAACACCATGTTGCGGATGATCACGTTGCGTACGCCGGACAGGTTGAGCCCGCCGCCGGTGATGCCGGAGCCGGAGCCGACGCCGATGACCGTCTTGTTCGAGGCGACGCTGTACATGCCGGAGATCGTGATCAGGCCGGAGACCCGGACGGTCTGTGACGTGCTGGAGCTCAGCGCCGACTTGAGGGCCGACGCGGTGGTCACGGTGACCACGGTGGACGACGAGCCGCCACTGGTTCCGCCGTTCATGCTGGCGAACCCGACCGGACTGGACTCGGCGGCCCACACCGGCGCCTGGGTGGCGACGGCGAGTCCGCCGGCGGCGAGGACGCCGGCGGACAGGGCGGAGAGGACGGTTCTCCGTGTGGACATGGGGGATCCTCCGTTGGGGGACGGATGCCGCCCGGGGTGGCGGCAATGGGGGTGGACGGCGCCGACCCTCGCCCTGGGGAATGGCGACCGGCGCGCGGCCAGATCGGTGGGTCTGGCCGTACGCTGCGGGTAAGCGCTTTCCTCGGGTGACGGTAAGCGCTGCAATCGAGCTCTGTCAATGAGTGTTGGGAACGTTCCCGGTCCCGAATTTCGCCGGGCTGTTTCCTGCGCCCACCTGCGCGGTTGATCGTCCGGACGGCGTATCCGCATCGTCCGTGCTGAATGCCCGGGTGCCGCCGCCGACCGCTTCCGGTCAAGATCGATCGGCAGGGCGCCGTCGGGGAACGGTTCAGTTCCGCCCGCGCCGGCCGATGAAGTCCCCACCAAGAGCCGGTCTGGCCGGAGAGAGGAGCCGTCGTGACATTCGGTCATTCCCGGGCCGCGTTCGGAATCCTCGCGTCCGCGGCTCTGGCGGTCGTTCTGGCGGGCGCGCCGGCACCGGCGGCTCCCCGGTCCGTGACCGGAAACGACACGGCCACCGCGGCTTTCCAGGACCGTCTCGACACCTCGCTGCAGGGGATGCTGGACACGCTTGTCGGCCCCGGCCGGGCCGTCGTGACCACCACCGCCGAACTGGACTTCAGCCGGGTCGAGTCGGTCAGCACCACCTACACCCGGGATCCGTCCGTCGGCGCCAAGTCGGAACGCCTCACCAACCGCATCTACACCAGCGGCGGCACCCGCTACGAGAGCAGCAGCACGGAACGCGCCAACGCGCTGAACTCGGTGCGGGAGTCCCGCCGCAACGCCCCCGGGACCGTCAAGAAGCTGAACATCGCCGTGCTGATCGACACCGCCGCCAGCCAGAACATCGATCTGGCGCAACTGCGGAACCTGGTGAGCACGGCGGCCGGCGCCGACCCTGGCCGCGGCGACATGGTCGCGGTGTCCGCCCTGCCGTTCCAGCCGGCCGAAGCGCCGGCCGCCATCGCCGACGGCGCGACGCCGCCCAGCCGCTACGCGTTGCCGATCGCCGGACTGAGTGGGCTGCTCCTGCTGATCCTGGCACTGGCGATCCGGCGGCGCCGCAGTCACCGCGCTCAGATGTCGTTGGCGAACGACCGCCTGCGGCAGGCGCGCGCCCAGTTGGAACGCCGGCCCCCGATCGCAGCCGAGGCCGTCGCCACCCCAGCCACGGAATCACGGCCGGACGCCCTCAACCGGCAGCACACCATCCAGCAGTTGACCAGCGCAGACCCGGACCGGGCCGCAGCAGTGCTCCGCGGCTGGACCGCCGGCCGTCGCTGAGCGGCGGAACGCGGACGGCAGAATGGCATCATGGCGAAAGCGATGACGACGGCCGAGGTCCGCGATTTTCTCTCGGCCGGCACCCGGACCGGAAAACTTGCGACGGTACGGGCGGACGGCTCCCCGCACGTCGTGCCGATCTGGTTCGTGCTCGACGGCGACGACCTGGTCTTCAACACCGGCGCGGACAGTGTGAAGGGCCGTGCCCTGGCCCGCGACGGCCGGGCCGTCCTGTGTGTCGACGAGGAGGCCGCGCCGTACGCCTATGTGACGGTCCGCGGCCCGGTGGCCATCACCACGGACCTGGACGACATGCGGATCTGGGCGACCCGGATCGCCGAGCGTTACATGGGCCCGGACCTGGCCGTCAGCTACGGCGCCCGCAACGCCGTCAAGGGTGAGCTGCTGGTGCGCCTGCGCCTGGAGAAGGTGAGCGGCTTCACCGGCGTGGCCGACTGAGAAGACCGGCTGCCGACCGCAGGGTGGGCGCCTCCGGGGCGTCCGGCCCGCTGAGGGTGCGGCGGCCCATCCGCTCCCAGAACCGGTCCGGGCAGCGGCCGCGCACGCTGCGGAAACCGGTGTACGGCACGGCGGTGATCTGCAACGACAGCCAGGCGTCGGCGGTGAGCACCCGATGCCATTCGGCCAGGGGCAGCCGCATGTGCTCGCGCGGGCCGTCCACCGGGTCGACCGGCAGCACGTACGCGCAATGCCGCTTGAGCTCCCACACCACGACCGGCCGGTCCTCCCGGTCGACCGTGGCGTTCCACACCTGGCCGGGCTGGGGTGGCCAGGTGGCGAGACCGGGTGGCCGCGGCCACGACGGCGGGCCGTGCCGCAGCCAGCGGATCAGGCGCCACAGCCCGGCCAGCAGCGCTGACACGCCTACTGCGGCGACCGCCCCGACCAGCAGCGTGGTGGCCGGGCCGCGCAGGTCGTACTGGCGCTGCCACCAGGCGCCGGCGCCCGCGACGACCAGCAGGAACGCCGCGTCACGGATCAGCAGCAGCGGCCAGTAGCCGGTGTCGGCCACCCGCCAGCAGGCCAGATATCCGGCGGTCACGATCAGCGACACGATCCAGATCCGGGCGGCCTGTTCGGTGGCCGGCACAGTTCGGCTGACCACCGTCAGCTCCACGCCCGCGACCAGGAACGACAGCAGCGCCGCCCGGCCCACGAGCCAGCCGTGCCAGCGTTTCCACCAGGGCGGGCTGACCCGGCGGGCCATCGCGTAGGCGGCGAACGGCGTGGCCACGGCCGGCGCCCACTGCCACGGCTGCGCTCCGGCCAGCAGCGGCACGATCGGCAGTGGCATCACCAGCGAACCGGCCAGCACCGCGAACGGCGCGCCGAATCCGGCCCACGGGTACCGCCGTCCGGCCCGGTTGGCGGGACCGGGCGTGACCAGCGCCACCAGCAGCACCGATCCCAGCACCGCGCTCAGCAGCAGCATGTGACTCCTCGCGATCAGCTGACCGTCGATGTTGCGAGCGTCGATCCGTTGCCTGTCGCACAGCAGGTCCGCCGGGTTGACCAACCCCCGGATCGGGGGACCCGGCCGGATGGGCGGCAGCCGGGCCCGCCCGCCGTCCGGTACCGGTAGAGGGGTGACCCGGATTCCCGCCCCGCGTACCGACGCCGTCCTGCCCGAACTACGCCCCAGCTGGTGGGAGACCGGCGTCCGGGCCCGTGCCGAATCCGGCATGCTGGGCCTGTTCACCGAGCTCCCGGGCCTGATCGCGAAGGCGGTCCGGGTGGCCTGGCGGGCCGATCCGGTCCGCACGCTGCTGGTCACGGTCTCCACGGCGGGCGCCGGCGCGATGGCGGCCTTCGGCCTGATCGCGACCCAGCGCGTCCTCATCGAACTGTTCGCCGGTGGTCCGACACCCGATCGGGTACGGGCCGCGATGCCGGCGCTTATCTGGCTGGCTGCCGCGGCGGCGGTCCGCGGTGGGCTGGGCATGCTCACCGGGTACGCGCTGAACGGCCTCACCCCGCGGGTGCACCTGCTGGTGGAACGTGAGTTGTTCGAGCACACCACGGCGGTGGACCTGAAGGCCTTCGACGACGACACGTTCGCTGAGGGGATGGAACGCGCCACCCGGGGCACCGAGGCGGCGATCGAACTCGTGCAGAACACCATGAACCTGTTCGCCGGCCTGGTCAGCCTGCTCGCCGTCACGGTCGCGGTGGTCACCGTGCATCCGATGCTGCTGCTGGCGCTGCTGGTGGCCACGGTGCCGACCGGATATGCGGCGCTGCGGGCGGGTCATGTCCGCTTCCAGAGCTATCTGGCCAGCTCGACCCGGCGGCGCCGGCAGTGGGTGCTCCAGCGGCTGATGGCGGAACGGGATGCGGCTGCGGAGCTTCGCACGTACGGCCTCAGGGGCTTTCTTCTCGGTCTCTACGACCGGGTGATGGGTGCGCAGATCGCGGCGGAACTGCGGGTCGCGCAGCGGGTCACCACCACGACCAGCATCGGCGCGGCGATCGGCGGCATCGCCCTGACCGGGGTGTACGTGCTGCTCGGCGCCCTGCTGCTGAACGGCCGGATCCCGCTCGCGGCCGCCGCGACGTGTGTGATCGCGGTGCAGGCGGCCCAGCGGTCGCTGGCGCAGGTGACGTTCCAGATCGACCGGGTGTACGCCAGCGGGCAGTTCTTCAACGAGTACGTCAGGTTCCTCGGTGCGGCGGCCGGGCACCTGCCGGCGGCCCGGATCGCGCCGTCACCAGAGGAGCTGCGGGTCCTGGAGGTCGACGGCGTGTCGCTGTCCTATCCGGACCGGGACCGGCCGGCGCTCGACGGGGTCACGCTCAGTATCCGGGCGGGGGAGACGATCGCGCTGGTCGGGGAGAACGGTTCGGGCAAGTCGACCCTCGCCGCCATCGTCGCCGGGCTGCGTGCTCCGAGCTCCGGGGTCGTTTCGTGGAACGGGCGGCCGTACGCCGAGTGGGACAGCGCGGGGCTGCTCGCGCACATCGCGGTCGCGCTTCAGGATCACAATCGGTGGCCGTTCAGTGCGGCGACCAACATTGCGATGGGTGACGTCGACGCGCCGGCCGATCCGGTGCGGATCGAGGCGGCCGCGTTGCGGGCCGCGGCCCATCAGATGATCGAAGACCTTCCCCATGGGTACGACACACTGCTCGACCGGACATTCAAAGACGGTCAAGACCTGTCGGGTGGGCAGTGGCAGCGGATCACCGCGGCTCGTGCCTTCCTCCGTGACGCGCCCCTGCTGATCATGGACGAGCCGTCGTCGGCGCTGGATCCGCGGGCCGAGGAGGCGCTGTTCCGGGCGTTGCGTGACCGCCAGGGCAAGCGCACCACGATCCTGATCACGCATCGGCTGGCCAACATCACCCACGCCGATCAGATCTTCGTGCTGGATCGTGGTGCGCTCGTGGAGGCCGGCACCCATCACGCCCTGATGGCGGCCGCCGGCCTCTACGCCCAGTTGTTCACCATGCAGGCAGCCGGCTACCAGGCCACCCACCCCTGACCGCGGGTCAGGCGTAGGCGCCGGCGGCCAGGTCCTCGAGCAGGGTGGGGCCGGCCGGGTGCCAGTCGAACGTCGAGCGGGTCACCGCGCTGGACGCGGACATGTCCAGGGCGAAGAACCGGCCGATGAACCCGAAGTGGTCGACCGCCTCGTCCGCGGCGATCGGCTTGACCGGCAGGTCCAGGTGGCGGCCGATGGCCTCGGCGATATCCCGGGCGGTCACCGCCTCCTCGGCCACCACGTGCAGGCGGGCGCCGGCCGGGGCCTTCTCCAGACCGAGCCGGACCAGCCGGGCCGCGTCGACGACGTGCACCGCCGACCACGCCGACGCGCCGTCGCCGACGTAGCCGGAGACGCCTGTCCGGCGGGCGGCCGCGACCAGCAGGGCGATGAAACCGTGGTCGCCGGTGCCGTGCACGGTGGGGGAGAAGCGCGCTGCGATGGCACGGACGCCGCGGTCCACGTACTCGAAAGCTCGATTCTCGGCGCCGCCCCGGGGTGCGTCCGGTCCGCTGAACGGTGAGGGATCATTTTCGGTCGACGGGCGGCCGAGCGCCAGCGAGGCGAGGCCGGAGGCGAAGACGAACGGCCGGTCCGATCCGGTGAGCGCCTCGGCGAGGGTCTCGACGGCGGCGCGCTCGGCCCGGTTGGACTCCGCCGGATTCGCCCAGTCGTGTTTGTTGGCGAGGTGGACGACCGCGTCGGCGTCCTCGGCGCCGCGGCGCAGCGCGGCCAGGTCGTCGAGGTCGCCGCGCAACGTCTGCGCGCCCTTGGCCTGCAGCGACGCCTCGCCGGAGTCGGTGCGGGCGAGGCCGAGGACCTGGTGGCCGGCGGCGAGCAACTCGTCGACGGTGTGCGAGCCGATCCAGCCGGTGGCTCCGGTGACGAACACGCGCATGGCGTGCCTCCTCAGAAAAGCAGGTGATGTCAGTGACTGACATGACGCTACACCGTGATGTCAGCTTCTGACATCACTATGATGGGCATCATGGGGAGATGGCAGGGCGGCGCCTCCGAGCGCCTCAGGGATGCGGCACTCGGCCTTTTCCTCACCCAGGGTTATGACGGGACGACAGTCGCCGAGATCGCGGCGGCCGCCGGACTCACCGAACGGACCTTCTTCCGCCACTTCGCCGACAAGCGTGAAGTGCTCTTCGTCGACCAGGACGAGTTCGAGCGGGTGTTCCTCAGCGCCCTGCCGGACGACACCGGCGAGCCGATGGCGATGATCGTCGGCGTCCTCGACGGCGCGGCCACGCTCTTCCCCGAGGAGCGCCGCCCCTGGTCCCGCGCCCGCCGGTCGGTGATCGCGGCGAACGTCGCTCTTCAGGAGCGCGAGCTGCTCAAGATGTCCTCGCTGGCGGTCGCGCTGACCCGCGCGCTGACCGCCCGCGGTGTCGACGCGGCGAGCGCCGCCCTGGCCGCCGAAGCAGGCGTGACCGTGTTCCGCACATCGTTCGCCCTGTGGGTGGCCGAGGGCGAGCGGCGAACCTTCAAGGAGATCCAGAACGCGGTGCTCGCCCGCCTGCAGGCCCTGCTCGTTCAGTGACTCGTGGCCGCGCGCCGCAACGCCGTCGCGCCGAGGACGTCGTCGTGCCGGGCTATCTCCGCACCGTCGCGGTAGACGGTCACACCGCCGATCCAGGCACAGTAGGTGACCTCCTCGTACCGGCTGATGCGATCGTCGTGGTGGCGGATCTCCAGCAGGTCCGCCCGTGTTGCGGCCATCCGACACTCCCTTCGAGGGTTCAGCTTCCAGAGGTCGCCGGGCACCCGGCTGATACGCACTGTCAGTGATCGGACGGCGACCCGGCCACCACCCAGCGGCCGCGGCCCTGCTTCTTCGCCTCGTACATGGCCAGGTCGGCGGTGCGCAGCACGTCACGGTCCGGTGCGTCCTCGGCGATGCCGACGCTCGCGCCGATGTCCAGCACCGTGCCGCGGAACTCGATCGGCCGGGCCACGTCGCCCAGCACACGTTCGGCCAGGTGGATGGCCTCGGCCTGCGGCAGGTCGGGGCAGAGCAGCACGAACTCGTCGCCGCCGAGACGGACGACCAGATCGGTGGTACGGACGGCCGCCGACAACCGGGTCGCCACGGTCGACAGCACCAGATCGCCCGCCTCGTGCCCGTAGGTGTCGTTGACCTCCTTGAACCCGTCCAGGTCCAGGTAGAGGACGGCGACCGGGCCGGGGCGCTCCAGCCGGTCGGTGAGCACGCTGCGGTTGGCGAGCCCGGTCAACGGGTCGTGCCGGGCCTGATGGGCGAGCTGCGCCTGGGCCCGCTCCTGCTCGCGGACCGCGATGGTGAACCTGGCCAGCACGAACGCCGTGCTCAGCGCCGTGGCGACCAGCGCGATCACCGCGTTGTGGTCGACACCCGACTTGACCACGCTCAGCGTCGGCGCGGTCAGGAACGCCAGCCCGAGGAAAAGCACCCGGGACGGATGCAGCACGTTCACCCGGCGGCCGGGGCTGGTCAGCTCGGCCCGCGCCGGGTGCAGCGACGCCGCGATGATCAGCGCATTGCCCAGCATGATCAGCGGGCCGATCCGCGCGACGATGCCGTAGTCGAGGAACAACGGCAGCACGTTGTAGGCGACGTCGATCGCCAGGTACAACCCGACCGCGCCGAGCAGCAGCCGGGTCGGCGTGCCCCGGCCGCCCGGTGACAGCGCGATGAACAGCACACCGGCGAGCAGCGCCACGTCGGCGATCGGATACAGCGGTGGCACGACCGACTCGGCCACGGTCAGCCCGGCGCCGAGCATCGGCGAGATCAGGAACTGCCAGCTCGCCAGCCCGGCGGCCACGGTCAGGGTGAGGCCGTCGAGCACCGCCCCGCGCAGGTGACCGGGCGCCCGGCGGCGGGCCATCATGATCAGGCCCACCGCCAGCAGCAGGTACCCGGACAGCCAGAACACGTCGGCCGGCCCCACCGGCGGGGCGCCCGCCGAGGACAGGTAGCTGTAGGCGAGCTCGATCGAGTCGCCGAGCAGCCACAGCGTCTGCGCGGTGGCGGCCAGCATCCACGGGCGGCGGTCCGGGCCGGCCTCGATGCGGGCGACGGCCATCCACGCCATCACACACATCGTCACGAAGGTGATGAGATACAGCACGTTGCCGAAAGTCGTGTTGTACGTCAGCACCAGGCCGGTGACGGCGGAGGTCGCCCCGCCGAGAAACACCCAGATCCTGCCGGTCGTCATGTGCACACAGTCGGCAGACCGGCGCGGGATCTGTGGACGACGATCAGTGAGCCCGGCCTCAGTCGCCCGTCGTGGCCGCCCGCTGCGCCTCGAAGTGCTCCCGCTGGGCCGGGAAGTACTCGCTGAAGTCCGGCAGCGGCCGGCCCTCCCGGGAGGCGACCAGCGTGTCCAGGTAATACTCCCAGCCCGGGCCGACCTCGCCGACGTTCTCAGTGCCGGTCAGGTGCTGGGTGAACCGCAGCTCGGTCACCCCGTCGGCCTCGGTCAGCTCCAGCTCCAGATGCCACGCTCCGTAGTCGTCGACGGCCGACAGGCCCAGCCTGCGTGGTGCCTCGCACGCGTCGATGGTCATGTCCATCCAGGGCGCGCCCTCCTCCAGCGCCATCTGCACCTGGATCGAGTTGCCCGGCGCGGCGTCACCCTTCCACGGGCCGAACCAGCGGGCGGTGCGCTCGGATTCGGTCACGCTAGCCCATACGTCGTCGATCGGGGCACGGAAGGTACGGGTCAGGACCAGGTCGTCACCGAACAGGCGTCCGGTCGGGGTCGGGCTCACGCGATCTCCTTGTCGGTATTTTCGGGCGCGGTGGTGCGCCGCTCCCGGCGGGTGCGGTGGACCTCGGTCTCCAGCGCGTCGAACCGCTGCTGCCAGCCGGACGGCCGGGTCAGCCGGCCCAGCCAGCCGGCCAGATCGTCGAGCGGCCCGGTGACCAGCGTGTACACGCGTCGGCGGCCGTCGGCGGCGTCGCGCACCACCCCGGCGTCGCGGAGCACCCGCAGGTGCCGGCTGACCGCGGGCCGGCTGATCGCGAACCGGGCGGCGATCTGCCCGGCCGACAGCGGCTCGTCACGCAGCATGAGCAGGATCTCCCGCCGCACCGGATCTGCGATCGCGCCCGCCACCTCGTCCACCCGGGAAGCGTAACCTATTGGTTACGCTTCCCGCGACGCTATCGTGTGGCATGCCTGTCGCCCGGCTCGTCCCCACATCGGAACCGGCCTGATGTCGCGGCGGCGCACGATCGCCGAGGTGGCCGGGCTGCTGGCCTGGTTCGTGGCGTTCACCTGGCTGCACAGCCTCGTCGGGCGTGACCACGTGACGGCGACCGCGAACGCGTCGACCCTTCAGTCGATCGAGCGGACCCTGCACCTCGACATCGTGCTGCCGGTCAACCAGTGGCTGGCCGGGCATGTCGGGTTCGCCCATGCGGCGGCCTGGTTCTACCGCGCCTACTACCTGGTGGTGGCGGGCGTGCTGGTCTGGCTCTTCCGGCGCGACGTCGCCGTCTACCGCCGGGTCCGCCGGACCATGATCGTGATGATGGTGCTGGTGCTGCCGGTCTACTGGGCGGTGCCGATGTCGCCGCCCCGGTTCGCGCTGCCCGGGACGGTCGACATCGTCGCGCTCTACGGCATCTTCGGCCACGCCTCCCGCGCGGGCGGCTGGACGGCGATGCCGAGCATGCACGTGGGCTGGTCACTGTGGTGCGCGTTCGCAGTGTGGACCGCGCTCCGGATCACCCGCCCACGTCTGGCCCGGCTGGCGTGGATCTTCCCGGCGCTCATGGTGACCGTCGTGATCGCCACCGCGAACCACTACGTCCTCGACATCGTCGGAAGCATCCTGCTGGTATCGGCCGCGGCCGGCCTCACCGCGCTGCTGCCACCGCCCGGCTCGTCTCGCCCGCCGGCGGCCGGTCGACCTGGCTCCTTTCGCCCGTCTGCGGTCGGTCGGCCCGGTTCGTCTCGCCCGTCTGAGGCCGATCGGCCCAGCTCATTTCACCCGCCGGCGGCCGGTCGACCTGGCTCGTCTCGTCCGCCGGCGGCCGGTCGACCTGGCTCGTCTCGTCCGCCGGCGGACGGTCGGCCCGGCTCGTCGAGTCCGCCGGTCAGGCGGCCTGGCTCGAATGGGACGAATCTCGGCTCTCCGCCGGGGTAGCCGGCGCCGAACGAGGCCGGATCACGTGGCCATCGCCCGTGATCGAGGCGGTGTTCCAGCACATGCAACGCAGCGAGGTTCTCGCTGGCCCGGAACGTGCAGTGGCCGGTCCCGTCCACATACAGGCTGCGCAGCAGGTCACCGTGGCGCCTCGTGTGCTCGGTGTACCAGTCGACCTGCTCGACCGGCACCAGCTCGTCGACCAGGGTGTGGATCGTCAGGAGCGGTACCCGCAACGGGCCGTTCGGCATCGACGACCGGCCCAGGTCGGCGACCGCCCACGGGTCGGCGGTGATGTCGGCGGTCGCGGTCAGCCGGTTCAGGTCGGCCCGCAGGTCCAGGCCGGCCTCCCGGTACAGCGCCCGCACCTGCCCCGCCCGGCTGCTGCCGGCCAGCAGCGCACGGTAGTCGACGCCACGGTTCCAGGCGCTGTTGCCGCCCGCGGACAGCTCGATCTGCTGCCGCCCGGTCACATACCGGTTCAGGGCGCCACCGGCCACCAGCTGCTGGAACTGCCGCTCCTGCTGGGCGGCAGGCGTGCCGGCTCCGCCGGACACGTTGAACAACGCGGCCGCCAGCGCGATCCGGGCCCGTCCGGGCGGCGTCGCCTGGGCGTCGGTCACAGCGGCGATGACGTCGGTCGCGGCCTGAGCGGCCTGTTCCGGTGAGTCATAACGGACAAGAGGGATGGTACGGCCAGAGGCTAGCAATTCAGTGACCGCGTGCAGGCCGTCCAGTTGGTAGTTGTTCAGGTTGAGGCCGCCCGCGACGATGCCGCAGGTCGTGAGCACCCCGTCGATCTCGCCGCGCGGCCGGTGGCCCTGCCTGGTGCTGACCAGGCCACCCATCGACCGCCCGATCGCGATCGTGCGCCGTGGCTCGGCGCCCAGCACGCCGGTGAACGCGTCGAGGGCCGCGAACTGGTCGTCCTCCGCGGTCTCCAGGGCCCACATGGTCGGCCCCGAGTAGGAGGAGCCGAGGGTGGCGTACCCCTCGGAAAGAAGGATCTGCCGGGTTTGATCGTCGGGCGCGTCCTGCGGGCGCAGCGGGCCGAAGCCGTGGGCGAAGAGCAGGACCGTGCCGTTCCAGTCGTCGGGGATGTGGCCGAGCCAGTTCGCGCCGCCGGCGAGGGTGCCGCGGTATTCGCCGGGTGGTGCGGCGGATGCGGCGGACGGTGGGCCGGCCAGCGTGGCGACGGTCACGATCAGTGTCAGGAGCAGGCGTTTCATCGCGTTCTCCCTACTGGTGGGGATCGGTCTGGTGGGGGTCGGTCTGATGGGTCAGTGGGTGACGGTGGTCAGGTCGTGGCGGCGGCCTTCGCGGATCAGCAGGACGGCGATCGCGCTGACGGTGGCCGCGGCGATCAGGTAGGTGGCGACCGGGGTGATCCGGGTGCCGCCGGTGCCGGCATACAGCGAGGCGAGGATGGCCGGGGTGAAGCCGCCGCCGATCAGGGTGGCCAACTGGTATCCGAGAGAGGCGCCGGTGTAGCGGGCGCCGGTGCCGAACTGCTCGGAGATGAAAGCGCCCAGTGGCCCGTACATCAGCGATTGCAGGCCGAGACCCAGCGCGAAGCCGGTGAAGACCAGCAACCCGTTGCCGGAGCCCCAGAGCCCGAACAGCGGGAAGGCCAGCAGGCCCCAGCCGACCGCCCCGGTGAGCAGGACCGGGCGGCGGCCGAAGCGGTCGGAGAGCCAGCCGGCGCCGATCACCGCGAAGATCGCCAGGAACGAGGCGACCGAGAAGCCGAGCAGCACCGTCGGGCGGCTGGTGCCGTGCGAGACGGCGTAGGTCTGCGCGAACGTGGCCATGCCGACCTGGAACGCGAACGCCGCGCCCGCGCCGAACGTGGTCAGGATCAGCGCCCGTGGGCGGCGCAGCACCGACAGCAGGGGCAGGCCCGTTGGCTTGCGGGTGGCGCCGGTCTCGACGCCTGCGTTCGCCCGGGTTTCGTTGTCAGCCATTGCCCGGGTTTCGTTGTCTGCGTTCGCCCGGACTTCGATGTCAGCCATCGCCCGGGTTTCGATGTCAGCCTTCGCGCGGGCTTCGATTTCGGCCATCGCCTGGAGGAAGACCGGGCTCTCGGTGACGGAGCTGCGCACCCACAGGCCGATGACCAGCAGGATCGCCGATATCAGGAACGGAATCCGCCAGCCCCAGGACAGGAACTGGTCCGGTGGCAGCAGTGCGAACAGGCCCATCATCAGGCTGCCGAGCACCGCGCCGCTGGGCGCGCCGGCGTTCACGAACGACGCTGCCAGGCCGCGCCGGGCGCCGCCGGAATGCTCCAGGGCCATCAGGGCCGCGCCGCCCCACTCGCCGCCGACCGCGATGCCCTGCACCACGCGCAGCGTGATCAGCAGGACCGCGGACCAGCCGCCGATCACCGCGGCGCTGGGGATCAGGCCGATCAGGAACGACGCGACGCCCATCAGGAACATCGTGACCACAAGCATGCGCTTGCGGCCGATCCGGTCACCGAAGTGGCCGAACAGGACACCGCCGACCGGCCGGGCCAGGTAGCCGGCGGCGAACGTGCCGAACGAGAACAGCACCGAGGTCAGCGGATCCAGGCCGGAGAAGAAGACGGCCGGGAAGACCAGGGCGGCTGCGGTGCCGTAGAGGAGGAAGTCGTAGAACTCGATGGTGCTTCCGAGGTAGCTGGAGAAGACGACCCGGCGTACCTCACTGGTTTGTTTCGTTGCGAGAACCATATTGGCCTGCCTCGATGGGAGGGATCTCGGGCCATCGTGGACCCAGATAGTTGAGAAAGTCAATGATTGGTCTCCTCAACTTCTCTGCGTGATTCGGCTAGGCTCCGAACCATGACCGACCCCCTTCATCGACTGCTCGGTTCGGACCTCGCCGCCGACCCGGCGTTCCTGCTGGCCCGGGCGCGGGCGGTGACCAGCGGGGCGGCCAACGCGCGGCTCGCGGGGTTTCAGCTGAAGGTCCGGTCGCTGTCCGTGCTGTGGCTCGCCAGCCAGGGATTCGGGCCCTCGCAGCGGGAGCTCAGCGAATTCCTCGGGCTCGACCCCAGCCAGGTGGTCGCGCTCGTCGACGACCTCCAAGGGCGTGGCCTCGTCGAGCGCCGGCCCGACGAACGTGACCGCCGCTCCCGCATCATCGTGGCCACCGAAGCCGGGCTGGACCTGCTCGAACAGGCGCTCGTCGAGACACGCGCCGCGGGGGACGCCACCTTCGCCGGGCTCACCGACGACGAACGCAAGACCCTCACCGGACTTCTCACGAAAGTGGCGTTCGGCGGGCGCGCGGCCGGGGACTGACGCCGGTAACCTGCTCGGGTGTCGCGGGGGTTCCGGTGGTTGTGGGCGTCGTACGCGGTCAGCGCCTACGGGTCGGGGTTCGCCTTCGGGGCGCTGCCGCTGATCGCGGTGCTCGTCCTCGAGGCGGGGCCGGGTCAGGTGTCGGCGCTCGCGGCGATCGGGCCGGCCGTGGGCGCGCTGCTCGCCCTGCCGCTCGGGCCGTGGATGGAGTTCCGCCGCAAACGGCCCGTCATGATCCTGATGGACCTCGCCCGGTTCGCGGTGCTGCT
The DNA here is from genome assembly GCF_040638175.1 of Actinoplanes sp. NPDC026670. NCBI lineage: Bacteria > Bacillati > Actinomycetota > Actinomycetes > Micromonosporales > Micromonosporaceae > Actinoplanes > Actinoplanes sp. NPDC026670. Next base: position 14,598 of record NZ_JBEZXU010000058.1, read on the forward strand.
GACCATTCCTCTCGCCTACGCCTTCGAAGTGCTCACCTTCGGTCAGTTGCTCCTGGTGTCGGCAGTCGCGGCGGCCGGCCGGATCGCCTTCAACGCCGCGGCCGGGGCACACCTCAAGGGACTCGTGCCGCCGGGTGAGCTGCTGGTGGCCAACTCCCGGTTCGAGTCGACGAACTGGAGCTCCATCGCGGTCGGACCGCCGCTCGGCGGGGCCGCGATCGGACTGTTCGGGCCGGTCGTCACGGTGATCGCGGACGCGGTCAGCTATCTGCTGTCCGCGCTGTGCCTTCTGGGCATCCGCGAGCGCGAGGCGCCACCTGCCCCCGGGCCCTCCCGCCTCCACGCCCGGGAGCTCGTCGACGGGTGGCGGCATCTGCTGGGTCATCCCGGGTTGCGGGCGCTCTTCCTCAACCACCTGCTCGTCAGTGGACTGATCATGGCGACCGAGCCGCTGCTGGCCGTGCTCATGCTCGGTGAGCTCGGGTTTCCGCCCTGGCAGTACGGGCTCGCGTTCGCCGTCCCCTGCCTCGGGGGCCTGATCGGCTCCCGCCTCGCCCGCCGGGTCGTGGCCACCCGGGGCCGGCCGTGGGTGCTGCGGGTCGTCGGCACACTGCGTGCCGTGTGGCTGATCGGGCTCGCCTTCGTGCAACCGGGCGCCGCCGGCCTGCTGACCGTGATCGCCATCGAACTCCTGATCATCATCTGCATGAGCCTGCACAACCCGGTGCTCGCCACCTACCGGCTCGAACACACCCCGGCCCCGCTGCTGGCACGCACCCTCACCGCCTGGGCGATCAGCAGCGGTCTGGCCATCGCCGCGCTCAGCGCACTCGCCGGAGTCCTCGCCGATCTGACCAGCGCTCGCACCGGTCTCGTCGTCGCCGGGGCATTGATCCTGGTCAGCCCGCTTCTGCTGATCCGGGTACCACCTGAGGTATATGCCGGGATCCAGCCACAGCAAGATCCGCCGAAGGCCGCCGCCTAGCAGAATTTCCGGCATGACAACCGAGAACAAGGTGACCTGGAAAGACTGGACCGTCGAGATCAGCTGGCTGGTCGTCCTGGCCGTCCTCAACGTGGTGTTCCGCCTCGAACGCTTCGAGGGCACCCTGGTCAGCCGCTGGTACGTGGCACTCGGGATCTCTGTCGCGGTGATCGCCGTCTTCGAGTTCGCCCGCTCCCTCGTCCGTCGCGGAAATAAATCCGCGGACTGATGTCGAGAACGCGTGTGCGGCTCCGTCCCCGGGACGAAGCGCGACCACAATGGGTCGCACACCGAACCAGGGAGACACCCATCATGGCGAAGTACCTGCTGCTCAAGCACTACCGCGGCGCCCCGGCTGCGGTCAACGACGTGCCGATGGAGAAGTGGACGCCGGAGGAGATCTCCGCACACATCAAGTACATGAACGACTTCGCGGCCCGGCTCGAGGAGAGCGGCGAGTTCGTCAGCGGTGACGCGCTGGCCCCCGAGGGCGCGTGGGTCCGCTACGACGGCGAGGGCCGCCCGCCGGTCACCGACGGGCCTTTCGCGGAGACCAAGGACCTGATCGCCGGCTGGATGATCATCGACGTGGACAGCCACGAGCGGGCCGTCGAACTCGCCGGCGAACTGTCCGCGGCGCCGGGCGCCGACGGCAAGCCGATCCACGAGTGGCTCGAACTGCGCCCGTTCCTGCACATGCCGCCCACCGTCACGGAGTGATGGCATCGCCCTTTTCCGCGCCTTCCGTCCACCGTCACGGAGTGATGCCGTCCCATGACTGAGTCGCCCATCCCGCTGGACCAGGCGGGGCTCCGGGAGCTCACACCCGGTGTCCTCGCGATCCTCGTCCGCCGTGGAGCCGACTTCGCGGCGGCTGAGGACGCCGTGCAGGACGCCCTGGTCGAGGCCTTGCGGGCCTGGCCGGACGACCCGCCGCGGGACCCGAAGGGCTGGCTCGTCACCGTCGCCTGGCGGCGGTTCCTGGACGCGGCCCGCGCCGACGCCGCCCGGCGCCGGCGCGAGGACCTCGTCGACCAGGAACCGCCGGCCGGGCCGGCCGCCGCCACCGACGACACGCTCCAGCTCTACTTCCTGTGCGCCCACCCGTCGCTGACCCCAGCGTCGGCTGTCGCGCTCACCCTGCGTGCCGTCGGCGGGCTCACCACCAGGCAGATCGCTGACGCCTACCTCGTCCCCGAGGCGACCATGGCACAGCGGATCAGCCGGGCCAAACGAACCGTCTCCGGCGCGCGCCTCGACCAGCCGGGCGACGTCGCCACCGTGCTGCGCGTGCTCTACCTCGTCTTCAACGAGGGCTACACCGGCGACGTCGACCTGGCCACCGAGGCGATCCGGCTCACCCGTCGCCTCGCCGGCGCCATCGACCATCCGGAAGTCGCCGGGCTGCTCGCGCTCATGCTGCTCCACCACGCGCGGCGTGCCGCCCGGACCGCCCCGGACGGCAGGCTCGTGTCCCTCGCCGAACAGGATCGGACCCTCTGGGACACCACGATGATCACGGAGGGTGTGGCGATCCTCCAGACGGCGCTCTCCCGGGATCGGCTCGGCGAATTCCAGGCGCAGGCGGCCGTCGCGGCGTTGCACGCCGACGCGCCGACTGCCGGCGAGACCGACTGGGTACAGATCGTCGAGTGGTACGACGAACTCGTCCAGCTCACCGGCAATCCGGTGGCGCGCCTCAACCGGGCGGTCGCCGTCGGCGAGGCCGACGGCGCACAGGCGGGCCTTGCGGCCCTCGCCGAACTCGATGCGACCCTTCCGCGCCACACGGCGGCGGCGGCCTATCTGCACGAGAAGGCCGGCGCCAAGGACAAAGCAGCCCAGCTGTACGCGGAAGCGGCGCACCAGGCCGGCAACCTGGCCGAGCGCGACCACCTGACCCGGCAGGCGGCCCGGCTCAACGCTCTCGACCACCGGCCGCACTCGCCCGGGTCGCTTTCGCCAGGGTCGCCCACTTCTGGGCCGTCCGCTTCCGAGTCGTCCTCTTCCGGGCCGCCATCCTCCGGGTCGTCCTCTTCCGGGTCGCCCGCTCGCGGGCCGGTCTCTCCCAGGTCGCTCGGTGACCGCCCGCCCGATCACCGGAAGTGAGCGACCATCGTCCGGCCAGGCCGCCTCGTGCCGGTCGTTGTCCTCGGCAGTGCCTGCGGCTGGTGTCTGTTGCTGTTCAGCGTTCTCGAGGAGGAGACAGTGGCCACCTTCGTGCTGATCCACGGGGCCGGTGACGTCGGCTGGTACTGGCACCTCGTCCAGGCCGAACTGCGTGCTCGCGGGCACCGCAGCATCGCACCGGACCTGCCCTGCGACGACGACTCGGCGGGGCTTGCCGAATACGCCGACACCGTGGTCACGGCGATCGGGGACCGCACCGACCTTGTGATCGTCGGGCAGTCGCTCGGCGGTTTCACCGCACCACTCGTCTGCGAACGGGTTTCGGCGCGGCTGATGGTCCTGGTCGCGCCGATGATCCCGGCGCCGGGCGAGGCCGTCACCGACTACTGGGCCGGCACCGGCTGGGACCGGGAGCCGCGCGAGCCCCACGACGACGTCTTCTACCAGGACGTCACGCCGGAACTGGCGGCCGAAGCCCGTGCGCGGGGCCGGGCACAGTCCGAGGCGCGCCTGGGGGAGCCGACACCGATGCGCGCCTGGCCGGCCGTACCCACAAACGTCCTGATCTGTCGTGACGACCGCCTGCTGCCGGTCGCCTATCTGCGTCGCGTCGCCCGGGAGCGGCTCGGAGTCGTCCCCGACGAGATCGACGGCGGGCACACACCGGCCCTGAGCCGGCCCGGCACGCTCACCGACCACCTCGTCGGGTACCTCTAGGATCCCCGAATGAATCTTGAGGAGCTGCTGGCGGACGGGTCCTGGCGACTGGAGACACCGGAAGCAGCGGAGTTCCGCCTTGCCCCGGACACCGCGGGCCGCCGGGGCGCGCTGGTCGAGCGGATCCTCGGCGCTCCCGAGCCCGACCCGGAACTCTGGGAATCGGCCCTCATCGAGGCGTTCCTCAGCCACCCGGCGGCCGCCGGCCTGCGCATGCTGCGGCTGGAGATGACCGACTTCCATCACTCGGCCCGGCGGGCGGCGTCGATTCTCGGCAGCCGGCCCCTCCCGGCGCTGACCGATCTCTGGTTCGGGCATCGGTTCACCTACCTGTACGAGAACGCGAACACCTCGACCGGCCGGACGTTCGACCCGCTCGACCACTACGACGAGGGATTCGCCGGGCACGCCGAGTGGCAGAACCTGACCGCCCTGCGGAACCTGACCGTCGAGGGCGCGTTGCTCTTCCACTCGGTGTCCGCCCCGGCCGTCACGAACCTGCGGAGCCATGGGGTCTTCGGCTCGGACGGCTCGGTGTTCCCCAGCCCGCAGCCCAGCCTGACCCACCTGGAACTCGAGATCGCCACCGATGTCTTCGGGACGCCCTGCCCGGTCGAGCAACTGGAGCAGCTCACCGTGGAGAGCTTCCCGGCGCTGCGCTCCCTCGACCTGGGGCGCGCCGAGTTCGACGCCTCGAACCACGAGGTCCTGGCTACGCTCGCCGAGCTCCCGATCCTGGCCCAGTTGCAATCCCTGCGCGTCGCCGGGCTGGACCCCGACGACGACGAGTGGACGCCGATCGCTCCCCGTTTCGGTCACCTGACCCTCACCTCCGCAGACTGACCTGCCGCTGCCATGGGCTGCCCCGTTGCGCCCTCTACCGGCCGCACTGCGCCGCTGCGTCCTCCGCCTGTCCCCGCAGTCCGCCTGTCCCCGCAGTCCCTGTCCCGGCTCGCGCGGTGAGCCGGAACATTTCGGGCGGAAAGCTTCAGGTCCCGGGAAGCCCTGCCGATGCACGCCGACGCGTCATGGGAGGAAGGGAGCGGATGGTGGAGACCAGACGGTGGGTCCGGCGAACCGGAATGGGTGTGGTGGCGGCGTTGCTGGCCACGACCCCGTTCGGCGCCGCCCCGGCGCAGGCGGCCGAACCAGCGATGGAGCTGGCCGGCGACGCCTGGCTGGATGTGGGCGGGATCAACTCCGCCATCACGACGGTGAAGAAGGCCGCCGGCGGCAAGGTGAAGAACGGAACCGTTGACACGGCGTCGCTGACCGGCGCCGGTATCGGCGTGGCGTTGATCGACTCGGGGATCGCCCCGGTCGCCGGTCTGAACCAGCCCGGAAAGGTGATCAACGGCCCGGACCTGTCGTTCGAATCGCAGACGCCGGGCCTGCAACACCTGGACACCTACGGACACGGCACTCACATGGCCGGCATCATCGCCGGATCCGACCCGAGCACCGGCTTCGAAGGCGTAGCCCCGGGCGCGCACCTGATCAGCCTGAAAACGGCCGCCTACGATGGCGCCGTCGACGTCTCCCAGGTCATCGCGGCCATCGACTGGGTGGTCGCACACCGCAGCGACCCGGGACTCAACATCCGGGTCCTGAACCTGTCGTTCGGCACCGACTCGATCCAGCCCGCCCTGATCGACCCGCTGTCCTACGCGGTGGAGACGGCCTGGAAGAACGGCATCGTCGTGGTCGCCAGCACCGGCAACGACGGCGCCGCCCGGGTGACGATGCCGGCCGCCAACCCCTACGTCCTGGCGATCGGCGCCGCCGACCCGAACGGCACCGAGGCTCGCGCCGACGACACGATCGCCACCTTCAGCAACCGTGGCAACGCAGTGCGGCACCCCGACCTGATCGCTGCAGGCCGGTCGCTGGTGTCGCTGCGGGCACCCGGCTCGTACATCGACACCCAGTACCCCGCCGCGCGTGTCGGCGACAAACTGTTCCGCGGCAGCGGCACCTCGCAGGCGGCGGCAGTCGTGTCCGGATCGGTGGCTCTCCTCCTGCAACAACGGCCGGGCCTCACTCCGGACCAGGTCAAGCAGCTGCTGATCAACACGGCGGACCCGCTGGCCAAGCCGGACCCGATCGGCTCGGGCGCCGGACAGCTCGACATCGCCGAAGCCGCGTCGGTGAACGCGCCGAGCAACGCCAAACAGAAGTGGCCGGACGCGACCGGGCTCGGCTCGCTGGAAGCCGCCCGCGGCGGCAGCCACGTCGCAGACGGTGCGACAGGCGCCGAACTGGTCGGCGAACGGGACATCTTCGGCATGCCGTGGGTGTCTGCCACCTGGGTGGCGGCGGCAGCCAAGGGCAAGGCGTGGACGGGCGGCACCTGGAACGGCTCGGTGTGGTCCGGTTCGGCCTACAACGGGACGTCTTGGGCTTCGATCACCTGGGCCGTCGTCACCTGGACCGGCAGATCGTGGAACGGGCGTTCCTGGGCGGGCGACAGCTGGGCCGGTCGCTCCTGGAACGGCGGCACCTGGACCGGCCGCTCCTGGGCCTCCGGCACGTGGGCCGGACGGTCGTGGGCGGGTCGCTCCTGGGCCTGATCCGGGCGCTGCTGAGCACGTTCGCTCAACCTCGGCGGAACACAGCCGACATGGAGGACGAACGGCCGGGAGGGGAGGAGCATGGCAAGCGAGGGAGTTCGTACACCCCGCGCACGTGTCCTCGCCCTCTCGGCGGCGCTGGCTGTCGTGGTCGTTCTAGTGCAGGCGGCGATGTGGCGGCTTATCGGGCCGCCACCGCCGAACGGCGCCGGCCCGCTGCTGCTCGGCGTCCTGGCGCTGCTGTTCGCCCTGGCTGAACGGTTCACCGTCAAGTTCCCGGTCCGCCGGGGCGCCCACACGATGAGCCTCAGCGAGATCCCGCTGGTCCTCGGCCTCCTCATGATCCATCCGGCGCTGCTCGTGCTGGTCCGCCTTGTCGGTGGGCTCGCCGGGTTGACCGTCCTCCGGGGCCAGCGGGGCAGCAAACTCGTCTTCAACACGGCCCTTTACCTCACCCAGGCCTCCATGGCCGCCGCGGTATTTCATGTGCTCGGCGGCACCACGGACCCCTACGGGCCACTCGGATGGGCGGCCGCGTTCGCCGCGACGTTCGTCGCCGACCTGGTTTCGATCGTGCTGATCAGCGCGGTCATCGCGTTGCACGACGACAGCCAGGAATGGCGGCGGTTGCTGAGCGCCGACGTCAAAGAGCTCCTCCAGATGCCGCTGGTCGCGGTCTCCACCACGCTCGCGCTCGTGACCGCGCTGCTGGTGCGCCAGCAGATCTGGGCCGGGCTGCTGCTCGGGGTGCTGGTCTTCGCCGCCTACCGGGTCTTCGACCGGTACGCCCAGCAGACCCGCACCCACCAGCAGGTAGAGGACCTCTACCGGTTCACCAGCTCGCTCGACGGTCTCACCGACGCCCGCGAGGTGGCCCGCACCGTACTCGATCAGGCTCGCGACGTGGTCCGTGCCGAGGAGGCCGCCCTGATCATCCCGCAGGACGGCCGGCTGGTCCGGATGCGCCTGCACGGCCGTGAACAGTTCGACATCACCCCGATCAGCGATCTCCCCGGCGCCGCGCCGGCCGCCGGTGGATCCGGCGTTGAACCGGGCTCCGACGATTCCAGCCCGGGTTCCGGGCCAGGTGCCCCGGGTTCCGGCCCAGGTGCCAGTGCGGAGCCCGCATCGAGAGGTTCGAACGCGGATCCGGTCTTGGCGGGATCCGCTGCCCGGCCCGGCGCCGCCGACGACTGGTGGCAGCCGGCCCGCACCGGCACGCCAGTGCTCCAGCCCGACTCGATCGCGGTGCCGCTGCGCCTCGGTGAGCTGACCGGCGTTCTCTACCTCGTCGAGTGCATGGCCGACACCCCCGAGTTCACCGACGACCACCTGCGCCTCCTCCAGGCGATGGCCTCGCACGCCGGTGGCGCGCTGTCCGAGGCACGGCTGCTGGAACGACTGCGCCACACCGCCGCGCACGACCCGCTCACCGGGCTGCCCAACCGGCAGAGTTACCTGGCCGACCTCCAGCAGGCCACCGACACCGCCGTCGCCGGCGGCGGAACGGTCGGAATCCTGCTGCTCGACCTGGACCGCTTCAAGGACGTCAACGACGGCCTCGGCCACGACACCGGCGACGACCTGCTGCGCCAGATCGGCCGTCGTCTGCACGACCGTTACGGCCACCTCGGCACGGTCTCCCGTTTCGGCGGTGACGAGTTCGCGCTGATCATCCGGGACGGCGGCAGCGCGGAGACGATCGTCGCGCTCGCCGAGGAGGTCCGCCGGACCGTCGAACTGCCCGCACCCGTCCGTGACCTCGACCTGGACGTGCAGGTCAGCATCGGAGTCTGCGTCGCCCCGGAACACGGCGCCGACGCCGACCTCCTGCTGCGCCGCGCCGACCTGGCCATGTACGCCGCCAAGGACACCCGGTGCGGTGTACGCGTCTACCGCCCGGAGGACGACCACGACACGGCCCGCCGTCTCGCCCTGATGGCCGGACTGCGCGTCGCCGTCGACGCCGGCACGCTGACCGTCGTCTACCAGCCGAAGGTCGACCCGACAACCGGCCGGGTCCTCGGCGCCGAAGCGCTCGTCCGCTGGCAGCACGACGGCCGTCCGGTCCCGCCGGACGAGTTCATCCCCCTCGCCGAGCAGGCCCGCCTGATCGAACCGCTGACCCGCCACGTCCTCGACACCGCGCTCGCCGACTGTGCGACCTGGCGGGGCCTGGGCCACGAACTGTCGGTCGCGGTCAACCTGTCGCCGGACATGCTCACCGACGCGGCGCTGACCGGCCGGGTCGAGCAGGCCCTGCACCGGCACGGATTGCCGGCGGCCGCGCTGACGTTGGAGATCACCGAGAACGCCCTGATGGCCGACCCGGCCAACGCCCGGCGGACCCTCGACGCACTGCACGGTCTGGGCGTGAAGCTCTCCATCGACGATTTCGGCACCGGCCACTCGTCGCTGGGGCGGCTCGCTCACCTGCCCATCCACGAGGTGAAGATCGACAAGAGTTTCATCCGGCACATCGTCACCGACCGCTCCCGGCGTGCTGTCACCGACGCCGCTCTGCAACTGGCCCGGGCCCTGGACCTCACCGTCGTCGCCGAAGGTGTCGAGGAACAGGACGAGCTCGACTACCTGCGCCGGCACGGCTGCCACGCCATCCAGGGATACCTGATCTCCAAGCCGATCCCTCCCGTCGAGTTCCTCACCTGGCTGACCACCACCCGAGCCGGCGGTCGGCTCCCGGTGTGAGACGTGCCGGCCGGCCCCATCGCGGCACCGGCTGACTCGGGCCGCACGCTGCCGGACGACTGGTCAGCGGGATCGGTAGTGCTGCACTGCCAGGGCCGCCGCGCAGGCGAGCGTCGCCAGACCGAATCCGGAGGCGACGAGAACGTCGACGCCCAGACTGGACGCGATGCCGTTGGCGGCGAGGCTGATGATCAGCAACGCCCAGAGTGCCGGCCGTAGCCAGGTGCGGGTCTCTTCCATGCCGGCCACGTTATGAGCCGCCGGTATGCGCCGACCATCCCGCCAGAGTTACTCTCCGAGGTATAGCCTGCGCTACTGTCGCGGCCGTTCCGGCGGCCTATCGTTCGTCGCATGCCGCAGGAGAACTGGCGCCGACTACGCGCCGCCGTCGATGCCCTCGAGCGCATCGTCGGTGGTCTGGGCACCGCATTGCTCGCCCTCGCCGCCCTCGTCTGGGCGGTCGTGGTGGCGGCGCTGAGCCTGGTCGGCATCGGCCTGCCGTTGATTCCGACGGTGTTCCAGGTCGCCCGAGCCGTCGCCGACCGTGAGCGTGCCCGGTTGACCAGGTGGGGCCCCGCGGTGGTCAGCCCGCCACCGCTGCCCACCGGTGTGCGTGAGGCGCTGCGCGATCCAGAGGTCCGACGTGAGCTGTCCTGGCTGACCTGGCACGGCACCGCCGGGTTCATGCTCGGCGCCGTCGGCATCAGCCTGCCGGTCTACGCGGTCGAGGACGGCACCTTCCCGCTGTGGTTCTGGGCGATCGACCCCGAGCTGGGCGCACCCGGCATGGTCTGGTGGCGGGTCGACGGGCTCGCCGGCGCGTTCGGCGTCGCCCTGGTCGGTGTCGGGTTCGCCGTCCTGGCCGTCCTGCTCGGGCCGGGGATCGCCCGCCTTCAGGCGCTCCCCGGCCGCCGGCTCCTGCCACCGGCCGGTGACGTCGACCTGTCCCGGCGGGTGGCCGAGCTGACCGTCACCCGAGCGGCGGCCCTCGACGCGCACGCCGCCGAGCTGCGCCGCATCGAGCGCTCCCTGCACGACGGCACACAGAACCGGCTGGTCGCTCTCAACGTGCTGATCGGCGCCGCCCGCCGCGCCCAGACCCGCAACCCGGACGCCGTCGCCGACATCCTCGACCGCGCGCAGGAGGCCACCGAGCAGGCACTCGCCGAGTTGCGGAGCGTGGTGCGCGGCATCCTGCCCCCGGTGCTCGACGACCGTGGCCTGACCGGGGCGCTCGCCGGGCTGGCCGGCACCTGCGCGGTGCCGTGCGAGGTCGATGTGGACGTGCCCGGCCGGTGTGCCGTGTCGGTCGAGGCGACCGCCTACTTCGTGGTCGCCGAGGCACTCACCAACGTGGTCAAACACAGCTCCGCCACCGCAGTCACGGTCACCGTGCGGCGTGTCGGCGACCGGCTGACCGTGCGGGTCACCGACGACGGCAAGGGCGGGGCCGACGAGACCGGTGGTTCCGGTCTGGGCGGAATCCGCAGACGTGTCGAGGCCTACGATGGCCGCTTCCTGATCTCCAGCCCATCCGGTGGGCCGACGACGTTGGACGTGGAGTTGCCGTGCGGATCGTGATCGCTGAAGATGATGCCCTGCTGCGTGAGGGCCTAGCCCTGCTGCTGCGAGCCGAAGGGCTGGACGTCGTCGCCACCACCGACTCGCCAAGCCCCTTCCTGGCCGCAGTCGGCGAGCATCGGCCCGATGTGGCGATCGTCGACGTCCGGATGCCACCGACACACACCGACGAGGGCATCGTCGCCGCTGTCGAGGCCCGGCGCCGGCAACCGGGCCTGGCCGTGCTCGTGCTCTCCGCCTACGTGGAGCAGGCGTTCGCCACCGATCTGCTGGCAGGCGGCTCGGCTGGTCTCGGCTACATGCTCAAGGAGCGTGTCGGCCGGGTCGAGGAGTTCCTCGACGCGCTGTACCGGGTGGCCGGCGGAGGCACCGCCGTCGACCCGGAGGTGGTCGGCCAACTGCTGGCCCGCTCCCGGCCCGACGACACGCTCGCCTCCCTCAGCGCCCGTGAGCGTGAGGTGCTCGCCCTGATGGCCGAGGGCCTGGGCAACTCGGCCATCGCCGGACGGCTCTTCGTCACCGACGGCGCTGTCCACAAACACATCCGCAGCATCTTCGCCAAACTCGGGCTCGCTCCCGACGACCGTGCCGATCGGAGGGTGACCGCCGTGCTGCGCTACCTCGAGAAGTAGCGCCTGCTGTACCCGTGTTGGGCAGTTCGCTTCATTTTGTGTGACTGCCTGAGACAACAGACTTCTCCGCGACCCGAAAACACACGGAGAGGCCAGCGAATGACCGTCCACACCGAGCCCGCGGTGCGCGTCACCGGGCTCACCCGCACCTATCACGCCGACGGCGAGCCGGTGCACGCGCTCGCCGGAGTCGAGGCGGCGTTCCACCGCGGCACCTTCACCGCGATCATGGGACCGTCCGGGTCCGGGAAGAGCACGCTGCTACAGGCGGCGGCCGGCCTGGACCGGCCCACCGAGGGCAGCGTGTGGATCGGCGGGACCGAGCTGTCGCAGCTTTCCGAGACCCGGCTGACCGAGCTGCGCCGGAGCCGGATCGGGTTCGTGTTCCAGGCGTTCAACCTGATCGGCGCGCTCACTGTCGAGGAGAACATTCTGCTGCCGTTGCGCCTGTCCGGCGTCCGCCCCGACCGGGCGTGGATCGCTCAGGTCGTCGAACGGGTCGGCCTCGGCCACCGGCTGCGGCACCGCCCGTCGGCCCTCTCCGGCGGCCAGCAGCAGCGCGTCGCGATCGCCCGTGCCCTCGCTTCCCGGCCTGAGGTGATCTTCTGCGACGAGCCGACCGGAGCGCTGGACACGAACACGGCCGCCGAGGTGCTGACCCTGCTGCGGGGCATCGTCGACGAGCACGGCCAGACCGTCGTCATGGTCACCCATGACCCGGTAGCGGCCTCCTACGCTGACCGGGTTCTGGTGCTGGCCGACGGGCGGATCGTGCACGACATGCCACAGCCCGGCGCCGACCGGATCGCTGAGCACCTGGCCGCCCTCGGCCGGAGCCGGGCGGTGACCCGATGATCTCGCTGGCCGCGCGGATGCTGCGCCACCGTCTCGGTTCCTCGGTCGCCACGCTGCTGGCGCTGGCTCTGGGCGCCCTGATCCTCACCGCGATGGGCACGCTCGTCGAGTCCGGGCTGCGGTATCACCCGGCTCCTTCTCGCTATGCGGCCGCCGATCTCGTGGTGGCCCGGCCCGATACCACGTTCACCAGCCGGGAGTTCGACGGGGAGATCTATCGCAGCACTGTCGCGCTGCCCGAGGGCGGCACCGTGCCAGCCGACCTGGCGGCGAAGATCCGGACCATCGAGGGCGTCGCGACGGTCGCGGTCGACGAGAACATTCCGGTCCACACCATCACCGGAACATCCCTGTCGGGCCGCGGCTGGGCAAGCGCGGTGCTGACCCCGTTCGCGCTGGCCGACGGCCGGGCGCCGACCCGCGACGACGAGGTGGTCCTCGCTGGCGGGCAGCCCGCGGCCGAAGGCGATCAGAGCGCGGCCGGCGGCAGGCGGGTCGGTGAGCAGGTGCGACTGGTCGTCGGGGGAGTGGTCCGGACGTACCGGATCAGTGGTTTGGCTCGGGGGAGCGGGAGTGCCGCGGTGTTCTTCACCGATGCGCACGCTGCGGAGCTCGCGCCCCACCGCGGAGCGGTCAGCGCCATCGGGGTGATCGCCGTTCCCGGTACCGACCTTGGCCGGCTCGGCGAGCGGGTCAGCCAGGTTGCCGGCCAGGCGGGAGCGCCGGGTGGCACGGCGTCCGAGGACGTGCGGGTGCTGAGCCGCGCGGACAGCGGGCGGGCCGAACGGTCGGCGGATCAGGCTGCTGCGGGGCTGCTGATCCAGGTCGGGGCGTCGTTCGGTGGCTACGTGATCCTGCTGATCGTGTTCGTGGTCGCGGCGACCATCGGCCTCAGCGTGCGGCATCGGCGTCGTGATCTGGCACTGGTCCGGGCCGTCGCTGCCACGCCGGGTCAGGTGCGCCGCATGATCATGACGGAGTCCGCGCTGATCGCGCTGGTGGCGTCGGCGATCGGTGTCCCAGCTGGTCTGGTGGCCGCTCGCCGGCTTACCGCCGAACTCACCGGGCGGGGCTTCGTCCCTGGCGGCTTCCCGATGTCACCGGGTGTGATCGCGGGGGCGGCCGCCGCAGCGGTCATCCTGGTCTCCGCCGTGCTCGCCGGGCTGCTGGCCGCGCGCCGGATCAGCGGCATCAAACCGGCCGAAGCCCTCGGTGAGGTGGCGGCCGAGCCCGCGCCCGCCGGACGGGTTCGATGGATCAGCGGGCTGTCGGCGCTGGTGGCAGCCGGATCGTCGGCGTTCGCGGCGGTCGCCGCTAGTGGGCAGACCGCTCTTGGCGCCGCCCTGGGCATGCTGTACCTGTTCGTCCTCGCGGTTGCGCTTCTGGCGCCGTGGATCAACGCTGCGGCCGCGCGGATCCTGGCCCCGGTGCTGCGGGTGACCTTCGGAACCAGCGGCTATCTGGCGGCGGCCAACCTGCGCGCCAACGCCCGCGGCGCGGCGACCGTCCTGACATCGTTGGTGCTGGCGGTCGGTTTCGGCGGGTCGGTGTGGTTCCTTCAGAACAATCTGGAGCGCCAGGCGGTCTCGCAGAACCGGTCCGGGCTGCTCGCCACGCGAGCGCTGGTCGCCGACGCAGGGCTGTCCGACTCCGCGGTGGCCGAGGTCCGCGCGATTCCGGGGGTACGGGCGGCGACTCCTGTCCGGCACACCAGCGTCGTCGTCTCCCTGATGGGCGACGGCGAGACGATCGGCGCCCGGGCGGTGGACCCGGCCGGACTGGCGGTGACGCTCGACCTCGGCGTGGCCGAGGGAAGCCTCGACGACCTGCGTGACGGGACCGCGGCAGTCTCGCAGACGCACGCGTCGACCTTCGGCTGGGAGCTGGGGGAGAAGGTCTCGTTGCGGCTCGGCGACGGCACACCGGCCGAGGTCCGGATCGTTGCGATCTACGAGCGTGGGCTCGGCTTCGGCGACGTGCTCCTGCCACGATCCAGCATGGTGGGGCACACCGCGACGAATCTCGACGATCAGATCCTGATCAGCGCCGCACCGTCCGCTGATGCCGCGTTGCGCGAGGTGGCGGCCGCCCATCCCGGAAGTGCCGTGGTCGATACCGCCACCCTGACCGGCGGTCTCGCGAGAGATCTGGCGCTCAGTGCCTGGCTCAACCGGCTGCTGATCGCCGTGATGGTCGGGTACACGGTGGTCACCGCCGCCAACACGATGGTCATGGCCGCCCTGGCCCGGCGGAGGGAGATCGCCGTGCTGAGGCTCACCGGAGTGACCCGCCGCCAGGTGAAACGCATGATCAACGCGGAACAGGCCGGACTGCTCGGTGTCGCGGTTGTGCTCGGCGGCGCGATCGCCGCGCTCACTCTCAGCAGTGTGGTGCGCGCGCTCACCGGCAACCTCGTGCCCTACGTGCCGCCACTGGGCCTGGTCGCGGTCCTCGGTGGCACGACGTTCCTGGCGCTCGCGACCACGATTCTTCCGATCGGCCGCCTGTTGCGGGTGCCCCCGGTCGAGCACATCGGGATGAAGGAGTAGCAATGGCTGTCGTCTCCGCCCTTCGGGCCGATGGCGGTGCTGCCGCTGTTCGTCCAGGGGTGCGCGGCGATCCGGCGTCCCTGATCAAGACCGTTCCGTGCGGCGCGATGAAAGTCGGGGACCTGCCGTTTCACCTGCCATCCGTGGCGCAGGAGGAGGAAGCGAGCGGTCCCGGCGGCGGAGATCGTCGAGACGCCGCTGAAAGCGCAGGCCTACAAGGCGGGTGTTCGGCGGTGGCGTGGGTGGGGTCAGGCGTTGAGGACTCGTTTGTGCAGGGCGGTCACCGCCGCACGGGCGGAGAGGAAAGCCCCGTGTTGCCAGGCGACCGCCTGGGACAGCCAGTCGCCGGCGAAATAGACGCGGCCGGCCGGCTTCAGAAGCAGGCGGAAGGCGGTGCTGTCGTCCCAGGGGGCGTAGTTCCAGGCGGCCTCCAGGTGAGGCGTGCGGTCCCAGGCGACCGAGAAGGAGGAGGCCAGTTCGGTGCGGTACTTCGAGCCGTGGATCTTCATGCCCTGGGTGACGGCTCGGGCTGCTCGTTCGGCCGGAGGCAGGGCGCCGTAGGCCTCGGCCGCCTCACCGAAGTTGTAGTAGCCGACCAGCACGCCGCGCTGGGCGTGGAAGTCGTACGACGGGTACCAGATCTGGCCGATGTCGAGGTCGGTCTGGGTGCCGCCGCCGTAGATGCGCAGGTCCTTCTCCCACCAGCGGCTCCGGTACTCCAGGCCGATCTTGCCGGCGGCGAACGGCAGGAAAGCGCCGAGAGCCGCGGTGATGTCCGCACCCAGGTTGTGCGGGATGCGGGCCATCACGTTCGGCGGCAGGGCGGCGATACAGAAGTCCGCGGTGATCGACTGGTCCCGGCCGCCCTGACGGAAGGTGACTGTCACGTCGGAGGCCCGGGTGGTGACGTTCCGGACCTGGGCGCCGAGGCGCACCCGCTGTTGTCCGACCTTCGTGGTGAGGGCGGCGGCGACCCGGTCCATGCCACCCACCGGCTGGAACATCATCATCGCCTGGTCGTAGCCGAACTCGAAGCTGAGATATCGGCCGACCTCGCTGGCGAACACGTCGGACAGCGACGCCGGGCCGGGCAGTGGCGTGCCGTGGTCCTCGCCGGCGCCGGGGTACGACGCGAAGCCACGCCGAGTGGACCCGACGTAATGGTGCTCGCCCCCGATGTCACCGAAGTCCTCCAGGAAGGACAACAATCGGGCTTTGTCCTCGCCGGTCAGCACACTGTCGAGCGCGCCCTGGTCGGTGGCCTTGGCGAGCAGCTCCGACACGTACCCATAGAGGTCGGCCTTTGCAGTCCGGAACCGGACCGGTGCCCCGGCCGCCTCGTTGTAGATCAGCGTGTCGGCGTTGGCGTTGACGAACGGCTCGATCGGCACGCCGAGCTCGCGGCAGTAGTCGAGGGTGACCATCCACTGCGCGATCCGGGCCGGGCCGGCGTTGAGATAGGTGCCGGACGCGAAGTCGGCCCGCTGGGTGTGGCCGTCGAGGTCGGTCTCGGTGCGGCCGCCGCGGATCGTCAGGTTGCGGCCGCCGGTCACGTCGCGGGCTTCCAGGATGGTGCAGTCGTAGCCGGCTTTGCCCAGCTCATAGGCGGCGGTGAGCCCGGCGATGCCACCGCCCAGGATGACGACCCGCCGTGCACCGCGGCCGGTCAGGTGGAAGTCGGCCAGCTGCGGCGCCTGAAAGTCGGGGGTTGGAGCGCGGGTTGGGGCGTGCCCGAGCGCTCCCATCGTGGCGAAGAGGGCGCCGGCGCCGCCGGTGACACCGACCGATGTGAGAAAGCGGCGGCGTGTGAGCTCCCCGTTACTCATGGCCCGAGCCTTTCGCTGCCGAGTAACACAGACGTCTATCAATTGTTGCGGCTTGGTAACCGGTGGACCCGGAAGCGGCGAGCACCGGAACGAGACGGGACGGGGGTGGGCGGGGTAGCGAGAGTGATGCCCGGTATGTCAAGTTAAAGCCCCGCTGAACGTTTCGAGGAGCTTCCATGCCGCCCGGCGATCTCCAGACCGATCGACCACATTCCGCACGGATCTACGACTACCTGCTCGGTGGCAAGGACAACTTCGAGGCCGACCGGCGGGTGGCCGAGGAGATCCTGAAACACACACCGGCGCTGCCGATCTCGATGCGGGCCAACCGCAGGTTCATGGCGAAGGTCGTCGGGTTCCTGGCCGATCGTGGGATCCGGCAGTTCCTGGACGTCGGCACCGGGCTGCCCACCTCGCCCAATCTGCATGAGGTCGTCCAGCGGATCGTTCCGGAAGCGACAGTCGTCTACGTGGACAACGACCCGCTCGTCCTCACGCACGCCCGGGCACTGCTCACCCCGGTCGGCACCGGTGCGGTCTCCTACCTGGACGCTGATCTGCGCCAGCCGGAGACGATCCTCCGGGACGACGCCGTGGCCAAGGGTTTCGACCTGTCCCAGCCGGTCGGGCTCACGATCATCGCGGTGCTTCAGCACGTGATCGATGACGATCAGGCGCTGGACATCATCGGGCAGTTGATGGCGCCGCTTCCGGCCGGGAGTGCGCTGGCGCTGTCCGCGGTCACAGTCGAGAACGATCCGGCGGGTGCGGGCACGGTCCGGACCTACAACCAGAACGGTGTGCCGGTCATCGCCCGGACCCGGGCGGGGGTCGAGGCGCTGTTCGGCGGGTTCGACCTGGTGGAGCCGGGCGTGGTTCCGGTGCACCACTGGAAACCGGTCGACGCCGACAAGGGCGTCGACGACGCGGCCGTCTACATGTACGGGGGAGTGGCCTTCAAATAGGGAGCGAACATCAAATGAGACGCGGGTCGATCATCGTCATGCCCGCGACGCTGGCTCGCTCGAAGACCGGCAGCAGGGCGGCCGCCTCGGTCAGGCCGATGGTCCGTTCGATCAGTCGCTGCGGCTCCAGACGGCCCTCGGCGATGAGCGCCATCATCTCCGGATAGTCGACCGCCGCCATGCCGTGGCTGCCGAGGACGTCGAGTTCCCAGCCGATCACCCGGGCCATCGGCACGCGGGGATGCCCGCCGACCGGCGGCAGCAGCCCGACCTGCACATGCCGGCCCTGCCGGCGCAGGCTGAGGATGGCATCGGCGCAGGTCTGCTCCCCACCGACCGCATCGACCGAGACGTGACTTCCGCCGCCGGTGAGTTCCGCGACAGCATCCGGCACGCTGACAACGGGCTCCGAGAGGCCGACGGCGGGCGGGCCGGAGGGGGACACGGAGAGCAAGGCGCCAGCGGCGGAAAGGGGTACGGCGGGCGAGGCGCCGACGGCGGGCGGGCCGGAAGAGGACGCGGAGGGCGAGGCGCCGGTGGCGGAAAGGGCCGCGGAGGGCGAGGCGCCGGTGGGAACCGGTGAACTGAGCAGCGTGTGCTCCGCCCCGAGGGCCGCTGCGACCGCGAGCGCCGCCGGGTTGCGGTCCACGGCGATCACCCGGCCACCCAGGGCGCGGGCGATCATCACCGCGCTCAACCCCACCCCGCCGGCGCCGATGACGGTCACCCATTCGCCTTCGGTGACCTTCGCGCGGCCGGCCAGCGCCCGGAAAGCCGTGGCGAACCGGCACCCCAGCCCCGCCGCCGCCTCGAACCCCACCTGATCCGGAACGGCCACGAGGTTGACGTCGGCCGCGTGCAGAAGGACGTACTCCGCGAACGACCCCCAATGCGTGAACCCGGGTTGCTGCTGGTCAGGACACACCTGCGCCTGTCCGCTACGGCACCACGAGCAGCGCCCGCACCCGCACACGAACGGCACCGTGACCCGGTCCCCGACCGCCCACCGGGAGACGCCCGCACCGGCCGCCGACACCACCCCGGCCAGCTCATGCCCGGGCACGTGCGGCAACGTGATCTCGTCATGGCCGGCCCACGCGTGCCAGTCGCTGCGGCACAGCCCGGTCGCCATCACCCGGACCACCACCCCACCCGGCGGCGGCGCCGGATCCGGCACCTCCCGAACCTCGGGCTGACCCTCGATCTCATCGAACACCACGGCACGCATCGACACATCTTCCCAGCCGCCACAGCCGCCGCATGCCGATTCCCTGCCGGGACCTGACCGAAGACGATCACCAGCCGATCGCCGACGGCGACCCCGCGCATCCACACGATGGGGTGCCGAGGACGGCTGGATTCGACGGCCAGTGCGGCCGCGACCGGCAGTTCCTCCGGCCATCACCGCGGCATCCGGTCATCCTGCCCACCAGCAAAGGCATTTTCAGCTGTACGGCTACCCGATCGCATTCCACGCGCGGCGAGGTGGACGGCCGACGAGAGCACGCAGAAGTTCGGCTGAGGTGCTAATTCGCTGGTGCCGGGCGACCTGAGTGGGCGAGGATCCGCCGGTGACGAACGCTCCCGAGGGATTCACCTACCGGATACGCAAGAACGGCGACGTGGAGATGCTGCATCACGGCCGCCCAGCCGGAGTGCTGCGCGGCGCGAAAGCGGCACGTTTCCTGGCCGACGTCGACAACGAGGACCCGCAGGAGCTTATGGCCCGCCTGACCGGCAACTACCGGCACGGCAACGAGCGCGCCGCCAAGAACCACCCACGCAACCGCCGCTGAACGATCAACCCCCGGCGCCCGGCGACTCTGGCGGGGCGGGCGCCGCCGACCGCTCCGGCGGGCTCGGGTAGTAGTTGTTGGTCATCGTGGCCGTCGTACCGTCGCCGATCTGAAGGTTTCCGCTGCTGTGGACGTCGTTGACGGTGATCCGGCTGCCGCTGGCGGGCGGGGTCTCGTCCGCGGCCCGGCGGCGCAGCGCCATCACCGCGGTCGCCCCGAGCGTGACCAGGGCGAGCAGGAAGCTGCCGATGCTCGCGAACTGATCGGCGTCGCCGAGCGAATCCCGGGTACCGAAGAAGACCCCGGCCAGCACGAACGCCACCGCGAACCCACCCGCGGTCAGCCACATTCTCAAGCCCACCACCCCCTGTCGATCTCATTCTCCAAGCCCACGTCGGGTGGGCGCGGGAACGGTTGTGGAGGCGCGGCCATATCGTCGGGGGCCAGGCTGCGTGGGTGCGGCCGTGGCTGTGGAGGCGCGGTTGCATCGACGGGGGTCACGATGGGTGGGCGGCGGCGCGGGCGCGGCCGGGGTTGAGCCGGTGGAACGGGTTCGGGGGAGGCGGCCTCCAGGTCCTCGCGATGCCGGCTGAGCCGGTCGGTGAGCGAGTCGGCGAGGTTCAGCCGCGCCGTGGTCAGGTCGAGTTCGGCGTGCAGCTGGTTGCCGGTGCCGATCATGATGCTGGTCATGCCGTCGACCTCGGACATCCCGAAGAGCCCGAGCAGGGTCGCCGGTTGATGGGGCAGCCCGTCGGCGTACCCGAGAATGTTGTCGTCCTCAGCGTTCGAAGCGGCCCCGACCAGGTCGCAGAGGAACCCGGCGAGCGCGCCCGGATCCGGGTCCGTCCCCGCGATGACCTCGACGTACCGGGCGGCCAGCTCCGCGCTGTCGGCGAGCAGCGCCCCGGCCGGGATCACCGTGCGCTCGACGACGTAGTGCGAGTCGAGCCGGGTCATCGCATCGTCGCCGAGCTGCACCGACTCGCAGTCGTAGATCTCCGCGGTGCAGTCCGCCCGAAGCCGTTGCGAAGCCTGCACCGGCCCCTTCTCCTCCGGCCGCTCGGCCAGCCGTGCCAGTGCGGCCCGCAGCGCACGAACCACCCGCCTGTTGTCCTTCCCGGGTTCGGCCTTCTCGAGAATCCTGGCGACCTGCCGGGACCGCAGCGCGTCGTCGTCGGCGATCACCGCCTGCCGGATGTGTACGTGGTCGACCTGGGTGAGTTCGCAGTTGTTCCCGACGACCACCGCCGTCGAGTTGCGCGCGTGCACGGTGTGCGCGGGGAACATCAGCCCGAGCCCCGAGGTGTTGATCCCGCCGTGTGCGTGGGTGGCGACCTGGAGTCTCCCGACCCCGTGGTAGTCGGGCCGCACCTCGTCGGCGCGTGCCGCTCCGGGCCATCGCCGCTGGTAGACGCGGTCCGGACGGCTCTCCACCTCCAGCCCGTGCGCGTCGACGACCCGGTCCAGCGGGAAGCGGGGCGAAGGCGACGACGAGGAGGCCGTCGACGGCGACGGGTCTCGGGGCCGCAGCAGCCACGCGGCCAGGGAGCTGCCGAGCCCGGTCGCCCGGGGCGCCGGCTGGTTCCGCAGCAGGTAACCGCCGAGCGAGTCGGCCGGCACCTGTTCGTTGAGGCTGGTCAGGGGTGGTGACGGAGGGCTCGACACCGGTCGTGACTCGCGTTGCCGTCGATGCTCTCGGTACACCGGACACCCCCAGACTCCGTGTGCTGCATCGAGACTGGCATTCCGGGACCGGCGCGGACAGGGGATGACCGGACCGTGCCAGTTCGGGCAGCCATTACAGTGCGTCTGTGCGGGTTGTGGTCACGGGGGCGGCGGGCTTCATCGGCAGTCACCTCGCCCAGGCGCTGGCCGCCGCCGGGCACGAGGTGCTGGCGGTCGACGCCCGGTCGCGGGGCGCCTCGCCGGCCAACCTCGCCGAGCTCGCCCGGACCGGCATCACCGTGACCGATTGTGATCTGGTCACAGGTGATCTGGCGCCGCTGGCCGACGCGGACGCCGTCCTGCATCTGGCCGGTCGCCCCGGGGTGCGCACCTCGTTCGGGTCCGGGGCGGCCGACACCGAGCGTGACAACGTCACCGCCACGGCACGTCTGCTCGACGCGTGCGCGGCCACCCGGCCCCGCTTCGTGCTGGCGTCCAGTTCCTCGGTCTACGGCGACGCCGACCGGCCCTGCACCGAGGACGACCCGATCGACCCGCGTAGCCCGTACGCGCGATCGAAATCGGACGCCGAGAATCTTGCGCGGCGAGTTGCCGGAGACGTCGTCATCCTGCGGTATTTCTCGGTCTACGGCCCGCGGCAGCGGCCGGACATGGCGTTTCACAGGTTCATCGAGGCCGGGCTGGCCGGCTCGCCGGCGCCGCTCTACGGCGACGGCGGCCAGAGCCGGTCCTTCACGTTCGTCGGCGACGTCGTCTACGCGACCATCCGCGCGGCGACCACGCCGCTGCCGAACGGCACGATCCTCAACGTCGGCCATCCGGTCACCGTCCGCCTGCGAGACGCCCTCGATCGCATCGGTACGCTGCTCGGCGCCCCGCCGCCGCTGGTGCCGAAGGATCCCGCCCCGGGCGACGTGACCCGCACCTGGGCCGGCACCGTCCGAGCCACCGACCTGCTCGGCTGGACCGCGACGACGGACCTGGACGAGGGCCTGACCGAACAGATCGCCTGGCACCGCCGAAAGCGCAGCCGGTGACGGCGTCTGAGCCGGGCGACCGAAAGCGCAGCTGGTGAAAGCGCCCGAGCCGGACGGCGCGGAAAGCCCCGAAAGCGGAAAGGCCCGAAGAGCGGAAGGCCCGAATAGCGGAAGGCCCGAAAAGCCGGAAAAGGGGGAAAGGTCATGAGCGACGGGCATCGCGCGGCGTATCTGGCGTTCGACAGGTTCCCGTCGGCCAAGGGCTCGGCAGTGCACATCAGGCACATGGCGGCCGAGCTGTTCGAACGCCACGGCGGCGGCCTGCTGTGTGTGCTGGGCGGTGGTGACCTGCCCGCCTACCAGCGGGAGAACGGCGTGGAGATCGTCCGGTTCACCGAGGCCGTGCCGAACCTGCTGGACCGGGCGCAGGCGTTCTCCACCTGGGCCGCCGACCGGCTCGCCGCGCACCTGGACACCCTGGAGATCTGTCACGTCCGTGACCCGTGGGGCGCGCTGCCGGCCCTGACCACGAACGCGAAACTGGTGTACGAGGCGAACGGGCTGCCGTCGATCGAGCTGCCCTACGCGTGGCCGATGGCCGCCCCGTCGACGCTGGCGAAGATTCGTGGGCTCGAGGAGCACTGTCTGCGTCATGCCGAGGCGGTGGTCGTTCCGTCGTACCAGATCAGGAATGCCGTGACCGAACGCGGTGTGCCGCCGGACCGGGTGCATCTGATCCCGAACGGCGCCGATCCGGTGGCGGCCGACGTGCCGCGCCCACCCGATGCGCCGGGCCGGTATGTGGTCTATGTCGGCGCGCTGCAACCGTGGCAGGGCGTCGACGTGCTGCTGCGGGCGTTCGCCCGGCTGGCCGACCTGACCGATCTGTCGCTCGTGGTGTGCTCGTCGGTGGCGGCGTCCCGGGCCCGGCCGCTGGTCCGCCTGGCCGAGAATCTCAAGATCCCGGTGACCTGGC
Organism: Actinoplanes sp. NPDC026670; assembly: GCF_040638175.1. Classification (NCBI taxonomy): domain Bacteria; kingdom Bacillati; phylum Actinomycetota; class Actinomycetes; order Micromonosporales; family Micromonosporaceae; genus Actinoplanes; species Actinoplanes sp. NPDC026670. The sequence goes on from NZ_JBEZXU010000058.1 coordinate 37,552, forward strand.
GTTTCCAGCTCCCGCACGACGAGGTGGCCGGCTGGCTGGCGCACGCCGAGCTGTCGGTGGCGCCGCTGACCGCCACCCCGCGCAACCTGGAGCAGGGTTGCAGCCCGATCAAGGTGTGGGAGTCGATGGCGGCCGGCACCGCGGTCGTCGCCTCCGACCTGCCGGTGATCCGCGAGGTTCTGGGTGATCTGGGCCGTTTCGTGCCGCCGGATCGTCCGGCCGAGCTGTCGCGCGCCATCCGGGTGCTCCTGGAATATCCGGAAATCTGCCGTGACCTCGGCGAACGCTCCCGGCAGAAGATCATCGACGGGTACACCTGGAAACACGCGCGATCCCGCCTGTCCGGTGTCTATGACCTGGTAGCAGGGCACTGATAGGTTCCGGTCATGTTCTTCTGGCGCAAGCAGAAGGCCGCGATCGCCGGATTCCATCCGCTGCACCAGGCGCTCATCCACGAGCGCGGGTTCACCGCGACGCAGCCCGCCGACGGTTGGGCGGCGCTGACCGCCAGCCTGCACCGGCACGCCGGTCTGGTCAGCCGCTCGAAATGGGCGCTGCCGCCGCGGATGCTCGACGTGATCGTGCCGCTGATCGCCGAGATCAGCACCGACCTGGGCCGCAAGGGCACCCTCACGGTCACCGCCGACCTGCGCGGCCACGAGGCGCCGGGCAAAAGCCATCCGCCACGTGAGCTGCCGGTTCGCCCGCCGGTCAAGTCGGCCACCGACACCTGGAGCATCGATCCGTGGCTGCGGCTGCGCGCCGACCTGCGGGACGGCAGCGTCCTGGAGGTGCTGGTCGTCGACCGCGTCCGGACCCGCAAGGTCACCAAACGCAACCCGCGCGGCAAGACCAAGATCAAACGCAAGACCAAACAGGTGCAGATCATTAAAGTACGGCGGAAGCTGCCCCCGGGCACACCAGGACAACGCCCCGGCTCCCCGCCGCCACGCTGGATCCAGACGGTGGTCCGCGACGGCCCGCGCCGCAGCGTGACCGCCGCCGCCAAGGTGACCCGCAAACCGCAGAGCCCCCACGAGCAGGTCGACTGGATCCTGACCGTGGCCACCGAACCGTTCCGCTGGAGTGCAGCATGACACCGTGCGCGGTCACCACCGGCTTCTTCACCCTCGGCAAGTGCGGGCGGATGGCCGTCGCCGGCTGCCCCGCGTGCGGGCGGGCGATCTGCGCCGACCACATCGCCGAGGGCGGCCAGTGCCCGGAGTGTGCGGCGGCCCGCAACCAGCTCAGCCACCCGGCCGCGGTCGCCGCCCGGCGTCGCCGGTCCTACCGCCAGCGGTCGTCCGAGCAGTACTCCGACGCCGTCTGGTACACCAGCTTCGACACCTACGACCGGGCCGCGTTCGACCCGAACGCGGGCGCCTCCCAGGACTACCTCGACGACGGTGACGACGCCCTGGTGGACAGCTGATGCGCCTGCTCTGGGTGACCGAGAACCATCCACCCAGCCCCGGCGGCATGGCCAACTCCTGCGATCGGATCGTCCGCGGCCTGCGTGCCGCCGGCGTCCCCGTCGACGTCGTGCACCTGAGCCGGCGCACCTCCCATCACCGGGAGGCCGGGCTGCGGACGGTGCCGCTCACCGACGACCCGGAACACGCGCTGCGCCACCTCTGGACCGTCCTCGAACCGGAGATCGGCGACTACACGCACGTCGTCGCGTTCGGTGGCACCTACCCGATGCTGGCCGCCCCGGTCTACGCCCGGTGGGGTGGCCTGCCCCTGGTCACGCTGCTGCGCGGCAACGACTTCGACACCGGTGTGTTCTCGCTGCGCCGGCAGCCGGTCGTCCTGGAGGCGCTGCGCTCGTCGGCGCACGTGTGTGTCGTCGCCGCGTCCACGGCGCCTCAGGTCACCGCCCTCGCCCCGGAGGTCCCGGTCACCTGGGTCGCCAACGGCATCGACACCGCCGAGTGGCGGATCCTGCCGTCCGAACAGCGCGCCGCCGATACCTGGCGGGCCGCTCACGTGGCCGCCCACCACCGCACGATCGGGGTGATCGGGCAGCTCAAGAACAAGAAGGGCGTACGGCTGCTGCTCGATGCTCTGCCCGACGACCGTTTCCACCTGATCCTGGCCGGTGACCTGGAGCCCGGCATCGGTGAATGGCTGGCCGCGCATCCCGCGGTCGCGCACACCGTCCTGCCGTTCCAGGACCGCTACCAGCTGCTCTCCGTCTACGCGTCATGCGACCTGGTGGCCCTGCCGTCGTTCTACGACGGCCTGCCGAACGTCGCCCTGGAAGCCGCCGCCCTCGGCATCCCGCTGCTCACCTCGGACGCCGGCGGCCTCGCCGACCTGGTCGACGACGAGATCGGTTTCCGGTTCCCGGCCGGCGACCCGCATGCCTGCCGGGCCGCCGTCCACCGGGCCGCGACCGCCACCGACGCCGCCCTGGCCGCCCTGGGCGCGGCGGGCGCACGGCGGGTCCGGGACCGGTTCGGCGTCACCGGCGAAACCGACGGCTACCTGAAGGTCCTGGAATCCGTGAAGTGATCGCCTGCTATGTGCAGGGCGGCGGGCTCGGGCATCTCACCCGCATCCGCGCCTACCTGCACACCTGCCATCCCGGCGAGACGGCGACGATCCTGACCGCGTCGGCGTTCACCGCCGACTCGCGGGTCCGCGGCCCGCACCGGCTGCTGCCGGCCGCCGCTCTGCCGTCGCTGCGCCCGTCGACCCTGGTGGTCGACGCCTTCCCGGCCGGGCTAGACGGCGAGCTCTCGGCGGCGTCGGTCCCGTCCGGCGCCCGGACCGTCCACCTGGCCCGCCTGTTGCGCTGGGACGCCTACCAGCGGATCCTGCCCGCCGAACCGATCGTCTTCGACGAGACCTGGCTGCTGGAGGACCTGACCCCGGCCCACCGCGCGCACCTCACCGGCCGGTGCGCGCCGCTCACCCTGACCGACCCACCGTGCCCGCCTTCGCGCGACGCCCTTGAGGGCGCCTGGTTGATCGTGCACTCCGGGCCGCTGCCGGAGATTCAAGAGCTCATCGGGTACGCACGAGACTGCGCTGCCGCCGAAGACGCCCACCCCCGGCTGGTCCTGGTGTCCCCGTCCCGCCCGGCCGGACTGCCGGTGGACGTCGAGCACGTCTCGCTGTACCCGGCGTGGCCGCTGTTCCCGGCCGCGGACCGGGTGATCACCGCGGCCGGATTCAACGCCGTCCGGCAGCTGGCCCCCTGGCGGGCGAAGCACCTGATGCTCCCGTTCCCACGCCGTTTCGACGACCAGTTCACCCGAGCCGCCACCGCCCGAGCCGCAACTCCTGGCTGACCGGTCAGCGGCCGGACGGGCGGGGGATCGAGGCTCGGCGCCCCCAGGCGATGAAGCAGCACATCGCGAAGATGATCACGGGGGTCAGCGCCTGAGCGCCGTTGTGCAGGATGAACAGCTGGGTGATGGTGGCGCCGACCATCAGCAACGCCAGCCCGATCGCGGCGAGCCCGGCGAGCCGGGGGATGAGCAGCCCGACGCCGCCGGCGAGTTCGACGACGCCGATGAAGTAGCGGAACCAGGTCGCGGCACCCATGTCCTCGAACGTCTGCACGGCGTAGGCCTCGCCGACGAGCTTGGGCGCCGCAGACGCGACGATGAGGAACACTCCGAGCAGCCCCTGGAACGCCCAGAGGGTCCGGTGGAAACGCACGGCGGGAGCGCCTTCTACAACGGTCATGATCAGATCCTTCGTTTCAGTCGGTACCGGTGCAGACCGGCGAGCCCACCCGAACTGATCGGTCGCGCGCGAGATTTTCCGAAGCTGTCCGCCGTACCACCCGTTCATAGATTCTTTTAAATGCATTGGTACGTTTCCCCCGATCGGAAACCTTCCGTGAAGGGAGACACCCTTGCTCCGCAGAACAGTCACCGTGACGGCGGCCGCCCTGGCCGTCGTCCTCGGTGTTCCGTCCGCGTCCCAGGCCGTACCCGCGCCCGGGAGCGCCGGCGCCGGCGACGTCTACTACCCCGAATACGGCAACGGGGGATACGACGTCGCACACTACGACATACGGCTGCGCTACTACCCCGACACCGACCGGCTGACCGGCACCACCACCATCCTGGCGTCGGCCACCCAGGACCTGTCCCGGTTCAACCTCGACTTCGCCCTGGCCACCAAGTCGGTGCGGGTCAACAACCGGGCCGCTGCCTTCGCGAAGCAGAGCGATCACGAACTGGTCGTCACCCCGGCCCGCACGATCGCCAAGGGCGCCCCGCTGACGATCGTCGTCGAGTACGACGACATCCCGTCGAACGTCGTCGCCGCCGGCTTCACCTCGTGGAACCGGACCCCGGACGGCGCCCTGGCCGTCAACGAGCCGGAGATCGCCTGGTGGTGGTACCCGAGCAACGACCACCCGACCGACAAGGCCAGCTTCGACGTGTCGGTGCTCGTGCCGGACGGCGTGGAGGCGATCTCCAACGGCACCCCGACCAGGTGGGCGGCGCCCGCCTTCGACGGCTGGAGCCGCTGGTCGTGGCGGCAGGACAAACCGCAGGCCACCTACCTGACGTTCCTGGCGATCGGTGACTTCGACACCTACCAGGACACGTCCGCCGACGGCAGCCCGATCGTCACGGCGTACAACACGCGGCTGGACGCGGCCACCGCCGCCGCGGCGAAGACCAGCGTCGAGCGCTCCGACGAGATCACCGACTGGCTGGCCGGGCTCTTCGGGCCCTATCCGTTCGGCGCGCGCGGCGGCGTGGTCACCGGCGCCGGAGATCAGGGCTTCGCCCTGGAGACCCAGACCCGGCCGGTGTACGACGGGCGCAGCTTCATCCGCGGCTCGAACAACTCGCTGGTCGTGCACGAACTGGCGCATCAGTGGTTCGGCGACTCGGTCTCCGTCGGCCAGTGGAAGGACATCTGGCTCAACGAGGGCTTCGCGACGTACGCCCAATGGCTCTGGTCCGAGGATCAGGGTGAGGGGACCGCCGAGGAGATCGCCGACTACGTCTACGGGACGGTGTATCCGGCTGACAGTGCGTTCTGGCAGGTGCTGCCGGGCGACCCGGGCGCGGGTGACCTGTTCGACGGCGCCGTCTACGACCGTGGTGCGCTGACCCTGCACCACCTGCGCAGACTCGTCGGCGACGAGGACTTCTCCGCGATCCTGCGGGCCTGGACCGACGCCAAGGAGTTCAGTGCCGGCACCACGCCCGAGTTCCAGGCGCTGGCCGAGCGGATCTCCGGTGTCGACCTGGACGCGTTCCTCCAGACGTGGCTGTACACGCCGGGCCGTCCCGACCTCGGGGTGAGCGCTCTGGCCGTGCCCGCGCAGCCGAAGTCCTGGCCGCAGATCGCGGCCGCCCGTCACTGACCGGCTGAGACGGACGGTGGCCCTCCGTGGAGAGGGCCACCACCCGGGTCAGCTGTGCTCGACCGCGGCCTGCTCGACCGGGAGCGCCGCCACGTACCGCTGCATGAACGCGTTGAAACCGGCGACGTCCTCCGCCTCCGGCGCTGCCGTGTCCAGCTGCGCGCCGGCGAAGACCGACGTGTTCAGGAAGTCGGCCAGGCTCTGCCCCGGCTGCCGCGCGGTCACGAAGCCGGCCAGCACCGCGATGCCCCACGCGCCACCCTCGGCGGCCAGGTTGCCGACCGACACCGGCGTGTTGATCGCGGCCGCCAGCAGTTTCTGCGCCACACCCTCGGTCTTGAACAGGCCGCCGTGCGCGAACATGCTGTCCAGCTGCACCGACTCGGCCTTCTGCAGCACGTCCATGCCGATCCGCAGAGTGGCCAGCGCCGAGAAGAGCTGGGTCCGCATGAAACTGCCGAGGGTGAGCGAGCTGCCCGGCTCCCGCAGGAAGAGCGGCCGTCCCTCGTGCAGCTTGGTGATCGGCTCCCCGGACAGGTAGTTGAACGCCATCAGCCCGCCGCCGTCGGGTGCGCCGGTCAGCGCCGACTTGAACAGCGTCTCGAAGACCTGCCCACTGGAAGCGGGAGCACCGAGCGCCGCCGCGAACTCGGCGAACAGGCCGGCCCACGAGTTCAGCTCGCTGGCGCCGTTGTTGCAGTGCACCATCGCCACCAGGTCACCGGCGGGCGTGGTGACCAGGTCGATCTCCGGGTGCATCCGGCTCAGCGGACCGTCCAGCACGATCATCGCGAAGATGCTGGTCCCGGCGCTGATGTTGCCGGTGCGGCGGGCGATCGAGTTGGTCGCCACCATGCCGGTGCCGGCGTCGCCCTCCGGCGGGCACAGCGTGGCGCCCGGCTGGAGCGTGCCGCTCGGGTCGAGCAGCCGCGCGCCGGCCTCGGTCAGCGTGCCGGCCGCCTCGCCCGCGGGCAGCACCTCCGGCAGCAGGTCGGCCAGCTTCAGCGGCACCCGCCCGGCGGCCAGCTCGTCGAACTGGGCCAGCATCCGCGCGTCGTAGCCGCCGGTGGTCACGTCGATCGGGAACACGCCGCTCGCGTCGCCGACCCCCAGCACCTGCCGGCCGCTGAGCTTCCAGTGCACGTAGCCGGCCAGCGTCGTCAGGTGGGCGAGCCGGCCCAGGTGCTCCTCACCGTTCAGGACGGCCTGGAACAGGTGCGCGATGCTCCAGCGGTGCGGGATGTTGTACCCGAACAGCTCGCTGAGCTGCTCGGACGCGTCGCCGGTGTTGGTGTTGCGCCAGGTGCGGAACGGCGTGAGCAGCTCACCCTCGGCGTCGAACGCGAGGTAGCCGTGCATCATCGCCGAGACGCCGAGCGCGCCGACCGAACGCAGCTCGGTGCCGTACCGGTTCCGGACGTCGGCGGCCAGCGCGGCGAAACAGCCCTGGAGACCCGCCCACACCGCTTCGAGGGAATACGTCCAGGTCCGGTCGACGAACTGGTTCTCCCAGTCGTGACTGCCGACCGCGATCGCCTCATGATCCGGTCCGGTCAGCACGGCCTTGATCCGCGTCGACCCCAACTCGATCCCGAGAGCGGTCTGGCCCTCGTCGATCGCTTCGCGCAAGCCGGCCGGCGGCCGTGCATCCGTATCAGTCATGGAGATGTCATACCGCACGCCAACAGGTGGAACGTGACCGGCCCGGCACATACCTGAAATCCGTTTGGACTTTTTTGCAGCGCTGCAAGGTCAAACCCGTCTTCTGGTACGGCCACCCGCCCCCACCATCACGTCCACGGCAGGCGCGACCGGGCCGCCCAGTAGTCCCCGGCCGGCTCCGGCGCCGGCGGGCTGTCCCGCTCGGTGGCGGCCGCCCGCAGGTTCGACGCCAGCTGCTCGCCGGTCACCGCCCCGGACAGCACGATCGTCGCCCACGGCTGCCGCAGCGCGGTGGCCAGCGCTGCCTCGTCCCGGTCGGCGAGACGGCCGTTGGCCAGCGCCTCCTTGACGATCACCGCCCGGCCCGACGCGTGCGCCTCGGCCAGGGCCAGGCCGGCGCTCGTTTCCAGGAGATTCCAGGTGGCCTGCACACTGCGGAACAGCGGCACCCCGTCGACCTCGATCGCGCACGCGGCCCGGATCGCGTCGGCCTGCCGCGGCCCACTCGTCGACAACCCGACCACCGCGCCCTGCCCGGCCAGCCGCCGGTGCAGCTCACGATCGGTGAGCACGGGACTGTCCGGGGTGACCGAATGAACCTGGTAGAGCCCGAGCCGGTCACCGAACAGCGCCCTGGTTTCGCCGAGTTGCCGCTCGAACGTCGCGACGGTGTGGTCCTTGACCTCGTGCGTCTCGGCGGTGACCTGCCAATCCGCGGTGTACGTGTAACCCCACTTGCTGCCCACGATCGCGTCGTCGTGCCCCGGCAGCCAGCCGGCCAGGAACTCCTCGGCCCGCCCGTACGACCTGGCCACGTCGAAATAGCGCACGCCTGCGGCGTACGCCTGATCGAGAAGTTGATGTGCTCTCTCCCGCATCGCCTCGACCGTGCGGGACGGCAGATCACGGTCCCGGCCGAGAGTGATGTAACCGGGACGGCCCACCGCGGCCAGACCCAGCCCGATCCGTGCCACACCGCTGATGCCGTCGAACAGTTCCACGATCACGACCATAGTGGATCTAGCGCGAGGTTCACTGTGCGTGTTGAATAGCGGCGTGGATGACAGGACCGCCGCCGCCCGGGGCATCGACCCCACCCAGCCGCACCCGGCCCGGCGTTACAACTACTGGCTCGGCGGCAAGGACAACTTCGCCGCCGACCGGGCCTCCGGCGACGAGCTTCAAAAACATTTTCCTAAGGTACGGGACGGCGCCCTCGCCAATCGTGCCCTGCTTCAGCGGGCCACCCGGTACCTCGCGGAGGAAGCCGGAATCCGGCAGTTCCTCGACATCGGAACCGGGCTGCCGACCGCCGACAACACCCACCAGGTGGCGCAGCGGCACGCACCCGAGAGCCGGATCGTCTACGTCGACAACGATCCGCTGGTCATGGTGCACGCGCGTGCCCTGCTCAACAGCAGCCCGGAAGGGCGGACGGCCTACATCGAAGCCGATCTGAACGAACCGGCGGCGATCCTCGCCAATCCGGTCCTGCACGAGACCCTCGACCTGAAGCAGCCGGTCGGGCTGATGCTGATCGCGGTCCTGCACTTCATCCACGGCCACGGGGCCGCCCAGCCCATCGTCCGGCAGCTGCTGGACGCCCTGCCGTCCGGCAGCTTCCTCGTCGCCACGCACGCCACCTCCGACTTCGGCACGCCCGAGCAGCAGGCCCTCTACCAGCAGCTGGTCGAGACCGGGCGGTCCGACGTGTGGACGCGGCCGCGGGACGAGTTCGCCGCCCTCTTCGACACCCTGGAACTGGTGGAACCCGGAGTGGTCCCGGCGAGCGAGTGGCGCCCCGAACCCGGCGCGGTGATCCCGGACCGCTCCGACATCAACGTCTGGACAGCCGTAGGCCGCAAACGCTGACCCCGTCCCCCGCGCCCTGCTGCCTGCCGCTCGGCCGCGACGGCCCGCCGTCCGTCGCCCGTCGTCCGTTGCCCGGCGTCCGCCGTTTCGTCGCCCGCCGTCCGCCGTCCGCCGTTTCGTCGCCCGCCGTCCGTCGCCCGTCGCCCGTCGTCCGCCGTTTCGTCGCCCGCCGTCCGTTGCCCGGCGTCCGCCGTTTCGTCGCCCGCCGTCCGCCGTCCGTCGCCCGCCGCCTGTCGCCCCTTGCTCGTTGCTCGTTGCCCCTCGTCCGTGGATCTTGCACGAATGTTCACCCTCGCGCCGATCTTGCAGTCCTTTCCGCGTCCCAGCGTGTAGAAAGCTGCAAGGTCTCCCCGGCGCAGTGGATCTTGCACGATAAATCACACCCAGACGTGAAGAATCGTGCAAGATCGCCGCAAGCATGGAGAACCGTGCAAGATCTGCGAGGTCGGGCGCGGGGACGAATCTGAGCGAATACGACATTTTGCGGTCCGGTGTCTCACCGCGCCTGGACAATCGTGCAAGATCGGGCGCAGTGTGCCGGCGGGGTTAGCGGCTCAAGGCCTTCTCCCAGATCAAGCGGACTGCGGGGAGCACCTCGGAGACCGCGGGGATGCTTGGGCCCGGCTCTCGGACGCCTACCGAGAGGGCCGGGGCTGAGCGTTCCAGGGAGCCGGCCATCCGGTCGATGTCGGTGATGATCGAGCCGGTCAGGACCAGGACTCCGGTGTCGTCGACTTCGGTTCGGACCGTGCGGAGGGTTCGGCGGCGTTCCTCGCGGAGGCCGTTCAGGAGTTCGTGCAGGTTGCCGGTGCCGCGGCCGGCGTCGGCGTTACGGTCGGCGACCAGGGTGGCGTGTGCCGTGAACGCGTCGGCGGCGGTGGCCAGGACCTGGCCGATCTGCGCGGGGACGCCCGGGGCGCCGGGGGTGGCGGCCGCGTCGAACATCGAGCGGGCCACCGAGTTGACCTGGTGCACGCCGTGTTCGAGGGCGCGCAGGGTCTGGTCGAGTGGGGTCACCCGGGCCACCGGGGTGGTCAGTGACCAGCGGGCCTGCCGGGTCAGCTCGTCGACGGCGGTGACCGCGTCGGCCAGGTCCTCGTCGAGTTCGCGGGAACGGGCCAGCCATGCGGCGGCCTCGTCGCGGTCGTAGCCCTCGCGGACGCCCTGGCCGAGACGGCCCAGCAGGGCGGCGATCTCGGTGGACAGGTGCGCGAGCCGGCCGCGTGCGCGTTCCAGCGGGGTCATGCCGCTGACCAGCGGTGACACGATCATGCCGACGACGATGCCGAGGACCGTGGCGGCGACCCGCTGCCAGACGAACGCCTCGGTGACCGCGGTGCCGCCGACCAGGATGCCCAGCGACGTCAGCGGAACGGTGGCCGAACTGTCGCCGAGCCGCAGCAGCCGGCCCAGGGCCAGGCCGCAGCCGGCGATCACCGCGATGCCCCACTCGTCGATGCCGAACATGCTCCACACGACGACCGCGACCGCGATCCCGGCGAGGGTGCCGACCAGTCGTTGTGCCCCTTCGCGGACCGAGGCGTGCGAGCTCAGCTGCACCGACAGGGTCGCCGAGATCGCCGCGGTGACCGGGCCGACCAGGTTGAGCGTGTCCGCCGCGGTCCAGGCGATGCCGGCGGCCGCCGCGGTGACCAGCACCGAGCGGACGGTCTCCATCGGCGCGGCCCCGAACCGGTCACGGCATCGTCGCGCCACTCGTCGCACCGGTCCGGGCAGGTGCGGAAGCACCCGCGCGAGCAGCGCACGGCAGGTGAGCTCGACGGCCGGTTTGACCTTGCGCCGCAGCAGCGTCGCGACGACCGCGCAGAGCGTGAGGCCGACAGCGACGATCGTGATCGGTTCGGTGGACTGGAGGAGCGACTGAAACAACGAAACAGCTTTCTTTCCGCGTACGGGTATCCGACTTGAAAACTATCGGCGCGTTCGTCGGCCAATCGCTCAAAAAGGGCAAATGTGATCACCGTCGCCCTCGTCGGAGTGCCCCAGATCGAGCGCGCAGCCGGTCGTCGTGCCGACGGGGTGTGGGGGAGCGGTTTCGCGGGCAGTGATCGAGGATGCAGAGCAGATCGATGTGGTTCGCGGCAAGTGTCGGGCTTCTGGGCGTCTCGTTGACGGCGTGCACCTCGGCCGCCGATCCGGTCGTGACGACGAGTCCGGCCGCGGAGACGAGTGTCCAGGTCGAGCCGGGCGCGAGTGCGGCGGCGACCGGGATCCCGGCAGCGGCGCTGCTGCAGCCGGAGGATGTCGGCGGGGTGTCGGCGGAGCCACTGGAACAGGGGCAGTTCTCGCACGTGCGGCCGCTGCGGCCGTGTGGCGAGGAGCGCTATCCGAGTGACGGTTCCCGGACGGACGCGGTGGCGGTGCGGTACGCGGTTCCGGGTCGGCAGGAGGCCAGCACCCCGAGTGTGGTGGTGGAGTTCGTCGGGCGGCACCGGCCCGGGGGAGCGGCCGAGCAGTTCAAGGACGTCGGCGCCGCGTTGCAGAAGTGCCCCGGTGGGCTCGGCGAGGGGCAGCACAGGTGGGAGGTGATCGAGTCCAGCGGGGATTCGATGCTGGTCCGGATCGGTCAGCGGTTCTCCTATGCCGATGAGGAACCGGCGACCGTCAATCACTACGCGGCGCTGTCCCGGGTCAACGACGCGATCGTGGTGGTCGCCGACCTCGGGTGGGAGAACTCCGACGGCTCGGAGACGCTGGTGCGGGAGCTGATCCGGAAGGCCGAGCAGCGCGCCGCGACCCTGACCTGACCGGTCTGCGATGATCACCGCGTGCAGAACTCGCGACCGGTTCTCCTGACGGCTGCGGCGTCCGGTTCGGTCGCGATCGTGGCGGCGCTGTTCGGGGCGGACCAGTTCGCGGCTCAGGCCGGGGTGCTGGCGCTGGGCGCGCTCGGTGTCCTCGTCGCCGCGAGGCACGAGGCGGTCCGCCGGGTCCGGTGGTCGCTGCTCGCCGGCATCGCGGTTCTCGCGGTCGCCGTCGCTGTCCCGGACATGCTGACCTCGCCCGTCGTCGGCCCGCAGCTGCTCAAACCGGCGGCCGGCGGCGCGGGCTCGTTCGTGCGGGACGCGGTCGCCGACGAATGGCTGACCACCGTCGCGGTCCTGCTGGCCTCCGCCGCGTTCCTGTGGGCGCTGACCGCGGGAACCGCGTCCGAGCCAGCCCCGGCGGAACAGGCGCCGGCGGAGTCCCGGCGGCGTGATCCGGTGGTCGTGGCTGCCGCGGTCGGTTCGCTGCTGATCATCGTCGCGGGCGCCGACCTGGCGTTGGCCGTCGCCGCCCAGAAACGGGACGGGGCGGCGGGCGGCCTGCTCGTGGCCGTCGGATTCCCGCTGGCGGTGGCGGTGCTCGCGATCGGGTCGGCGGTGTTCGGCGCCTATCGTGCGACCGTCGGCGGAGACGGGACAAACCGATCAGAAGGTGTGAAAAGGGCGGATGTGGCGGGCAGTGCGGTCGCCGCCGGTGGGCTGCTGCTCGCGGTGGCCGCACTGGCCGTCGTCTACCTGGGGATACTGTCCGCCCCGCTCCCATACGGCGATGCGGGCGACCTGATCTTCGACGCGGCGGTCATCCGTACCGGATGGGGAGATCTTGATCTGATCGCCGCATTGCGGCTGACCGGAATGCTGGCCGGCGCCGGAGGCATCGTCTACGGCACCGCCCGCGCCTCCGAAGAGGCGCGGGCGGGCGAGGAAAAGGCGGGCGAGGACGTCAGTCCGGACGGGTCGCCAGCGTAGCGAGCACCTCGCGGGCCAGCGGCGTCGCCAGCAGCTCCTCGACGGGTGCCGGAAGGCCGATCCGCCAGTTCGGGTATTCGTCGACGGTTCCCGGCATGTTGGGCCGCTCGCTGACCCCGGCCGCGTCGTCGAGAGTGGCGACCACGACCCGGGACGGGCTGGCCGCGAGCTCCCGGTATTCGGCCAGGATCGCCGCGTGCACCTGCTCCGGCCCGAACGGCCCGGCCGGGTCGAGCCCGGCCTGTTCGCACAGGTCACGGCGGGTCCCGGCGACGAACGACGGATCGTACGCCTTCCCGATCCGTTCCATGTCGGTCTCGTCGGAGCCGGTCAGGATGCCGGCGATGGTGGCCTGGTCGTGGGTGCTCGCGGCGCCCATCGAGTTCGCCGGGTTGAACCGGGACAACCGGCCCATCTCGGTGCGGTAGCCGAGCATCCCGATCGACGCCATCGTCTCCCGGACCTCGGCGGCGACCGTGCCGATGTCCTCGCCGACGATCCACGCGCCGGCCCGGCAGGCCTCGATGCGCAGCACGGCGAGCAGCGCGTCGACCGGATACCTGACGTAGGCGCCCTCGTCGACGCCGCCGTCGACGGGCACCCAGAACAGCTGCCAGAGTTGCATCACGTGGTCGATGCGCAGCGCCCCGGCGTGCCGCAGCCCGGCCCGGACCAGTGCGGTGAACGGCGCGAACCCGGCCGCGGCGAGGCGGGACGGGTCGAACGGCGGCAGCGACCAGCGCTGGCCCTCCCGGTTCCACGGGTCGGCCGGGCAGCCCACCTCGAAGTCGAAGGCGAGCAGGTCCTGGTGCTGCCAGGCGTCGGCTGACCCGAAGTCGAACCCGACCGCCACGTCGACGCAGACGGTGACACCGCTGCGGCAGGCGACCGCGAACTGCCGGTCGGCCACCCACTGGCACCACATGTGGAAGCGGATCCGGTCGGCGTGCGCGGCGGTGAACACGGTGACCGCCTGGCTCTGCGGGTGCCGGTAGCGGTCGGGCCATTTGCGCCAGTCGCCGCCGTACAGTTCGGCCAGCACCGACCAGGTGGCGAAGGCGATCAGGTCGGCGCCGCGCTCGTCGGCCCACGCCTGGAACTCGGCCGGCTCGTCGCGGCGGGTGATCGTCCAGACCCGTTCCAGGGCGGCGGTCTTGATCTTCCAGACGGCGTCGCGGTCGATGTGCCGCTGGGCGTTCAGGGCCCGGCCGGCGAGGGCCAGGTCGGACAGGTCGATGCGTTCCGCGCCCGGCGCGTCACCGGGCGCGATGTGCAGGACGTTGAGCCACTGGCGGCTGGCCGGGCTGTAGGGCGAGTTCATCGCCGGGGCGACCGGGGCCATCGCGTGCACCGGGCTGACCATCAGCACCCCCGCCTTGCGGGCGGCGGCCGACCGGGCGATCAGGGCGAGGTCGCGGAAGTCGCCGATGCCCCACGAGTCGCGGCTGCGCGCGGCGTAGAGCTGCACCGCGAGCCCACCGGTCCGCGGCGGCTGCGGGAGCTGCTCGGGCGCGGCCAGGACCAGGTGGGTGGACCCGTCGTCGGTGGTCAGACGGTGGTAGCCGGGCCGGTCGACGAATCCGTCGGCGCGGATCACGCCGCCGTCCTCGAGTTCGACCTTGCCGTACAGCCGGGGATGCCATCGGCCCGGCGTCGCGATGACGACGTCGGCGCCGGGGGTGTCGCGCCGGAAACGCGCGGCGAGGGTCTCCCCGGTCCGGTCCGCGACTCCGCGGACGATGCCGAAGGCATCGGTCCAGCGCGGGACGACCCCCAGCGCGGCGTAGTCGCTGTCGGTGCAGGCGTGCGGCGTCACGGTCATGAGAAGACGGTCCCGGCCGGGCGGTGCGGGACGTTTCCGGCGGCGTTGCGGCCGCGTTGCGAATCATTCGGTACGGCTACCCGCTCACGGCCGGAGCCGACAGGGTCAGCCCGCGCTGACCCTGTCCCGGCCCGCGTGCTTAGCGGCGTAGAGACTGCGGTCGGCCCGGTCGAGCAGCAGATCCGGGGTGACCGGCCCTTCGGTGTGGGTGGCCACGCCGATGCTCACGGTCACCGGCAGTGTGCCGGCCAGCCCGGTCCAGTCGGTCGTCCGTACCATCGCGGCCAGGGTTTCGCACCGATGCTGGGCCGCGGTCGCGCCGACGCCCGGCAGGAGCAGCAGGAACTCCTCCCCACCGAGCCGGGCGGCGATCTCGGAGCCGGTGACGAACCCGCGGAGCAGCGCCCCCAGCTCCCGCAGCACGGCGTCCCCGGCGGCGTGGGTGAGCTGGTCGTTGATCCGTTTGAAGTGGTCGGCGTCGACGACCGCCACGGACAGTGGCTCGCCGTTGCGGCGGGCGGCGGCGACCGCGGCGGCCAGGCGCTCGTCGGCGTAGCGCCGGTTGTAGAGGCCGGTCAGCGCATCCTGGTAGGCCAGCGCCTCGAACCGCTCGGACGACCGGCGTGCCTCCTCGGCCTCGAAGACCGCCTGCATGGCGTAGGCGCGGGCCTCGCGTTCGGCGGAGTGCAGCGCCTCGGACCGGGCGTGGTAGAGCCGGTACTCCTCGTACGCCTGCTGGAACCGCCCGGCGCCGGCGTGCCACTCGGCCCGGGCCCGGTGCACGCGGGCCGCGATCGCGGCGAGCCCGCGCTGGTCGCAGACCTCGCCGGCCCAGTCGAGGGTCTGCCCGGCGAGGTCGGGGCGCCCGGTGCCCTGGTAGATCTCGACCAGGGTGAGCAGGCACTCGGGCAGGCTGTCGCCCTCGCTGAGCAGCGGGCCCTCCGGGTCGTCGAGGACCGGCTGGAGAGTGGCCTCGGCGTCGTCGTAGCGCTCCTGCATGATCGAGATCCGGGCGAGGGTGTCCAGGTAGAGCCCGTCCAGCCGGATGCCGTGGTCGGTGGCGATGGTGTGCATCTGCCGGGCCAGGTCGTTGGCGGTGTCGAAGTCCTCGTTCTCGTACGCGGTGAACGCCATGTTGTTGATGACGGTGAGCGCCTGATCCGGGTCGTCGTTCTTCTCGGCGATCAGCAGCGCCTCACCGAACCGGCGTTCCGCCTCCTGGTACTGCCCGTTCAGGTCGAGCAGCAGGCCCAGCGTGATCAGCTGGCTGCAGCGGAGCCGCTCGGGCAGGTGCTCGGCGTGCTGGAGCCCGGTGACGGCGTGCGCGAGGGCCTGCGCGCTGTCACCGAGCCGGCGGTAGAAGATCGCCTGCAACCGGTGGCCGCGGGCCAGCAGGACGTCGTCGTCGTGCTGCTCGGCCCAGAGTGTGACCGCCTTGGCGACCCGGCCCTGCTCGGCGATGTCGCCCCGGCGCCCGGCCACGTCGGCGAGGATCAGCTGCGCCCGCTGGACCAGGTCGTCGTACCCGTGGTGGCGGGCCTGCAACTCGACGACCGCGGCCGGGGCCGACACTCCCTCGAAGTTCTTCGGGGTGAGCAGCTCCAGCTCCTGGAGGCGCGTGATCAGCTGGTCACGTACCGAGGGCTGATCCGGCGGGGTGGCGATCACCGCTGATGTTTCGGCCGCCGGCCCCGGCATCTGAGATGTCTCCCGGCCGGTCACGAGGTCCATTATCGAAGGCCCGCCCCGAAACGGTGAGGGCATATCAGCCGATCATTCCTGACCGAGTGGGTTGATCGGCTCTGACCTGGTGATTCTTCCGGCCGCGCCGGTATCTGAGAAACGCGGAACCGGTCCTTTGGAGGGAAGCCGGGATTTGCTCGGCTCTTTTCTCGACCTTGCTGTCGACTGTTCGGAAAGGCTGCCTTCCGTGACCAGTGCCGCAAACATCGAACGTCTCGAACGCGAGGGCCGGCACCTCGAGCCCGCGCGTACCGGCGACCCGGATCTCGGGCCGTTCCGGCTGCTGCCGGGCACCTGGGCGAACAAGCCGGGCCTGCCGGGGCGGGGCTGGAACATGATCGCTCTGCCGTTCACGCCACCCGACGGGGCCGGCGGGCCACCGTTCCGGCTGCTCGTCAACCAGTACAACGAGGAACTGAAGTTCCAGCTCGTCGACAAGGCGGTGCCCAACCGTGGCATCGAGATCGGCGCGATCAAGGGCGACCAGACGCTGGTGGCCATCGACTACGAGCAGGCCATCGCCCAGGCCGTCGCCGACGACTTCCCGCAGAGCGGGCTGGCCGGCCGTCCCGACCTGCCGATCCACCACGAGCCGGGGCTGCTGCTCAACCTGCTCGACGGCGTGGAACAGGGCGGTCCGCGGATCGCCCGGCTCGCCACCATCCCGCACGGGGACGCGGTGCTCGCGCTCGGCGACTTCCAGATCACCCCGGGCGCGCCCGCCATCCCGGCGGTCAACTCCCTGCCGATCGGGGTCAGCCAGGACCTGAACAGCCCGTACCTGGCGGCCTACAAGCACTTCCACGACAACCCGTTCCTGAACCTGTTCGACCCGACCGACCCGACCGCGCTGCTCACGGCGGCCAACCAGGGGGTGAACATCATTCAGACCACGGTTCTGGAGTTCGACTCCACTGTTGAGCGGGCCGGGATCAGCAACATCCCGTTCATCGTGAAGCAGGCCAACGCCTCGGAGATGAAGGCGACGTTCTTCCTCCAGGAGATCGGCGAGCCGGACGGCAGCACCCGGCTGCGTCTCCAGTACGTCCAGGTGGTCCAGCTGGACTTCTTCCCGCGCCGGGACGGCGGGCCCGGCCGGATCAAGTGGCCGCACGTCAGCATCAACACCATGGAGAAGGTGTCGGACGACGTGGACACCGGCTCGTACGCCAAGATGCCCGGCTGAGCCGTCGACCGTGGGAGCCCGCTCCGGGCTCCCACGTGAGATCCTGTGGCGATCATGGCCGCACCCGCCGCCCGGGTCTCCCGGGTGTTCCCGTGGATCGTCTTCACGCTCACCTTCGGGCTCCTGCTGTCGGACTACATGTCGCGGCAGGTGCTGTCGGCGGTGTTCCCGTTCCTGAAACAGCAGTGGGGGCTCACCGACACCCAGCTGGGCAGTCTGACCAGCGTCGTCGCCCTCGCCGTGGGACTGCTCGCGGCTCCGTTGTCGCTGGCCGGCGACCGGTGGGGGCGGGTCCGGGCGATCGTCGTGATGGCCACCGTGTGGAGTCTCGCCACCGTGGGCTGCGCGCTCGCCGCCGGATACGGGCACCTGCTGGTGGCCCGGCTGCTCCTCGGGGTCGGCGAGGCCGCGTACGGCAGCGTCGGTCTGGCCGTCGTCCTCGCGGTCTTCCCGGCGCGGCGGCGGGCCTCGCTCACCGGCGCGTTCATGGCCGCCGGATCGTTCGGCTCGGTCCTCGGCGTCGCGCTCGGCGGTGTCCTGGCCGTCCAATTCGGCTGGCGGTGGGCGTTCGCCGCGATGGGCGTCTTCGGTCTCGTGCTGGCCGGCCTCTACCGGCTCACGATCAGCGAGCGCAGTCTGGCCGCCCACCGGAGCGACGCCGGCGCCGGGCCGTCGCCGGCCGCCGGTGAGCAGCGCGCCCGTCTCGGCACGCTCTTCGCCACCCCGGCGGTGGTCCTCGCCTATCTCGGCGGCGGGCTCCAGCTGTTCATCGCCGGGTCCCTGTTCGGGTGGCTGCCCAGTTACTTCAACCGGGCGTACGCGATGGCCCCGGACCGGGCGGCGCCGGTCGCCGCCCTGTTCATCCTGGTCATGGGGGCCGGCATGGCGGTCTGCGGCCTGATCACCGATCGGGCCGGGCGAACCCGGCCGGCCGCCGAGTGGACCACGGCCGTCGTGTTCGCGGTGTTGACCCTGGTCTTTCTCGGCGCGGGGTTCGCGATCCGGCCGGGCGGACCGCAACTGCTGCTGCTCGCGGTCGGCTGCTTCTTCGCCGCCGGCACCGCCGGTCCCACCGGCGCGTTGGTGGCGCGGCTCACCCACGAGTCGATCCGGGCCACCGCGTTCGGTGTCCTCACCCTGTTCAACAACATGCTCGGGCTGGCGGCCGGCCCGATCGTGACCGGCGTCCTCGCCGACCGGCTCGGCCTGGAGACTGCGATGCGGTATGTGCCGCTGGCCGCCGTGGCCGCGACGATTCTGCTGGTCGCGGGCCGGCGGGCCCACTCGGCCGGGCTCCGGCGGCTGGAGCCGCCGGTCCGGGCCCGATGATCGTCAGCGGGCCCGGACCGGCGCAGGTCAGACGCGCAGGCTGGTCCGCTGCGGGAGCAGTCCGGTCTGGACGGTGCCGGCCGCGTCGATCGACACCCGCCAGGTGGCCTCGTCGGCCTTGACCACGACCGCCGACCACAGTCGGCCCGGGGCGTCCAGCAGCCCGTTGACGGTGACCAGCTCGTGCCCGCGCGGCGGGGTGGCGAGGAACAGCACCCCACCGCCGGGGTTGGTCTCGGCGATCCGGGTCACGTCGCCGACCGACTGCGCCTCGACGCCGGTGAACCGCTCGGCCGGGTCGAGCTCGAAGCCGACCCGGACCACCTTCAGGCCGGACGCCCACGGGCTGCGGGCCAGCCGGACCGACCAGGCGCGGGTCAGCTCGACGACCCGGTCGGCGTCGCCCTCGACGCTGATCACGCCGCCGGACTGGGCGAGGTTGAGCAGTACCTGACCGGTTCCGGTCAGGCCGATCGGCACCAGCTGGGCGAACGGCGCGGGCAGGCTGTTGTCGACGACGGCGCGCTGCACCTCGCCGACGGTGGACGACCAGACCCGGCCGGCGTCGCTGACCAGCCAGCCGGCCGGGGCCGCCTCGTCCGGGGTGGCCAGGCGCACGGTGATCGCCTCCGGGCCGAGGACCACCGCGATCGCGTCCGGAACCGGCCGGCCCTGCTGGGCGCAGGCGGTGGCCAGGGCACGGGCGGCCCGGTCGACGGCCCACGCGTCGGAGTCGCCCATCACGGCGAGCGCCACCGGCTTCGGCTTCTTCGCGCGCTGGCGCTTGACCAGGAACAGGCCCAGCCAGGCGAGCCCGGCGACCGCGAGGAGCGCGGCCAGCCCGATGAGGACCGGCGCGAGCCAGCCGCTGCCGGAGTCGGACGCCGGCGCCTGCGCGGCCGGAGTGGTCGGCGCGGGGGTGATGGTGGCGGGCGCCGGCTCGGCGGGGGCGGAGGCGGCGTCGGTCGGCGCACCGGCGCCGGCCGGCTCGTAGAACGGCAGGACACCGGTCTTCACGCCGTCGCCCTTGGCGTCGGGCGGCAGGCGCAGCACCCACTCCGGCTCGATCACCTCGGCCTTGGTGAGCTGCTGACCGCCGGGCTGCCAGCGTCCCTTGTTCAGCTCGAAGATCTCCATTGCCCGGTTGCCGTCGGCGAGGAATCGCTCGGCGATCTCGTACAGATACTCCGGCTCTCCGTTGTAACTGTCAGTGACGACATAGTACGGCGCGGACTGTCCTTTATCGGACGGCGCCGGAATGGGATCCGCGAAGGCGGGTCCGGTCGCAAAGACGGCCACCGCGGCGGCCGCGGTGAGCCCGGTCATCGCGTACCGCAGGGCGGCGCGAGCCGATCGGCCCAGCCAGTTCATCGTTTTCTCCTCGAGCCTCGGCGCGTCATTCATCGATGAGAGCCACTTCATTCGTAATGACGGTGGCCCATGATCGCCGAATCTTAGGGCGTCGAGGTAAAGCGGGTACGTCCGGAGTGTCCAAACCTACATAGACATGAAAGCCTTATCGCCCTACTTTGGTCGCGTTACTGATCGTCGGGATGGTGCGCGCCATCACCCGGCACCACTCGAAGGGACCTGCGATGGCGAACCTCAACATCACGTACACCGAGATGTCGGACAGCGCGACCCGGATGCGCAACAACAAGAACGACATCGACTCGCGGCTGACCGAGTGCAAGTCCATCGTCGACAACCTGACCGCGTCCGGTTTCGTCACCGACCAGGCGTCCGGCAAGTTCGACGAGGTCCACACCGAGTTCGTGACGTCGGCCAACCAGGTCATGGAGACGCTCGAGCAGCTCTCCTCCTGGCTGGACAAGGCCGTCGACGCGATGCGTGACATGGACACCCAGCTGGCGCAGTCGCTCAACAAGTGACCACCACGCCGCGCCGGCCCGGGAAAGGGCCGGCGCGGCGGCCTGTCCCACCCCACATCTGCCGGAAAGGTAAGCAACGAACGTGCGGGCGCTGATCACCCTGGTGTATCCGTCGGCGTGGTCAGTCGACGTGCTGGTGGACGCCGAACCCACCACACCGGTGCGCGACGTAGTCAAGGCCCTGCTGGACGGCCTCGACCCGTCCTACGTGGCCCGGATGCCACCGCTGGACGAGGACCGGGTCTACCGCGACGGCCAGCGGCTCGACCTCGACCTGCCACTGGCCGGCAGCGGCATCCACGACGGCACGGTCGTGTCGCTGCACCAGCCCGCACCCGGCCCGGTCGTCATCGGCGGCCTGGTCACGCTGCGGGCGGTCGCCGGCTCAGGCGCGGGCCGGGTGTGGAGCCTGGGCGCCGGGGAGCACCGGATCGGCTCCGCCCCGGGCAGCACGGTCCGGCTCGGTCCGGAACAGCCGCCGGTCGTCGCCACCGTGTGGATCGCCATCGACGCCACGGTCCGGATCCGCAGCGCGGTCGACGGCGTACGGCTCGACCGCGAACCGGTCCCGGACGGCGAGGCCACCTGGCGCGAGACCGTCCAGCTGTTCGTCGGCGAGACCGTCTTCGAGGCGCACCCGGTGCTGCGCCCGGACGCGATGGTCGAGACGTCCCCGGACAGCGAGTACCTCGACTACAACCGCCCGCCCCGGCTGCTGCCGCCGCAGCGCCCCGGCAAGTTCCGGGTCCCGGCCGAGCCGAAGACCCCGGACACCAACCCGATGCCCTGGCTGGCCGCCGCGCTGCCCGCCGTCTTCGGCATCGTGATGGCCACCGCCATGAGCAACGCCCTCTACCTGATGATGGCCGCGATGTCGCCGGTCATGGTGGTGGCGAACTGGTTCACCGGCCGCCGCCAGGGCAAACGCAGCCACGGCAGCCGGATCAAGGAGTACAAGGCGATCCGCGACCGGATCGACGCCGACATCGACGCCGCCCTGGAACTGGAACGCCGCGACCTGCGGGTGGCCAGCCCCGACCCGGCCGAGCTGCTGGTCATCGCGGCCGGCCCCCGCTCGCGCCTCTGGGAGCGTCGCCGCACCGACCCCGACCACCTGACGGTCCGCGTCGGCACCGCCGACCTGCCCAGCGACATCAGCATCGAACTGGACGGCGAGGGCGTCCCGCGCCGCGACGTCCGTACCGTCACCGACGTGCCGGTCGCCTTCTCGATCGCGCAGGCCGGGGTGGTCGGTGTGGCCGGCCGTGACGAGTGGCCGCGCCGGGTGGCCCGCTGGCTGGTCGGCCAGCTCGCCGTCCTGCAGAGCCCCCGTGACGTGCAGGTCTACATCCTCACCGACCCGGCCGGCGGCCAGCTGTGGGACTGGGCGGCCTGGCTGCCGCACACCCGCCCGCTGCTCGGGCAGGCCACCCTCACCCTGCTCGGCACCGACGCGGAGACGATCGCCCGCCGGGTCGCCGAGCTGATCGAGCTGATCGACGGCCGCCGCCAGGCCCGCCTCAACGCCGGCGCCAACGCGGTGATCACCGACCCGGACATCGTGGTCGTCCTGGACGGCGCCCGCCGCCTGCGCTCGCTGCCGGGCGTGGTGAACATCCTGCTCTCCGGCCCGGCCGTCGGCGTCTACAGCATCTGTGTGGACAGCGACCAGCGCACCCTGCCCGAGGAGTGCACCACCGTGGTGGCCGGCGGCGTGGGCGTCCCGGCGACCCTGGACCAGCAGCGCGCCGCCCGGATCGTCGACATCCGGGTCGACGAGGTGGTCGACGAGTGGTTCGGCTCGACCGGCCGGCGGCTGGCCCCGATCCGCGACGTCAGCGACAACCAGAGCGAGTCGGCGCTGCCCGGCTCGGCCCGGCTGCTCGAGGTGATCAACCTGGAGGATCCGTCGCCGGCCGCGATCAACGCCCGCTGGACCGCGTCCGGCCGCAACACCAGGGCCGTCATCGGGTACGCGCTGGACGGCCCGTTCGCCCTCGACCTGGTCAGCCACGGCCCGCACGGCCTGGTCGCCGGCACCACCGGTTCCGGCAAGTCGGAGTTCCTGCAGACGGTGGTCGCCTCGCTGGCGGTGGCGAACCGGCCGGACGCGATGAACTTCGTGCTCGTCGACTACAAGGGCGGCGCGGCCTTCAAGGACTGCGTGGACCTGCCGCACACCGTCGGCATGGTCACCGACCTCGACACCCACCTGGTCGAGCGGGCGCTCACCTCGCTCGGCGCCGAGCTGACCCACCGCGAGCACCTGCTCGCGGCGGCCGGCGCCAAGGACATCGAGGACTACATCGACTACGCCGAGCGGCGTGGCGGCCTGGCCCCGATCCCACGGCTGCTGATCGTCATCGACGAGTTCGCGTCGATGGCCCGTGAGCTGCCCGACTTCGTCACCGGCCTGGTCAACATCGCCCAGCGGGGCCGGTCGCTCGGCATCCACCTGATCCTGGCCACCCAGCGCCCGTCGGGTGTGGTGTCGGCCGAGATCCGCGCCAACACCAACCTGCGGGTGGCGCTGCGGGTCACCGACGCGGGGGAGAGCACCGACGTCATCGACGCCCGCGAGGCGGCGACCATCCCGGCGTCCAGCCCCGGCCGCGGGTACGCCCGCCTCGGCCACAGCTCGCTCATCCCGTTCCAGACCGGCCGGGTCGGTGGCCGCCGCCCGGGCCGGCAGAGCCAGGCCACCACCGTCGCGCCGTTCCTCTACGCGGTCGACTGGCAGCACCTGGGCCGCCCGGTGCCGCAGCGCCCGCGCGGAGCGCAGGAGACCGAGGAGGCCACCGACCTGTCGGTGCTGGTCTCGGCGATCCGGCTGGCCAACGACCTGGCGAACTTCCCGCAGCAGCGCCGCCCTTGGCTGCCGCCGCTGCCGACCCTGCACGTGGCCGACCTGGCGAGCAAGCCGGAGTACGACGAGCGCGGCGAGCCGACGTTCGCGTGGGCGGTGCAGGACCTGCCCCGCAACCAGCAGCAGAAGCCGCTGCGGATCGACCTGTCGACCTTCGGGCATCTGCACATCGCCGGGGCGCCCCGCTCCGGCCGGTCGCAGGCGCTGCGCAGCATCGCGGCCGCCGCGGCCGCCGCGTCGTCGGTCACCGACCTGCATCTGTACGGCCTGGACTGCGGCAACGGCGCCCTGCTGCCGCTGACCAAACTGCCGCACTGCGGCGCCGTGGTGCAGCGTTCCGATACCGAGCGGGCGGTCCGCCTGCTCAACCGTCTCCAGCAGGAGGTGCAGCGCCGCCAGCGGGTGCTCGGTGAGGGCGGGTTCGCCGACCTGACCGAACAGCGCGCCACCGCCGCCCCGGAGGACCGGCTGCCGCACGTGATGCTGCTGCTGGACCGTTGGGAGGGGTTCATGGGCACCCTCAGCGAGCACGACGGCGGCGCGCTGACCGACCTGATCTACACGCTGCTGCGGGAGGGCGCCAGCGCCGGTGTGCACCTGGTCATCACCGGTGACCACTCGCTGCTCAGCGGCCGGATCAGCTCGCTCACCGAGGAGAAGGTGGTGCTGCGGTTGTCCGACCGGGCCGACGCGAGCATGGCCGGCCTCAACCCGCGCAAGATCCCCGAGCAGATGCCGGCGGGCCGCGGCTACCGGGCCGGCAGCGCGATCGAGATGCAGGTTGCGCTGATCGCCCCGGACCCGTCCGGTCCGGCCCAGGTGGCCGCCATGCACGCGCTGGCCGGCCGGCTCACCGAGCGGGAGGCGGCGGTGCCGCGGGAGAAGCGCCCGAGCCGGATCGCGGTCATGCCCACCGAGCTCACCTTCGACCAGGTGTGGGCGACCCTGCCCACCCCGGCGCCGGGCTGGGCGCTGATCGGGGTCGGCGGCGACGAGCTCGAGCCGATCGGCATGGACCTGGTCAACGACCTGCCGACGTTCCTGATCGCCGGCCCGGCCCGCTCCGGCCGTAGCACGGCGCTCGGGGTGATGGCCGAGTCGCTGCTGCGCGGCGGCGCCGAGATCGTGATCGGCGCGCCGCTGCGGTCGCCGCTGCGTGACCTGGCCGGCCGTCCCGGCGTGCGTGGCGTGATCACCGACGAGAACCCGCGCGACCCGGACTTCGCCGAGCTGATGGAGCCCGGTGACGGCCTGGTGGTGCTGCTCATCGACGACGCTGAGAGCTGGCGCGACATGCTGGCCCGCGACTACGTGCGCCAGCTGATCCGGCAGGCGTCCGGCAGCAACCGGGCGGTCGTCATCGCCGGTGAGATCTCCTCGGTGGCGATGGGCTTCTCCGGCTGGCAGGTCGAGGTGAAGAAGAACCGGCGGGGCATCCTGCTCTCGCCGCCCACGCTGAGCGCCGGCGACCTGGTCGGTGTCCGGCTGTCCCGGGCGCATCTGGCCGAGCGGGTGGTGGCCGGCGCGGCCAAGGCGCACCTCGGCGACGGCTCGCTGCAGAACCTCCAGATCCCGCTGCTCAACCCGAAATCGGAGATGTGATGGCCGACCTCGTAGTCCAGGACCTGGGCGAACTGGTCACCGACCTGAACTCGTTGATCAGCGCGTTCGAGGGGGCGGGACACCTGCAGGACACCGACGGCGGCAAGTGGGGCCAGTCGAACGCCAACTCGTCGATGGGTGACTTCGCCGACAACTGGAAGATCCACCGCGAGAAGATGGTCGAGGAGATGAAGAAGTTCGTGAAGCGGGTCGAGCAGGTCAACCAGGCCTGGACCGACGCCGACCGCCAGCTGCACGAGACGCTCGGAGAGTCCAAGTGAGCGACGACTCCCGTCTCAACACCCTGAACCGGGCCTCGGTCGACCGGATCCACCAGGCCAAACGCGACTACGAGAACATCGCGACCACGCTGTCGGACACGATCGCGAAACTCTCCCGGATCGTCGACACCGGCAGTGAGGGCCTCAAGGGCCAGTACGTCGAGCCGCTCAAGAAGGACGCCCAGTCCATCAAGGACGACCTGGACAAGGCGTCGGTCCGCTACCACGACGCGGCCACCGAGATCGGCATCTACATCCCCGAGCTGGAGGAGGCGAAGACCGAGACGGCCGCCGCCAAGTCCGCCGAGGAGTCGGCCACCGGTGAGGTCAGCTCGGCCAAGGGCAAACCGGACGGCGTCAAGGGCGCAGACGGCACGCTCAGCCCCGAGGAACAGCAGAAGGACACCGACAAGCAGCGGGCCGTCGACGACGCGAACGCCAAGCTGACCGCGGCGAAGAACAAGCTGACCGCCGCGCTGGACGCCCTCGACACGGCGGGCAAGCGGCTGGGCGACAACGTGAGCGCACGCCGGTACGACGACGGGCTGACCGACACCTGGAAGGACAAGGTCAACGCGTTCTTCAAGCAGATCAGCAAGATCTTCGCGATCATCGGCATGGTGCTGGCCGTACTCTGCCTGATCTTCCCGGGTGTGAATCTCCTGATCCTCGGAACGGTGGTCGCCGGCGTCATCACGCTGGTCGCGGACAGCGTGCTCTTAGCCAACGGCGAGGGCAGCGTGGTGGACGTCGTGCTCGGCGCGGTCGGTCTGGGGCTGGCCGGCGTCGGCGCGGCGATCTCGCTGTTCGGCAAGGGACTGGCCAACTCGGCACGGACCCTGAACAACATCACCGGCGGGATGAACCGGGTCCCGGGCCGCCCGCCGCGGCTGGAACTCAACAACGGCTGGAACGGCAACAACATCCCGCTGAACAATCTCGGCCCCGGCGCGCACGGGCCTAACGTGTCGGTCGTCCAGCAGCTCAGCCCGGGCGACTTCCGTATCCCGACGAACGCGGTCAGCGGCTGGCAGAACACCTCCGACTGGTTCAACCTGCCCGGCATCAACGGGCTGCTCGGCCGGATGGGGCAGGTCACGCCGGACATCGGGTTCTGGCAGTCGTTCATGATCCAGGGCCGCGGCGCCCTCGGCATGTGGGGCAATCTGTTCCGCAATCCGGGGCAGTTCGCCCGCGACTGGTCCGGGGTCATCGGCGGCCTCGACGGTTTCCGCAACCTCAACAACGTGATGGGCGCCATCGGTGGCAGTCTGTCCCCGGGCTGGTTCGTCTTCGGCGGGTTCAACGCCCTCTTCACGATCGGCTCCGGGCTGATCTACACCGGCGGCCGCCTCGAGGAATGGATCCCCGATGTCAACTGACGCCGACCTGCTCGCTCTGACCGACATCCCGTTCCACTGGGAGTTCGTGCCGCCCGCCGACGGCGGTGCCGAGCAGCGCGAATACTGGACCGCCCACCTGATCGAGTTCTTCGACAAGTGGGCCGGCCGGGTCCTGGCCACCGCGAAGGCGGAGTGGACCGCGGGCGAGTTCCCGTTCACCGCCGAGAACATCGGCCGGGAGACCGCCGCGCTGCTGATGGCCAAGGCGGACGAACTGCCCGACTACGCCCGGCTGGCCTGGGGCACCGCGTTCCACCAGGAGCAGGTGCTGTGGTCGCCGATCCCGCTGGTCGTCGAGTACCACCGGCCGATGGGCGACGACCCCGGCTATCTGATGGAGACGGTCGGCGCCGCGGGGCTTCCGGAGGACGCCCGGGAGCCGGTGCTGCACTACGTGAGCGTGCCCGGCGCGGACGGCGTCCGGATCTTCGCCATCGGGCGTACCCCGCGGGGCAGCGCCTACGGCCGGGTCGACGCGGCCATGCGCCTGGACAGTGGCATCGACGTGGTGCTGCGGACCCGGGTGTTCCAGATGGACCAGATGGCGGTGATCGGCGCGGGTGTCGAGCAGTTGATGACGACGATCGCCGCCGAGGGCGTGAACGTGACCGGGGAGACCGCACAGTGATCGACTTCGAACTGATCATGCCCGACGGCTGGGCACACATCCCGACCACCGCCGAGTCCGCCAAACTGCGCGCCCGGACGATCGAGGCGCTGGTCAAGGCCCGCCTGCCCGACTCGCTGCCGCGGGACAAGGCGGCGCCGTTCCGGAAGATGCTGACCGCCCAGCTGACCGAGGCCACCGACGACGCCGCCCGCAACGGCGCCCGCGCGGTGGTGCTGCCGCTCACCGAGTACCGGGACGGCTGGCGGGTGCCCGGCTCGCTGCTGATCACCGTGCTGGAGGAGCCGGACGAGGACGCGCCGGACCCGCGGGCGCTGATCGGCGCGCTGCTGCAGGAGGCCGGCCCGGACGGCGCCCGCGTCGAGATCGGCGGCGGCCCGGCGGCCCGGATCACCGAGGTGGTGAACAGCGACCCGGTCGGCCGCAAGGCGCCCTCGCTGAAGGTCAGCTACTACGTGGCACATCCCGAGGTGACCGGGGTGTGGGCGCTGCTCACCTACACCGTGCTGACCGACGGCGACCTGGAGAGCGACGTGCTGACCGCGGTCTGCCTGCTCTTCGACACCGTGGTCGGCACGCTGCGCTGGACCGACCGCATCGACGTGCCCACCGAGGACGAGCTGATCGCCATCCTGGAGAGCTCGATCTAGCGGGCCAGCGCGGCGTTGAGCAGCTCGCCCAGGTCCCAGGCCGCCTCCGCGGTCCAGGCCAGGGAGAACAGGGCGAGCGCCAGCGGCACCGCGCCGACCACGGCCGCCACCCGGGCCCGGGGCTTGAGCAGGCTGGCCACCCGGCGCGGCACCACGCCGCCGGCCGCTGCCGCGTGCAGCCCGGCCGGGGCCAGGGGCGCGGCCGACGCCAGCGCCGCGGCGCCGATCGCCTGCGCCACCGTCCGCCGTGAGCCCACCTCGGTCGCGGCCCGCTCGTCGGCGGCCCGCTCCACCAGGTAGTCGACGTGCCGCGACACCCACCACAGAGCCGGGTGGGCGGCCGCGGCCAGCTCACTGACCCGGATCAGCCGGTGGTGCCGGGCGGCGAGATGCGCCCGCTCGTGCGCCAGCAACGCGACGAACTGCGCGGGCGACAGCGCATCGCGCATCCCGGTGGTCACCACGACATGACCGGGCCTTCCGGGTACGGCGAACGCGTGCGGAGCCGGGTCGGTCACCACCACGAGCGGCCCGCCGGTGGTCGTGCCGGCCGCGGCCAGGGTGAGCAGCCGGCGCTGCCGCCGCCAGGTCACCACCATCGACACGACCGCCGCCGCCAGCAGGACCACGCTGGCCCACGACACCCATGGATAGTGGGCGGTGTCGTCCTCCACGAACTGTGCCGACCAGCCGAACCAGTGCGCCACCGGCGGCAGCTCGGCGACCGCCTTCAACGCGAACACCAGCAGGTTGATCAGGCTGGCGGCGGCGGCGCCGGCCGCCGACCAGGCCACCACGGGCGCCGCCACCCGCGGCGACAGCCGGTCGGCGAGCACCCGCACCAGCACCAGCAGCACCGGCGGCACGACGACGACCGAGACGAGAAAGTGGTCGAACATGAGGGCAGGCTAGCCCCATCGGGCCGCAGCGCGCCTCGGGCATAGGTCCCGGCCGGGTTTGTTCTTACGCGCAGTCGTCGAGGCGGGTGCGCAGCTTGGTCAGGGCCTTGGCCAGCAACCGGGAGACGTGCATCTGCGAGACACCGACCTGCTTGGCGATCTCCGACTGGGTGAGGTTGCCGTAGAAACGCAGGCTGATGATCCTCTGCTCGCGTTCGTCCAGGGTCGCCATCGCCGGGCCCAGCGCGATCCGGAGCTCGGCCAGTTCGAAACCGGTGTCCTCACCGCCCAGGGTGTCGCCGAGCGACATGCTGCCCTCGGCGTTGGCCGGGGTGGACAGGCTGGTCGAGTTGTACGCCCGCGCGCCCTCGAGCCCTTCGAGCACGTCCTCCTCGCTGATGCCGAGGTGCGTGGCGATGTCGGCGACCGTGGGGGAGCGGCCCAGCGTGTGGGTGAGGTCGTTGTTCGCGCCGGTGATCGCGAGTCGCAGCTCCTGGAGGCGGCGGGGCACCCGCACCGACCAGGTGCGGTCCCGGAAGTGGCGCCTCAGCTCACCGACGATGGTCGGGATGGCGAACCCGGCGAACTCGATGCCCCGGCCGGCGTCGAACCTGTCGACCGCCTTGATCAGTCCGAGCACGGCGACCTGGTGCAGGTCGTCGACCGGTTCGCCGCGGCCGGCGTAGCGGTGGGCCAGGTGCCGGGCCAGCGGCATCCATGCCTCGATCGCCCGGTCCCGGACGGCCGCGCGGGACGGGTGGCCGACCGGCATCGCGGCCAGGTCGTTGATCAGTTCGCTGGCGCGTTCGGTGGTGGCTGGGGCGGTCATGGGTCCTCGCCTTCGGCGGTTGCTGGCACAGGCGGCAGCCGGCTGTTTGACTGCGAGTCCCACCGGTGTGCCCCACCCGCCGGGGTGGCTAAACCTCTTTCACCCGCGAGAGTGCCGGGGGAGCCGGACCACGATGCGGGTGCCGGGCCGGTACGCCGGATCGAGGTGGACGGTGCCGCCGTGCGCCTCGACCAGCCCGCGGACCAGGGGCAGGCCCAGCCCGTTGCCGGGGATGGCGGTGTGCCGGGCGTTGGCGGCCCGGTGGAAGCGGGTGAACAGCAACGCCCGGTCGCCGTCCGGGATGCCGATGCCGGTGTCGGCCACCGACAGCTCGACCACGTCCGGCCCGTCGCAGGCCGCCGCGATCCGCACGTCGCCGCCGGTGGGACAGTATTTGACCGCGTTGGAGAGCAACTGGTCGACGATCTGGCGCAGCCGTTCCTCGTCGGCGTCGAGGATCAGGCCGGCCGGCAGCTCGGTGCGGACCCGGACGCCGTCCGGCGGCCGCAGGTCCTGGACGGCCGACGCGACCACGGCGACCAGGTCGGTCGGCCGGGCCCGGATCCGGTGGTGGCCGGACTCCAGCGCGGTCAGTTCCAGCAGTTCGTCGATGATCCGCTGGAGCTGGCCGACGTTACGGCGGACCGCGGCGATCATCTGCTGCTGGTCGGGGTCGTCGAGCTCGTCGGTGAGCAGCGTGGTGTAACTGATGATCGAGGTGAGCGGGGTGCGCAGCTCGTGCCCGGCCAGCGTCAGGAAGTCGTCCCGGGCGCGGTTGAGCTGCATGGTCAGCTCGCGGCTGCGCATCCGGGTGAGGAACTGCCCGAGCTGCGCGGCCACACCGTCCATCAGGCCGGTGAGCAGGAACTCGTCGTACTCCACGGTGCCGCTGAGCGTGCACAGCACACCCAAGACCTGGTCGCCGTCGCACACCGGCACGGTCAAACTGGACCGCAGGCCGCGCTCGGCGGCGGCATGCGCGAACGCGTACGCCTCCGGGGTCTCGGTGAATCGCGGATCGGTGAGGTCGGGGATCCACAGCGGCCGCCGGGAAGCCCACACCAGACCCGGGCCGGCGTCGCCGCGCGGAATCCGCTCCGGCACGAGATCGTCCACGTACACGCCCGGGGCGCTCCAGTAGGCGGCGGTCCGCAGCACGTCGGCCACCTCGTCGACCACGAACAGCGCCACATGCGGCCAGTCCAGGGCCTCACCGATCGCCCGCAGCAGCGGCGGGGCGGCCTGGTCCAGCCCGTCCGAGGCGGCCAGCAGCCGGGTCAGCTCCAGCTCACAGTCGCGGAACCGTTCCCGGCGGCGGCGTTCGGTGACGTCGCGGACCGTGGACACCGCGCCGAGCAGCTCACCCGCCGAGCCGTAGACCGGTTCGGCGTTGGTCAGCGCGTACCGGTCGGGGGCGCCGGGGGTCCGCAGCACCGCCTCCACGTCCCGGACACTGTGCCCGCCGAGCGCGCGGACCACCGCCATCTCCTCCGGCCGGTACGGGCGCCCGTCCAGATGCCGCAGCCGTGTCCCGGCCGCGGCCATCGCCTCCACCGGCGGGATCGTGTCGTCCAGTCCGCAGAACCGGCGCAGCATCCGGTTGAACAGCACCGGCCGCCGATCGCTGCCGACTGCGAGGACACCGACCTGGAGGCTGTCCAGCAGCGCGCTGACGAAACCACGTTGGAGGATCAGCCCGGGCGGCGCCGGCTCGGTCCCGTGTTCGCCGGACGCCAGCATCGCGGCCACCTCGGCGAGGGCGGTGAGGTCGTGTTCGACCCAGGTGCGGGCGCTGGTGTCCAGGACGGTCACCGTCCGGCGCGGGCGATCCGGGCCGGCCGGCACTGGAACGGCGGCCATCGACCGTACCCCCAGATCGGTTATCAACGGGTGTCCGGCGAAGCCGGGCTCGGTGAGCAGATCGCCGACCGAGACCGGACCGCCCGACCCGAACCGGCGTACCGGGCAGGCCGCCGGAAAGCCGAACGTGCCCAGCAACGCCTCGTCCGCGCTGATCACCGCCATCGGCGTGCCGAGCAGGCGGGCCGCCAGGCGAGCGGCGGCCTCCCACGGCACCGGCACATGAGAGGCCGTCACACCCACCACCTCGCCCCGCTCGCCGCTGAGGGAAACGACATCCTGCGCATCGGCACGCCCCCAGAGGGCATGAGCCTTTCCGGAAAGTTTGCCCGGACGGCGGCCTCAGGAGCTGGTGACCAGGGACGGGACCCGGCGCAGCGAGCTGGTCAGCAGCCCACCGACCACCAGACAGCCCGCCGCCAGCGCCACCACGGCCGGCCATGCCCCGTAGGACCAGGCGGCCCCCGCCAGATTGCCGAAGACCGACGACCCGGCGTAGTACGCGAACAGATAGAGCGACGCCGCCTGCCCAGCCGGCACCCCGCCGGCGTGCGCGCGGACCGGCACCCAGCCACTGGCCACCCCGTGCACGCAGAAGAACCCGGCGGTCATCACGGCCAGCCCGAACACGGTCAGCGGCAGGCTGTCCGGCACGGTCAGCACCAGCCCGGCCGCGGTCAGCAGGCACCCGAACGGCATGACGGCGCGTCGTCCGTACCGGTCGGCGAGGCGCCCGGAGATCGCCGAACTGAGCGTGCCCGCCGGATAGACCAGGAACACCGCTCCGGCCGCGGCCGCCCCCAGCGCGAACGGCGCGCTGGTCAGCCGGAAACCCATCGCGTTGTAGACGGCGACGAACGCGCCCATCGCGACCGCGCCGACTCCGTACAGGCTGAGCAGGGCCGGGTCGGTGAACGCCCGCCGGGACAGGGCCACGTGCGGTCCGGCCGCGAAATTCCGCGACGCGGGCAGCAGCGACGCGACGATCACCGAGCAGATCAGGCCGATGGCGGCCACGGCCGCGAGGGACATCCGCCAGCCGTACGCCTCCGCGACCACGGAACTGACCAGCCGCCCGGTCATCCCGCCGAGCGCGGTGCCCCCGATGTACAGGCCGGCGGCGCGTCCTTGCCGGTCGGCCGGCAACTCCTCCCGCAGGTAGGCGGTGGCGACCGCGGGCAGCCCGGCCAGCGCGACGCCCTGGGCGAGCCGCAGCCCGAGCAGCGCGTGCCAGGTCGGTGCGAACGCGCACGCCAGCCCGACCAGCGCGGACAGGGTGAGCGACAGGTGGATGAGCGGGGTCCGGCCGATCTTCTCCGACAGCGGACCGGTGACCAGCAGCGCCACCCCGAGCCCGAGCGTCGCCAGCGACAGTGACCAGGAGCTCTGCGCCGGGGTGATCCGGAACGCCGCGGACAGCTCCGGCAGCAGCGCCTGCGTGCTGTACAGCAGGGCGAACGTGGCCACGCCGGCGGCGAAGAGGGCGAGGCAGGCCCGGTGATATCTGCTCACGCCACTCACTGTCAGCCCCGGTCACCGCATACGTCCAATGCATGAAAATCATCAAGCTCATGCGTACGACGTATGCTGAGCGCCGTGCAGCTGGAAGATCTTCGTGCCCTGCTCGCCCTGGGTGATCATCAACACGTGACGGGGGCGGCTGCCGCCCTCGGCACCACTCAGCCCAGCCTGTCCAGGCTGCTGGCCCGGGTGGAGGCCGAGCTCGGGGTGCGCCTGTTCGAGCGGGACGCCCGGGGCGTGCACCCGAACCCGCTCGGCGACGTGACCCTGGCCGCCGCCCGTGACCTGGTCGGCCGCTACGACCGGCTGCGCCGAGACCTGGCCGGGCTGCTCGATCCGGATTCGGGGACGGTGCGCCTGGCGTTCCTCGACTCGATGGCCACCTCGCTGGTGCCGCGGATCCTGCACGACGTCCGGGAGCAGGCCCCGCACCTGCGGATCGAGCTGCGCCAGGAACCCGGCCACGTCATCCTGCCCGACCTGGAGTCGGGTGCGGCCGAACTCGCGCTGATCTCTCCGCAGCCGCGTGGGCCGTACGGCTGGCTGGCTCTCCAGACGCAGAACCTGGCCCTGATCGTGCCGCCGGGCCATCGCCTGGCCTCGCGCCGCCGGGCGCGCCTGTCCGATGCCGCCGGAGAGGACTTCATCACCGTGCCACCCGGTTTCGGGTTCCGGGCCCTGGTCGACGGCCTGTTCGCGGCGGCCGGCGTGACCCCGCGGATCGCCCTGGAGATCGGCGACCTGGCCACCATCGAGGGCCTGGTCGGCGCCGGCCTGGGCGTGGCCCTGGTCCCGGAGAGCTTCGCCGGCGCCACCGGAACGACGGGTCTGCCGCTGGCGGCCCCGGGAGCCGAACGCGTAGTAGGCCTGACCTGGCGCACCGACCGCCCGTTGAGCCCGGCCGCCACCCGCTTCCACGCGATAGTCGAAGCCGCCGCCCCCTACCCCTGACTCGTCAGCAACCCATCACGCGGATCTTGCACGACTTTTCACCCTCGCGCCGATCTTGCAGCCCTTTTCAGGTCCCGCTTGGAGTCAAGGGGTGGTTGCATCGGTGCTGGTGAGGAACTCGTTGAGTTTTTCGGTGGGGGTGCGCCAGTTGAGGGTTTCGCGGGGGCG
>NZ_JBEZXU010000059.1:0-71312 GCF_040638175.1 Actinoplanes sp. NPDC026670
TCGCCAAGGAAACCCGCAACAAACGCTCATAACCGCAGGTCAGGGGGTTAACTTTCCCGAACCCGCAGAGGGTCAGTTTTCGGAAAGCGCTGACAGGTGGGGCGCAGACCTTACAAGCGAGGGGTCGTAGGTTCGAAACCTACCGTGCCCACCAGACCTGCATTCACCTGCGGAAACGTCACCTGGCAACGGTAGGCGAGTGAAGAATGATGGGCGGAAACCACTCGCTTATGCGTTTGGACGGTGATCTCCGGTAGGCCGGCAATCGCACGTCCTGATGACAGATCGGGGCCGGCTGCCGGGTCGTGGGAGATCAGTGTGCGTGCCGAGGCCCTCGGCGTCCGTGCGATCGAGATGTGCGCCGACGTCACCGTCCTCTTGGCTGGCCGGCAGTCTCGCTTTGTGTGGAGCAGACCGATGGGCTATCGGTTTGTCTGTTCCCGGGCCGAGCTCCGGAGGTTCCGAGCAGCGGCGAGGGCGGGCTTAGTGGGCGGGATCATGATCCTTAAGCGGTGTTATGCTCAGGATGCTGAGCATAAAGCAGGTGGTGATGATGCCTCGTCCAGTGTCTTCGCGGGTTCAGGCCGGTGCCGTGAGCATCGGCGAGCAGCTCGTGGTGTGGCGCAAACTCCATGGGCTTACCGCGGCTCAGGTGGCTGAGCGTGCGGGAATCTCCCGCGGCACGTTGCGGCGTGTCGAGGTGGGGGACGCGGGGGTGAGCCTTCAGGCGTTCCTCAGCGTGGCCCGGGCGCTGGGAGTGTTGGAGTCGCTGGTGACGGCACTCGATCCGTATGAGACAGACCTCGGACGGGCTCGCGCCGACGAGATTCTCCCGCGAAGGGTCCGTCCTTGAGCCGCGTTCGCACCTATGTCGAGATCGCTGGTGTGTCTCGTGAAGTCGGCGATGCGTTCTTCAACTTTCGACGGGGCCGGCTTACAGCGACCTTCTCGTATGCCCGCGACTACCTTGGCCTTCGTGGTGCGTACGCGATCGATCCGGCTCTCGGTCTCTCGGTCGGCTCGTGGCCGTTGCCGAACGGGCTTCCCGGGGCGTTCAGCGACGCCGCGCCCGATCGGTGGGGGCGGAATCTCATCGCCAAGCGCCTTCGTGCGCAGGCGACGGCCGAGCGACGGCCGATGCCGACACTCGATGACCGGGACTTTCTGCTTGGGGTGAGTGACGAGACCAGGCAAGGCGCGCTGCGGTTCAAGACCGAGTCCGCCGACGAGTTCCAGCATCCGGCTCCGGAGGTTCCGAAGCTGATCGCCTTGCCCGCGTTGATGCATGCGGCTGCCGCGGTCGCACGTGACGAGCCGGGCAACCTGGAGGCGATCAAGACTCTGCTGGATGCGGGTACGGGCTCGCTCGGTGGGGCACGCCCGAAGGCGTCGGTCCGCGATGGCGATCGTCTTCTGATCGCCAAGTTCGCTCATCATGCGGACGACTGGAACGTGATCGCCTGGGAGAAGTCGGCACTCGACCTGGCGGCGGAGGCAGGCATCGTGGTCCCCGGCCGGAGCCTGGTCGGCGTCGAGGGGAGCTCGGTGCTGCTGCTGGACCGATTCGACAGGGAGGGCCAGCAGCGGGTCGGGTACGTGAGCGCGATGACTCTCCTGGAAGCACGTGACGGCCAGCCCCGGGATTACCTCGAAATAGCCGAGGCGATTCCGGATCATGGCTCGATGACCGTTGCCGATCTACGTCAACTGTGGCGTCGGATCGCCTTTTCCGTCGCCGTACACAACACCGACGACCATCTTCGGAATCATGGATTTCTGCGCCGCGGGCCGGGCTGGACCTTGGCGCCCGCCTTCGATGTGAATCCCAATCCGGACCTGGCGGCGAGCCGGGTCACCAGTATCGGGGGCGCATCTGATCCGGCCGGTGAGGTCGAGGCGCTTCTCGTTTACTCCGAAAGCTTCGCTCTGACGGATGCCCAGGCGCGCGTTGTATTGCGTGAGGTGGCCGACGCGGCCCGCAACTGGGCCACGGTTGCCCGGCGCAACGGGGTCGCCGAGGCGGAGATCGCCAGGTTCGACCCGACGATGACTCGGACGATCGAAGTCGTCAGAGCGTCGGCCGCTGGGGGTTAGCCAAGTTGCCGACGGCGTCCGGCTCCGGAGTGCGACCGGTTCTGCGACCTGCGGCACGCCATGGCTGGCGCGTCTCAATTTTGGTCTCGTCCGGCGAGGTCCGGCCATCTGCGGCGAAGGGCTTCGGTGCAGGTCGCGGACGTTCGCGGGCGAAGGCGGACGGTGGGGCGCAGACTTTACAAGCGAGGGGTCGTAGGTTCGAAACCAACCGCGCCCACCATCTTGACCAGCTGCGAAGTGGGCTGCTGATCGATGCGTTGACCACGCCTCGCTTGTAAGGCTAGATGTCACCGCTATGCCTGTAGTGCGGCCGCGATCGTTCTGGAGTGATCGGGGCGGAGGCCTGGCCGAGGCCGGCCCAGCGCATTCGCGACCGAGCGCAGGTGTGCGAACGCAACCGAGAGGCAACGGGCGGCGGCTCAAACGGCGGGCGGCCGGACCGATCCGTAGGGGGTCCGCGGGTATCGCGGTGGGCGGGTCCCGGCCGGTTTCCCCTCGGCGGTCTGGGCCCGCCCGGACGGATGGCGACACACACGGAGGCCGACGTGGGTACGGAACTGCACGCCGGGATCGACTTCGAGAAAGTGGTCGTCTCCCCGTACCCGCTGAAAGTGCGTAGTGGGGTCGCCTGCCGTGAGCGGGCCGGATCGCTGAATGTCTTCGTTCCGCGGGCGCCCAGCGGGCGCAGCCGGGAGGAACGGGTCACCTTCGCCGCTCGGATCGCGTTGCCGCTGCTGTTCGTTTCGGCGGTGCTCGCGGCGTCGGGGTTCAGCTGGTGGCTCGCCGTCGGTGGCAGCGCCGCCCTCGTCGGTGTGGTCTGGCGCCGGCAGGCCAAGGCTGCTCAGGAGGCCGCGTTCGCGGTGCCCCGGGATGACGAGTCACGGGTTCTCTGGTCGGTGCCGGAGCGGGCCGCGTTCGCTGGGGCGCTGGAGGCGTCGCAGCGGGTTCGGCGGACCTGGCCGGCTCTCGACGGAATGGTCGATCCGGTTCTCGCCGACCGGTCGCTGACGCGTGCGCTCGGTGAGCTGGCCGAGGTTCTCGGGCGGCGGCAGGAGCTGCGGCGGCTGCGGGAGGAACTGGCCGACGTGTGGGATGCCGACATTCCGGCCGACAGCCCGGCCCGGATGGCCGCCGAACTGCAGCGGGCCCGTGCCGACGAGGTCTGGCGGGAGGCCGGGGACGCCGCCAACCGGATCCTCGGCAGCATCGACGCGGCCGCCCGGGCGGGGGAGAGCTTCATCCGGGAACGGCAGGTCGCCGCCACCGCCCGGCATGCCGAGCGGACCCTCGCCCGCGTCGCCGGTGTCCCGGCCGCTGTGGAGAGCGGGCCGGACCTGGCCGGCCGCACCGAAGCGGTGATCGACGCCTACCGCGACCTGGCCCGCGCGTAAGCAAGCCAATGCGTAGCGCGAGCCCGCGTGAGCGAGCCCGTGCGCGACGCGAGCCCGCGTGAGCGAGCCCGTGCGCGACGCGAGCCCGCGTGAGCAAGCCCATGCGTGACGCGAGCCCGCGCATAACACCGGGCACGTAAGAACGGGACACACAAAACGGCGGCGCCGAAGATTCACTCACGCATTTCCCCCGGAGGGGTGATGTGATCGAGGGCCGCCCTGCGAGAACCTTGACCCATGACAGGTGTCCAAGGGTTCAGGCGGCTCGCCGGGACAACTGCCGGGGGACCAGGGCCGGCCCCACCGGCCGGCTCGATCCGGCGACCGTGGCGGCCAGGCGTTCCTGCACCTCGTCCGAGGACGGGAGCCGCCACTGGACGCGGGCCGGCGGGATCTCCCAGCGGACCGGGCCTTCGGGCAGGCGGCTCGGTGGTGCGGGGATCCACGAGCCGGCGTCGTGCCGGATCACGTCGAGGCGGTGTTCGAGTTCGGGCCGCAGCGGGGTGCCCGGCCGCACCAGGAACATCCAGCGCCCGTCGGCGGTCACCGCGACCGGGCCGGCCGTCGGGCCGTGCGTGCCGAGCGACGCGGGCACCTCCAGAGCGTCGAAGGCGCCGCCGGTGGCCAGTAGGACGGTGTACGGGCGCCGTCGCCACCACGCGGTGATGCGGGCCGGATCGTCGCCGGCCGTCGCGGCCCACGAGTCGAGGGCCGGATGGCAGCCGGTGATGTCGCATTCGGGGCGGCCGCAGTCGAAACGATGGCCGGTGAGGTACGCACCGGGCGTCACCGCCCAGCCGTGCGCCGCATACCGCAGAGCGGCCCGGCGCAGGAGGGCTCTGTCGAGGATTGACGGTGGGACGAACGGCTGACGGCTGGTCCACTGCATAGCTCGATACCCCCGGATTCGAGTGGCTAGGCCGTATCCCTACGACGACGGACGTCGTTGGGTCCGGCAGATCCACCCTTTGCAACTTGCATGAAAAACTACGAGCATCGGTGAGCAGGCGATCACACACGCTGTGCGATCTGCGCGCACGTGCGAGGTCCACACTGCGACTGACACCGGATGGCTCACCGGCGGAGGGACCGTCGGTTGAGTGGGGGAGGCACCGTGGACGAGCTGCCGATCGGCCGCCGCGTCGCCTATTGGCGGGGCCGACGCAAGATGTCCCAGCAGGTGTTCGCGGACCGGCTGGGCAAATCGAAGAGCTGGGTCGACAAGGTGGAACGCGGGGTCCGCCGACTCGATAAATTCTCCGTTGTCTATGACATCGCCGACGTGCTCCAGGTCGACGTCCAGCTGCTGCTGGGCAAAGAGGTGGAGCGCAAACCGGAGACGCAGAACTGCATCGACCAGGTGGAGGTCGAGGAGATTCGGGCGGCTCTGGAGCGGTATGACCAGATGAGCGCGTTCTTCCAGGCGGTGCCACATTCCCCACCGCTCACCGAGATGCGCAAAGCGGTCAGCCACGCCTGGCTGACATATCAGCACGCGAAGTACGGTGCGCTGGCCCGCGCACTGCCCAAGCTGCTCCGTGACGCCCAGGCGGCGGACAGCGCCCACGCCAACAGCGACGAGGCGCCCACCGCGGCGCACCTGCTCGGGCAGGTGTACCAGATCGCCTCGTCGGCACTGCGCAAGGTCGGCGAGCACGAGCTGTCCTGGCTCGCGGCGGACCGTTCGATCGCGGTCTCCCAGCGTGCCGGCGACCAGTTGCTGGCCGGGCTGGCCAGTTACCGGGTGGGCAGCGCGCTGCTCGCCCTCGGCCGGGTCCGCCCGTCGCTGGAAGTGAACGTCAACATCGCCAACCGGCTGGCGCCCGGCCCGGACCGGCCCCGGCCGGATCAGCTCTCGGTCTACGGGATGCTGCTGCTCAACGGGGCCATGGCGGCCGCCCGGATCGGCGACAGCGCGACCGTCCGGGACCTGCTCTGCGGCGCCGACCAGGCGTCACTGGAGCTGGGTGGCGACTTCAACCACTACTGGACCAGCTTCGGGCCGACGAACGTGCAGCTGCACCGCTGCGCGACGGCGGTCGAGCTCGGCGACGGGAAGCTGGCCGTCGAGACGCACGAAGGCATGGACAAGGCCGGCTTCCAGGCGATGCTGCCGGAACGCCGGGCGCACCACTACCTCGACATCGCCCGTGGCTACACGCAGATCGGCGACGTCGAGAAGGCGGGCGAGATGCTGCTGGAGGGCGATCGCCTCGCCCCGTCCGAGATCCGGTGCCGGCCGCTCGCCCACGAAGTCCTTTCCGACGTGCTCCGGCGTACCCGGGGCACGCCGCCGGCTCCGATCGCGGAGCTGGCCGAACAGATGGGAGTCGGTGTATGAGGTGGGTCCGCGAGTGATGACGGGTAACCCCTCACCCGGTGTGCTGTACGTGCTGGTGTGCGGCTCACCGATGGCCCGGGACGTCGGGATCCTGGTCAGCCTCGCCCAGAGTGATGGCTGGGACGTCTGCGTGGTCACCACCCCGGACGGCCGCAAGTTCGTCGACGTGGCGGCCTTGCAGGCGCAGACCGGGCATCCGGTCCGTTCCGACTACAAGAGTCCCGGCGACCCGGACGTGCTGCCGGCGGCCGACGCGATGATCGTCGCGCCGGCCACCGTCAACACGGTCAACAAATGGGCCGCCGGCATCACCGACACGCTGGTGCTCGGCCTGCTCGTGGAGGGGTACGGCTACGGCGTCCCCACCGCGGTGGTGCCGTACACCAACAAGGTCATGGCCCTGCACCCGTCGCTGCACGAGAGTCTCGCGAAGCTGCGGGACTGGGGTGTGCACGTGCTCTACGGCGAGGACGTGTGCCGTCTCGGCGGCCCGGGGCAGACCGATCGTTTCCGCGGCCAGTTCCCCTGGCGGCGGGCCCTGCAGGCGGTCAGCAACCCGATCGCGGCGGGCAGCCGAGTCGAGCCGGGGGCGCTTTCCTAGCGGTATAGGGTTGGCCCTCGTGACCGACTTGACCGTCCGCGCTCTCGTGGATTCCCTCGACGCGCGTTTCCCCAGGGCCTGGGCGGAGTCGTGGGACCGGGTCGGACTGGTGCTCGGCGAGTTCGAGCACCCGGTCACCCGTGTCCTCTGCGTGGTCGACTGCGTCCCGGAGACCGTCGACCAGGCCATCGAGCTGGGCGCCGACCTGATCCTGGCGCACCACCCGCTGTTCCTGAAACCGGTGTCGTCGATCGCCCCGGACACGTTCAAGGGCGCCCTCGTGCACCGGCTGATCCGGGCCGGGGTGGCGCTCTACACCGCGCACACCAACGCCGACGTGGCCAATCCCGGGGTGTCCGACGCGCTGGCCGCCCGGCTCGGCCTGACCGGGCTGCGCCCGCTGGCGCCGGCCGAGGGCGCGGCCGCCGGCGAGGGCCGTGGGCTGGGCCGGATCGGGGAGCTGCCGGAGCCGCTGACGCTGGCCGCGCTCACCCGTCTCGCGGCGGAGCGCCTGCCGGTCACCGCGGCCGGGGTGCGTGCCGCCGGTGATCCGGGCGCCCTGATCCGTACGGTCGCGGTCTGCGGTGGCGCCGGTGACTCCTTCCTGTCCGTCGCGGCCCGGTCGGGCGCCGACGCGTACCTCTGTGCTGATCTGCGGCATCACCCGGTGAGCGAGCATCTCGCCGCGGGTGGTCCGGCCCTGCTCGACGTCGCGCACTGGGCGAGCGAGCGTCCCTGGCTCGACGACGTGGCGGCCTGGCTGCGCGAGGCGTTCGGAGTCGAAGTGCTGGTGTCCGACCTGGACACCGACCCCTGGACCGTCCATGCGAATCGCGATGATTTGGAGATCCGCCCGTGAAGGCCGCCCCGGAAGCCCAGCGCCGTCTGCTCGACCTGCAGGCCGTCGACACCACCCTCGCGCAGCTCGCGCACCGGCGTAAGTCGCTGCCCGAGCTGGCCGAGATCGACGGCGCCGCGCGGGAGATCTCCGCGCTCGAGGACGAGCGGGTCCGCGCCCAGGTGGTCGTCGACGACCTGGATCGGGACATCGCCCGCCTGGAGAAGGACATCGACCAGGTCCGGCAGCGCAAGGAGAAGGACGAGAAGCGCCTGAACGCGGGTGGCTCGCTGCGTGAGGTCGAGGGTCTCCAGCACGAGCTGGCCACGCTGAACCGGCGGCAGTCCGAGCTCGAGGACGCCGAGCTGGAGCTGATGGAGCAGAACGAGACGGCGGCGGCTGCGCTGACCGAGGTGCAGGGGCGGCTCTCGGGCGCGGTCGGGCGGCGCACCGACGCCGAGCGCCGCCGTGACGAGGCCCTCGCCGAGATCGCCAAGGAGCTGGAGTTCAAGACCCAGGCCCGGGCGCCGCTCGCCGGTGACCTGCCGGCCGACCTGGTCACGCTCTACGAGAAGATCCGCTCGGAGACCGGGATGGGCGCGGCGTTGTTCTACGCGGGCCGTTGCGGCGCCTGCCGGATCGAGCTGTACGGCGCCGACCTGAACCGGGTGAAGACGGCCCCGAAGGACGACGTGGTCCGCTGCGAGGAGTGCCGCCGGATCATGGTCCGTACCGCGGAGTCGGGCCTGTGAGCCTGAAGGTCGTCATCGAGGCGGACGGCGGGTCGCGGGGCAACCCGGGCCCGGCCGGTTACGGCGCTGTGGTCCGGGACGCCGACTCCGGCGAGGTCCTGGCCGAACGGTTCGCCTCGCTCGGGGTGGCCACCAACAACGTGGCCGAGTATTCCGGCCTGATCGCGGGTCTGCGGGCGGCGGCCGAGCTGAACGCCGAGCGGGTCGCCGTGAAGATGGACTCGAAGCTGGTCATCGAGCAGATGTCCGGCCGCTGGCAGATCAAGAACGCGGGTCTGCGCCCGCTCGCCGCCGAGGCGGCCGCCCTGGTCGGCAGGTTCGCCGGGGTGACGTTCGAGTGGATCCCGCGGGAGCGCAACAAGGCAGCTGACGCGCTGGCGAACCGGGCGATGGACGAGGAGGCAGGCGTCGTCCAAAAGAAAGACGAGGAGACCCCGAAGTCGTGGGCGCCGCCCGCGTCGCTGACCGACGCGACCCGGATCATCCTGGTCCGGCACGGCGAGACGCCGCTGACCTCGCAGGGGCGTTACTCCGGGCGGGGCGACGTGCCGCTGACCGACGAGGGCGAGGCACAGGCCATGGCCGCGGCGGGCCGGGTGGCCGGCATTTCCCGCGACATCGCGGCGGTCCTCTCCTCACCCCTTTCCAGGTGTACGAGGACCGCGCAGCTGATCGCCGATGAGGCGGGCGGGCTGCCGGTGACCATCATGGACGACCTGATCGAGTGTGACTTCGGCCAGTGGGAGGCGAAGACCTTCGCTGAGGTGCAGGAGCGCTGGCCGGACGAGATGGCGGCGTGGCTGGCGTCGACGAGTGTCGCCCCGCCGGGTGGGGAGTCGTTCCAGGCGGTGGCGAAACGGGTGCGGGGTGCTCTGGCGACCGTGCTCAGCGCGTACCCGGGCAAGGTTGTGGTCCTGGTTTCTCATGTGTCGCCGATCAAGTTGATTCTGCGTGACGCGCTGGCCGCCGGTGACGCCTTCCTGCACCGGCTGTTCCTCGACGCGGCGGGTGTGTCGACGATGGACGTGTGGCCGGATGGGAACATCGCGGTCAGATCGGTCAACGAGACGGCCCACCTCAGGTAACAGGGATTGACCCTCGCAGGGCGGACGTTTAGCTTCCTCGATTAGGAAACTTTCTTCAACGTTTCGCCCTGGAGGGCTCATGCGCGGTTTCACCCGCCGCTTCGTCGCCGCGGCGGCCGCCGCCACCTGTGTCGTGGCGGCCGCACCGGCTCCCGCACAGGCACACGGGAACGACGGATACAAAAAGGTCGCCTACTTCACCCAGTGGGGCATCTACGGTCGCGACTTCCAGCTCGCCGACGTGCAGAACTCCGGCGCGGCGGCCAAGCTGACCCACCTCAACTACGCCTTCGGCCCGGTCACCGCCGACGGCGTGTGCGCCTCGGCCGACCCATGGGCCGACTGGCAGACGCCGTTCTCCGCGGAGAACAGTGTGGACGGTGTGGCCGACGTCGCGGGCCAGCCGATCTCCGGCAACCTCAACCAGATCGCCGAGCTCAAGAAGAAGAACCCCAAGCTCAAGGCGCTGATCTCGCTCGGTGGCTGGACCGGCTCGGCGTACTTCTCGGACGCCGTCCTCACCGACGCGTCCCGTAAGAAGCTGGTCGGCTCCTGCATCGACCTGTGGATCAAGGGCAACCTGACCGGCCTGCCCGAGGGCATCGCGGCCGGGATCATCGACGGCATCGACCTCGACTGGGAGTGGCCCGGCTCGGCCGGCAACGACGGCAACGTCATCCGCCCCGAGGACAAGCAGAACTTCACCCTGCTGCTCGCCGAGTTCCGTAAGCAGCTCGACCAGCTCGGCGCCAAGACCAAGAAGAAGTACCTGCTCACCGCCTTCCTGCCGGCCGCGCCGGCGAAGATCGAAGCAGGCTTCGAGGTCAAGAAGATCTTCAAATACCTCGACTTCGGTACGGTGCAGGGCTACGACTTCCACGGCAGCTGGGAGCTTCGTGCCAACCAGCAGTCGGCGCTGCGGGTACCGGCCGGCGCGCCGGACAACCCGGACTTCTCGGCGGACAGCACCATCAACGCCTGGATCGCGGGCGGGGCGCCCCGCAAGGAGCTGATCCTCGGTGTGCCCTACTACGGGCAGGGCTGGACCGGTGTCACCGGTGGCCGCAACGGCCTCTTCGGACCGGCCACCGGCCCGGCGCCCGGCGTCTTCGCCAACGGCTCCGAGGACTTCAAGACCCTGCAGAAGCTGACGACACAGGGCTTCAAGGTCTACCGGGACATCCGGAACGGTCACGCGTGGCTCTTCGACGGCAACAC
The DNA here is from genome assembly GCF_040638175.1 of Actinoplanes sp. NPDC026670. Taxonomy (NCBI): domain Bacteria; kingdom Bacillati; phylum Actinomycetota; class Actinomycetes; order Micromonosporales; family Micromonosporaceae; genus Actinoplanes; species Actinoplanes sp. NPDC026670. Next base: position 10,321 of record NZ_JBEZXU010000059.1, read on the forward strand.
CTTCTGGACGTACGACGACCCGGCTGTCGTCTTCCAGAAGTCGCTCTACATCCGGGCCAAGGGTCTCGGCGGCGCGATGATGTGGTCGCTCGACGGTGACGACGAGAACGCGTCGCTCACCAAGGCCATCTCCGCGGGCCTGCGGTAATCATTTTCATCGATGCGGCGGTGTGCCCATTCGGCGCACCGCCGCACCCGTTCGGCGCACAGGGGATCGCTCGTTCGTCCGATGTTTCGTTAGCGTGACGTGAACCACACGCACGCAATGTGGACGGAGGAGACTCATGGCTGAGCCCGAACGTCGGAGAACCGATAGAAGCCCCTGGAACTGGCTGCTCCTGGTGCCGATCGTGGTGCCGCTGCTGACCTTTCTGTACAACCACGACGAGCCGCGGATCGCGGGCTTCCCGCTCTTCTACTGGCTCCAGTTCGCCTTCATCCTGCTCGGCGTCGGCACCACCACGCTCGTCTACCAGATGACGAAGCGGGGCCGGTCATGAGCGAACATCTCACTGAGATCATCGTCTTCACCGCTCTGTTCCTGCTGGTCAGCGGGATGGGGTTCGTCGCCTCCCGGTGGCGGCAGCCGAAGGACATGGCCCACCTCGACGAATGGGGACTGGGCGGGCGCAGCTTCGGTGGCTGGATCACCTGGTTCCTGGTCGGCGGTGACCTGTACACGGCGTACACCTTCGTCGCCGTGCCCGCCCTGATCTTCGGCGCCGGAGCGGCCGGGTTCTTCGCGGTGCCCTACACCGTGATCATCTACCCGCTGTTCTTCCTGATCCTGATCCGGCTCTGGTCGGTGTCACACCGGCACGGGTTCGTCACGCCGGCCGACTTCGTCCGCACCCGGTTCGATTCGCCGACCCTCGCGCTCGTCATCGCGATCACCGGGATCGTGGCGACCATGCCGTACATCGCCCTGCAGTTGATCGGTATTGAAGCCGTTCTGAAGACCATGGGCGTCACCGGCGAGAGCACGCTCGCGAGACATCTGCCGATCATCGTGGCGTTCGCGATCCTGGCCGCCTACACCTACCAGTCCGGGCTGCGCGCGCCCGCCCTGATCGCCTTCGTCAAGGACACCCTGATCTACATCGTGATCCTGGTGGCGATCATCTGGCTGCCCTACAAGCTCGGCGGCTGGAACGCCATCTTCGACGCCGCGGACGCCAAGTTCCAGGCGTCCCCGGCGCCCAACGACGGCATCACCCTCAACGCCAACAACCAGGTCCAGTACTTCACCCTGGCCCTCGGCTCGGCGCTCGCCCTGTTCCTCTACCCGCACAGCATCACCGGGGTGCTGGCCAGCAAGAACCGGGACGTCATCAAGCGCAACATGTCCGCGCTTCCGGCGTACAGCCTGCTGCTCGGCCTGATCGCGCTGCTCGGTTACATGGCCATCGCGTCCGGGGTGAAGCCGCTGCCCGGCGCGAAGCCCGGCACCGTCGACAGCAACACGGTCGTGCCGGTCCTCTTCGACCAGCAGTTCCCGGCCTGGTTCACCGGCATCGCCTTCGCCGCCATCGGCATCGGCGCCCTGGTCCCGGCCGCGATCATGTCGATCGCCGCGGCCAACCTGTTCACCCGCAACATCTACAAGGAGTACCTGCGCAAGGACGCCACCCACGCGCAGGAGGCCAACGTCGCCAAGATCACTTCACTGGTGGTGAAGATCGGCGCGGTCGCCTGCATCGTCTTCCTCGACCCGCAGTTCTCCATCGACCTCCAGCTGATCGGCGGCGTGATCATTCTCCAGACGGCGCCGGCCGTGGTGATCGGGCTCTACACCAGATGGTTGCACCGAGGCGCGCTGATCGCCGGATGGGCGGCCGGCATGGCCCTCGGATTCTGGATGCTGTGGCAGATCCCGAACGCCGCAACCGGTCGCAAGCACTTCGGCGGATCGGCCTTCCCGCTGTCCGAATTCGGTCTCGACAGCACGAAGACGATCTACGTGGGGTTCGTGGCGGTGCTCGTCAACGCGCTCGTCGCGGTGATCTTCACGCTGATCCTGCGGGCCGCCAAGACACCCGAAGGCGCCGACGGGACCGAGGCGGACGACTACTTCGCCGACGAGGGTGACGCGCGGATCTCGCAGCAGCGCACCACACCTGTCGACAACGTCTCGTCGACCTGACGTCGGTTCCTTGGTTCAGGTGCGCCGTATCTCCCGCCTCAGCGGGAGATACGGCACCGGCAGATCGGCGCGACAGACCAGGGCGGCAGGGTTCGCGACGCCCGCACGCAAGGCGGTGACCAGGCCTTCGGCAATCTTGCGGTACGTCTCACCGGTCGCCGGCCAGCGAATCGTCTCCGTGCCGTCGCCCACGCGTACCGTCAGGCCGTCCTCGGTCTGCGAAAGCTCGACGAGCGCCCTGGTTCCCTCTCCCGCGTCTCCCCTCGGGCGCGGTTCGCTGTCCGCATCCTTCCGCGTGCTCGCTGCCAGCCGCACTCTCGCCCCCGCGGGCAGGGATGCGGCCGCCGCCGCGAGGCCTGCCTCCAGCGTCGCCCAGTCCACCGCCTCCTCCACAGGCTGGACCGGGGGATGGGGGACACGGCGCGGAGCGGGCCGCAGCCACAGGTCGAGCACTCCCGGCCGGTCGACGATCTCCAGCACCCCGGCGGCGACCCGCCACCCGACGCTCGGATCCGGCCCCGGGCACCGCATCACCGGCGGCCCCAGCTGCGCGCCCACCTCGGCGATCGCGGCCACGAACCCGTCCCGGCGCACGGGCACGCGCAGGTCGTCCCGCTCGTGCAGGTCGTCGTCCCATTCGTGCAGGTTCAGAAAGACGGCGGTCACCTCGGCGCCGAACAGGAATGCCCCGGCCCGTCCCGGCGCGGCGTCGAACGTGCAGCTCACGGTGCCTTCCGAGGGTGCCCGGTAGATCCAGCCCGCGGCGGTCACGAGCCCTTCGAGCTCATCGGCCGTCCAGGCCCAGCCGATCCCGGCGACCGCAGCGACGGTACGAGCCAGCGCGTACACCGAGACCCCCGTTCACCCTTGTCCGGCGGTCATTCTTGCTCACAAAAGTCACAACGCCGGGATCTTGCCCGCAAGGGGATCCGCGATGGTTACGACATACGCGAGACGAATTTAGGTATTCGTCCGACTCGCCACAGATGAGGCGTGTGCTCCGGTAGCGTCGGGTCTGGCGTTGCCCCGCTTCGCGATCCGCTCGTTCTGCGATCCGCCCTGCTTCGTGACCGCCCTGCTTCGTGACCGCCCTGCTTCGTGACCGCCCTGCTTCGCTTCGCGACCCGCTTCGCTTCGCGACCCGCTTCGCTTCGTGACCGCTTCGCTTCGTGACCCCGCGGAGGAGTTCAGCGTTGGCCACCCCGACCACCCTGACGCAGCAGTTCGCCACCGAGTACGCCAAGGGCGCCGTGCCCGGCATGCTCCGCGCCATCCGGACCATCAAACGCGCCAACAACCTGATCCTGGTCGGCGCACTGGCCGCCAGCTACCTGCACCAGGCCCACTACCTGGCCACGCTGGGTGCCGGAATGTTCGCCTGGATCGTCCCCGCGGTGTTCGACCTGGCGATGCTCTCCATGCTGACCATCGCCCACACCGCGGGCATGGCCGCCGACGCCAAACGCGCCGCCATGAAGATCCTCGCCGTCGTCGTGATCATCTCGGCCGCGGTCAACTTCGCCGCCCCCGGCCCACTCGGCCTCCGGATAATCTTCGCCCTGGTGGTAGGCCTGGTAGCCGGCGTCGAATGGGTAGCCGCCAAGATCCGCCCCGACTTCGCCGCCATCGAGGCCCGCGAGGTGGCCGTGATCACCGAGGTCAACCCGAACCGCAAACTGGACCCCGAGGTCGCCAAGGCCCGCGCCGCGAAGGCCGCCGCCACCCGCCGCGCAAAACAGGAGGCGGCAACCGCAGCGGCCAGAGCGGCCGAGGAGACAGCCCGAGCCCGAGCCGCCCGGGCAGCCGAACGAGCCAAGGCCCGAGCCGACCGCGAGGCCCTGGATCAGGCCGAACTGGACCGCTTCCTGAGAGGCGGCCGAGCCGCCCTGGAAGAGCCGGTAGGCGCCCACCGAGCGTCCTGACCGGCAAGGCGAGGGCGACGGACGAGTCGGCCTGTACGCCGGACTATGTGCGCCGAACCGGCCGTGACCTGCGAACCCGATGCCGCCAAGCCCGTGCAGGGCGTCTCCAGGGCGTATCCGGCTTCTTCGGCCTTCCGAACAGCGCGTCGATCGCCGCTCGGGTGCGTTCCTCGCTGGCCGGCATCAGGTGGGTGTAGGTCCGGAGGGTGAACCCAGGGTCGGCGTGGCCGAGGTAGGCGGCGAGGGCCTTGACGGTCTCCCCGGCGTCCAGCAGCGCCGAGGCGTAGAAGTGACGCAGCGCATGCATGCCGTTGGCCCGGCTCCGGTCCAGTCCGGCCGCCGCCACGGCCGGATGCCAGAAGTCCGTGTTGAAGTCGCTCCGGTTGATCGCGTTCTTGCGGGTGGTGGTGAACAGCAACACCACGGTTTCCCGCCGGGTGCTGTCGGGGTCCTCCCAGGGCAGAGTCACCGCCAGCGGTGGCACATCGGTGATGTGCTGAGTGAGGATTTCGCTGAGGGCATCGGCCAGCGGAATGCGCCGATCTTTGTTGTTCTTCGGCAGCCCGAAGACGAGCCGGGACCGGACCCGCTTGACCTGTCGCCGGACGTGGACCCAGCCACCGACGAAATCGATGTCCTCGGCGGCCAGTCCGAAGATCTCGCCTTGCCGGAGACCGCAGCCGCTGCCGAGATCGACCATCGGGCGATAGCGGGATGGAATCGCGGCCCGTGCGGCGTGGACCTGCTCCAAGGTCCACGGGATGACTTTGCGTTCATCCGGGCGCGGAGGGTCGACCGATTTCGCCGAGCACGGGTTCTTGCCGATGCGTTCGTCATCCACGGCCGCGCCGAGAATCGATCGCAGATGAGCGAAGGTGACCGCGCGGGTAGCGGCACCTAGGACGTCGACAAGCTCGGTATCCCATTCCCGGATCTGGCCCGGCTTGATGGCTGACAGCTGCCGGTGCCCGAAGAACGGGTAGAGATGCTTCCGGATCCGGCTCTCCATGCTTTCGCGCGTGGACGGGTCGAAGCGCCGAGTCCGGAGCCACATTTCGGCGTAGTCACGGAACAGGATCTGACCTGCGGCAGGGTCGATGTAAGTACCCCGGCGCTTGTCCGACTCAACGGAGATCAGGAAGTCCTGTGCCGCACGCTTGGCCCGGTCCGGGAAGGACTTCTTGCGCTCCCGCCCGGTGTTCGGATCCACGTACCGAACCCGATAGCGCATGCCGACGCCGTACAGCTTGGTCTTGACCTGGAGTGGTTTTCCGTCCTGCCCTTTCACGGTGTTGTACCAGCGGTCCTCGATGTGTCCCATCAGGCCACCTGCCGTTGCGCCCGGAACCACTGCCGGACGTCTTCGGGGTCGTAGCGCAAGTATCGGCCGACGCGGCTGGCGGGTGGGCCGTAGTGGCGTTTGCGCCAGGTGTAGAGGGTTCCCTTCGGGACGCGGAGATAGTCAGCGACCTGATCTATCTCCCACATCGTCTCGGTTGGTGTCGGTGCTGTCATGGGTCTCCTTGGGTGCGACGGTGAGGTACGCGCGGATCTCTCCGGCGCGGCGTGCGGAGTGGGTGCTGGCGCGAACCGCCGCCTGGTCGCCGAACAGTTCGCTGAGGTAGGCGGTCAGATAGGCCTTTTGGGTGGTGACGGTGTCGGTGGGGCCGATGAGCCGGACGGCCAGCAGGGGCCGGGTGGTGCCGGGCATGGGTGTGTCCTTTCGGGGTTGTGGTGTGACGCTGTGGAGTTTTCAAGGAACGGTTGACACGTACGTGTCAGACGGCGCGAGGGTGGGCGATGGCCGGGGCGGGCTGGTCGAGGTCGGCCAGGTCCAGGGCGTGGGCTCGGCGGCGTGCGGCGTCGGCGGCGGAGTTGGCGAGCAGGGCGTCGCCGGTGCTGATCCAGCCGGTGGCTTCGTAGCCGAGGCGGTAGACGACGAGGTCGGCTTCCTGGTCGTCCCACAGGTGGGGGTAGCCCTGGGTGCGCCGCCAGATGGTGCGCTCCATGCGCTTGAAGCCGTAGGTGACCGAGAAGCCCCGGCTCTTGGTGGTGATGTGGCCGCCGTGGCCGTACTGGTGGGCGTAGCGGCGTAGCCGGTGCCAGCCGTCGGTGTCGCCGAGGTCCCAGCAGGTGCGGATCATCCGGCCGACGTGGGTGTTCGGGTCGGCGTGCAGCTCGACGGCGAGGTCGTCGAGCCGTCGGTGCGTCGCGCCGGTGGCTTCGGTGCTCTTGGTGACGTACTTGGCGAGGTAGCCGGTCAGCTTGACCATGTTGGTGTCGCCGCCGGGGGCGTTGATGTGCTTGAGATCCAGGCCCTTGGGTCCCCAGCCGATGTGCCAGCCCTTGCCGCCGTTGGCCGGATGCGGCGCGCTGGTGTAGGAGGTCCTGCGGAACGCGTCTTCCAGCACGCTGGCGAACATCTCCCGGGAGACGGCCTGGTCGGCGGGGACGATCGCGGTGGGACAGTCCGGGTGGTAGCCGTCAAGCCGGAAGATCGCGTGGTAGTGGATCAGTCCGCGGGCTTGGAATTCGTAGACCTTGACGTAGCGGCGGCGCAGCGTGACCCCGAGCCGTTTGCCGAGCCGGGCCAATTCGCGGTCGGCTTCCTGGACAGTCCGTCGCCACAGCTCGGGTGCCTCGTGGTTCCAGGCGACATGGCCGGCGTAGTCGTAGCAGTCCAGACAGAACGGGGCACCCAGGATCGGGTCGGTGGTCTTGTGCCGTGCCGTGCAGCGGATCTCGACACCGTGCGGGCATGTCTTGCCGAACGGCCGGCAGATCGAGGCCCGGCAGGTGCACCGGTCGCGGGAGCGGCAGTCGGCGGCGTGGGTCTTGACGACGCGGTGGTGCACGTGGCCGAACGACGGTGCGGTCGCGGTGAGGAAGATCGCGATGTGCTGGTCGAGTGGTGGCAGGCCGTAGCGGTTGCCTTCCAGCCCGGCTCTGATGATCTGGAAGGTGTCGCGGCGGTAGACCTCGGCGCAGGACGGGCAGACGCTGGCGCGGCGGTTGCCGCACGGGGTGTAGATGACCCCGTCGGGCATCGAGGCTGTGTCGATGGTGTGCATCAGGGAGCCGTCGCGGTTCTTGACGTCGATCTGCCCGGAGAGCCGGATCGGTCGGGTGCAGGCGGCGACCCCGCTGACGTGGTCGAGCCACTCGGGGAAGTCGCTGGAGCGGGCACGGCGGCGGGCGGTGGCGACTTCGGCGGGGTCGAAGCCGAGCCGGGCGTCGCGGTTGGTGGGGGCCGGCTTCTGGGTGGGGGTGGCCCAGGGCCAGTAGGTCTCGGCGTTCTCCCCCGCACCCACCACCGCAGTGGTGGTGGGTGTGAGAGGCAGCGTCGAGCTGCTCATCGGGCGGCCCCGATGGGGGTGCCGTTGTGAGGCCGGGTGTTGTCCGGCAGGGTCGGGTGGGATTCGAGTTTGGTGAGCAGGTCGCGGGCGATGGCGCTGGAGACGCGCAGCCGTACGGCGAGTTGGCCTGCGTTGATGTCGTTGCCGTTGGTCTCGCGGTGTGAGGCGACGACGGTCCGGGCGTTGTTCAGCAGTGCTTCCGGGTAGCCGGGTTCCGCGACAACCGATGCCGGTGCCGGAGGCTCGGTGATCTCCGGGGCAGGGGCGGGTTCCGCTGCTGCCGGTGCGGTGGTCTTCCGGGCCGGGGTCCGTTTTGCTGGTGTCTTCTTCGCCGGTACTGCTTTCTTGGCGGGGGTGGTGGCCCTGGTCTTTGTTGCGGCGGCCGGGCGGACCTCTACGCGCGTGGTGTCGGATGACGTTGCGGGTGAGGTGGCCGGCGTGTCAGCCGTGACCGGGTTGGTGGTGGGCCGTTTGCTGGTGGCGGAGAAGACGAGCTTGGACAGGCCGAGGAAGGCCAGCGCGGGCAGGGCGGAGACCACCCAGCCGGAGACGCCGGGCTTGGCGACGGCGAGCTGTGCGGTCAGCGAGAAGCCGACAGCGCCGAACAACAGGACCATCGGGTACCGCACCGACGCGTGAGCGTCACGGCGGCGACGACGGCCGATCTCGATGAGGGCTGCGGTCGGGATCAGCTCCGAGATGACCGCGTTAGCCCAGCCGAACCACTGGTCCGTGCCTTGCGGGCTGTTGTCGAGAGTCCATTCCTTGACGTGCGTGAACGAGGCCGCACCGGCCATCAGGCCGACAAGGAGAACGATGACGATCAGGACGAGGAATTGCACGCCGTCGACGGTGATTCGTCGACGCGGCTTGGGCGGGCGGCGATAGCGATCGCCGATTCCGGTGGGCGCAGGGGTGTCCTTGGCGGACACGGGCGTGGTGTTCATCAAGTTGGTTTCCATCACCAGATCCCGCAGCCGGGGCAGATGAGACCGCGACGGTTTCGGGTGGGGCGGCAGTCTTCGCCGCGCAGGATGGTTCCGCGACAGCGGGTGCAGGAGGTGTTGCGGTCCGGGCGGACCAGTTCCGGGAAGGCTCCCGGCAGGAACTTGACCGGCGTGCGGCGCCGGGAACGAGCCCTGGTGTCGGGGCGGTTGCCGCTGCGGCGGCGGGTGGCGGGACGGCGAGTCACCGTGTTGATCGGCAGGTGAAGGACGACGAGGAAGGAGAACAGGCCGAGCATGGCCAGCAGGACGGTGAAGATCGGGGCGAGGTTCATTGGTTACCTCCGGTGATCGTGTGGCTGGTCGTGATGTCGGCGTAGGCGACGACCTGCCAGGCGGCGATGAGCACGGTGATCGCTTCCAGGACGGAAGCGGCGATCAGGGCGGGGTTGGTGGGCTGGCTGGCCCAGTACCAGCCGGTAGCGATGGCCGCCGGCAGGACGAAGACCGTCAGGTCGACGCCGAGTTGGATGCCTTTGCGTTGGCGACGCAGACGGTCGCTGCGGTGCGCGGTCTCCCAGCGCAGGACGTCAGCGCCGGTGAGGGCGCTGAGGCGGGGTGCGAGATCGGTGCGCAGGTAGCGGCCGATCGCGGAGACCTTCTGGTCGTTGATCAGATGAGTCCAGCCCAGGGCGAGAGCGACGGGCGGCAGGAGCAGGGCCACGGCAGGGCCTGCGAGTTTGGTACCACCGGCGACGGCGGCGATCGCCACGATGAGCGAGTAGACGAGGTTGTCGCGTGCCCGGATCCGGTCACGCTGTTCGTCCTTGAGGGTCTTGAGTTCGTCGCGAAGGACGTCGAGTTGTCCGCTGGTGTCAGCGGGAGTGGGTGTGGTGGGGGTGGTCATGCGTAGACCTCCGGGTCGAGTGGGATGACGGCGATGACGCCGTGGCAGCCGTCGCAGAAGACGGGGGCGAGATCGATGGCCGCCAGGTCGTTGACCAGGGCGGTGTCGCTGGCGTGAACGGCGGGGTAGACGGCGAGGCCGTCGCAGTCGCCGCACGGGGGCGTGCAGACGGGGCAGCGTTCGAAGAGTTCGCCCAGGACGTCATCGCGTCCGGCGGGCATGCTGCGGTCGATGCAGAAGCGGCAGTGACTACGCCGCAGGTGGGACTCGGCCCACGCCATGGCCTCAGACCAGGTGGCGAAGATGCCCATGCAGGTCGCGTGATCAGTGATCTCGCAGGACGGGCAGAAGCCTTCCCAAGGACGCTGAGGGGCAAAGAAGCCCTGTGAGTTACGGAAGACACGGACGCGTTGCTGGCTGAGCAGACTCATCGCATCCACCACCGGGTGGTGGGACGGTTCGGGTCGGTCCAGCCGCAGACATCGCAGTCGTAGTAGCCGCAGTACTGGCAGCAGTCGGAACGGTCCTGGCCTTTCGGCATCAGGTCCGCGCAGTAGCAGTCGCCACACGGGCACGGCCGTTGCCCGGTGGGGGGAATCGGCTGAGTCATGCGGCACCGCCGGTGAGGCAGTCCGAGCACATGCCGTGCCGGGTCGGGATGTAGTAGTCCTTGAGGTCGTCGCATTTGGGGCAGGTGCGCCGAGCGGCGAGGGCCTTGCTGATGGCCGCGTGCTGGGCCGGGGTGGCCTCGCGTTTCGGTTTGGCCAGGTCGATGCGATAGAGGTAGGCGACGCGATCTCCGCGACGCCACAGGATCTGAGCGGCGATCTGCTGACCGCCGGGGCGAAGGCCCTGTTGCCGCAGCTGGCGGCGGGTGGCGAGGTCGGTAGGGGCCATCCGGAACGGGTAGGTCGGTGTGCCGCCGTGCCGCTCACCGGTGGGGTCGTAGAAGCGCATCTCGTCCTCCAGGTCGGCCGGCGCGGTGGCGGCCTGGTCGTCGCCGTGGGTGCACGGCTGGCCGAAGGCCGGGTGTTCGTAGGTGTCCCGGTCGATGTCCTCGGGCAGGAACGCGGCCGCACAGACGCCGCAGACGATCGAGCCTTCCTCGAAGGCAGTGATCGACAGCCGGATCTTGCGGGGGCAGGCGCACTCGCAGGAGACGCCGTTGTTGTTGTTCGTGCGCTCCTTACCGGGACCGAAGACCTCGGGGTGCCGGTAGACGTGCAGGACCCGGCTCAGGCCGGTGATGACGTCGCCGTAGTCGGCGGCGGCCTGGTCGGACAGGGTGCACGGGGCGTAGCCGAGCTTGTCGTCCTTTTCGGCCTTGAGGCCCAGCTCGGCAGCGAGCGTGGCGAACTTCTTGTTGTGCCAGCGGCCCTGACGGGAGGTGTCCTGGATTCCGCGGGCGTCGGCGAGGCCGTGGGTGGCCTCGTGCAGCAGGGTGACGAGGACTTCGGCGGGGGAGCGCTTGAGGCCCTCGCCGGAGATCAGCACCTCGGGGAGCTGACGGTCGCCGTGCTGCCAGCGCAGCGAGGCGAAGTGCCCGTACTTGATGTCGGCGTTGGGTTTGGCCGGCGAGCCGGAGCCGACGATCAGGACGACCTCGGGAACTTCCGGGTGACGGGCACGAATCGCGGCCCAGGCCGCTTCCAGAGCGGACAGCAGTTCGGCGGAGGTGAATGGTTGACACGTACGTGTCAGGTCGGGGGTGATGGGAGTGGTCATGCGGCGGCCCTCCGAGGGGTGCGGCCGGTGAAGAAGTGCATTTCGATGCCCGCAGGGACCGGCACCGGCTTGGCGGTGACAGGGTCGGGTTCGCGGGAGTAGCCGAAGCCCAGGTCGGCGGGAGCGGCGGTGGTGGTGATGTGGTGACGCCGACAGCGGCGGTGCCAGCGAGAGCGGGTCGCGGTCCTCATCTGCGGCCTGCCAGCCAGGCGAGGAAACCCGCACGGGTCGGGATCCGGTCGTTGTCGAGCTCGTTCTCGGCAAAGGTCTCGAGATCGTCCTCGGACGCGTGCGTCCAGTCGTATTCGTCTGCCGCCGCTCGGAGGCTGGCAATGACGTTGTCGACGGTCTGCCACGGGTCGTCGTTCCAGAAGCTCAGCGTCAAGCCCTCGACAACGGGTCCCGTAACCGGCAGCTCGTCCCGGAGGGTCAGGTAGTCGCACAGGTAGCGGTAGGCGCGGTTGCAGTCGCGCACGTGCGGGCCATCGAGGAACGGGCAGGTGGTGACAGCGCCGTGGGCAGCCATGCCGAGTGCGCCGCCGGCGTCGGCGGGCGGGAAGGGGCGGACCGTGCCGTAGTAGTCGCCACGGATCCAGCCGTGCAGTTCGAGGTAGTTGGCGGCTCCGCGCAGGATGAGTGCCGGGGTCACCACAAGGTCGGTGGTGGTGTCGGCTGCGGTGCCGGTCGGGTTTTGGGTACGGTTCATGACGCCACGTCCTTTCGTGGGCGGTGGTGGTGGCCGACGGGCCGGACATGCTTTCCAGGGCTGAGACCGGTTCGTCGGCTGTTCCTATGTGGTTGTTGCCGTGGTGCCGGAAGGTCAGCGGCGGCGCGCCGCGTAGGTGGCGGTGTGCCGACCGACAGCCCCGTACGGGCAGCGGCGGCAGGTCACGGAGTTACGGGAGAAGCGGTACGGCTTGCGCCAGGTGCCGCAAGTCGTGCAGCGGATCGCCTGTGCCCGCCCGTGATGGTCGCGGCGGACACGCGGGATCAGAGCGGTGACAGTGGTCATGCGACAGCCCTCAATCCGGTGGAGTTGGCCGCGCGCTTGCGCCGCACCCAGGCGGCGTAGTCCGCGACGCGGATGATGTCGTTGTTGGTGAGGTAGGCGGCCTTGACCAAGCCGGGGATCCCGCCCTCACCGATGAGGAAGCCGCATCCCTGGTTCTGGGGATCGACGGTGTTGGACGAGTAGCCCTTCGCGGCCCATCCGTGCCCGAGGACGATGTCGGAGGACACGTCGTTGGTGCACCGACCGGCGAACCGCCAGGCGAACAGGTCCCGCAGCGACGGCAGGATGATGTCCGACGACGGCCGCTGAGTAGCGGCGACGACGATGATGCCGACGGCGCGGCCACGCGCGACCAGGTCGCGGAGCAGGACCATGAACCGTTCCTGGTCCTTCTTGTCGCCCATGGTGGCCGAGAAACAGGCGATCTCATCGATCACCGGCAGGATCGCGTCGAACACGTCGGCCGGGATGAACTTCTGCCGGCGCACCGAGTCGAGGAACGCGTACCGGTTGTCCATGACCGTTTGCAGGCGTTCCAGAGTGAGGATCGCCAGGTCGAGGTCAGGGCCGACGAACACGTCAGCGCAGTTCTTCCAGAGGCCGAGTTCGACGAGTTTGCCGTCGAGCAGGCACAGGCTGACATCGGTGCACAGGGCGGCGATGCCGATGATCGTGTTGAGTAGCGACGATTTTCCGGCGCCGGGTTCTCCGCCGATGAGCAGGTTGCGGTAGATCAGGGGCAGGTAGACCGGCTGGCCGAACTCGTCGATGCCGAGAAACAGCGGATCGAAGATGGACATGGGAGGACCGACCGGGATATTCGGCCGGGCGAATGGCGATGTCATAGCGCCGTGGCTCCGATCGGATAGCGGAAGGTTGGTCCGGCGTGGCGCTGGTGACCGTGGGTCGATGGCCACGCCGGAGCCGGTGAAGGTTGTTGACACGTACGTGTCAGGAGGGGTTAGGCGTAGTCGTTCGGGTCGATGTCGTCCGAGGGCGACGGTTCCGGCTGGCGTGCGCGACGCGGCCGGGATTCGTTGGTGTCCGGGGAACGCCGGGGGCGTACCGGGACGTCGTTGAGGTTCACGCCGACCGGCGGGACCGCCGGGGAGACCGGCGCGGTGGCCGGCATGTCGTCGGGCACGAAGTCCGGCAGGCCCGACAGCACCGTGTCCGCGAGCGTGTCGCGGCGGGTGATGTCGATGCGGATCAGCGCCGCGTACTTGCGCGACGCACGGGTGACACGGACCTCGTTGGCCCAGCAGCCGACCGCCAGCCGTTGCAGTTGGCCTTCCTGCTCCAGGTCGTGCAGGGCGAGACCCGGCCGAAGCCAGACCCACACCCGTTCACCGGCCGGGGTAGGCCGGGCGAGCAGGATGAGCGGCAGCGTGCCCTGCCTGTTCTTGGCGATGAACGCCGCGAAACACATCCGCAGCCGATGCCGGACCGTCAGGCACCAGAACACCGACAGCACCCCGAACCGGACCACCCGGAACAGGGCGGAAGCGGCGAGCGCGACCACGACCACGAGCGACGCCCACAGCGGGGTGGACGTCATCAGCAGCACCCAGCCGTAGATCAGCGCGGTGACGGTCAGGATCTCCGGCAGCCACCACCAGATCATGCGGATGACCGGCCACGCCAGGACCAGGAACCCGAGCAAGATGCCCAGGAAGAAGCCCGCAGCGAGCCCGGTCAGGATGCCCAGGATCGGGTGCATGTAGTGGGACGCGACTGTGCCGCCGAGTAGACCGGTCACCACCAGGGTGACCCAGAACATGATCAGCGCTTTACGGCGCTGGTTGTGCAGGACCGGGGCCTCAATGACCGTGACGGTCTGCCCCTTGCCGCTGCCGCCGATCACCTTGCGGCGGCTAGACTTCTGCATGACGATTCCTCCCTCTCCGGAGGGCTAGGAGTTGGTGAAAGAGCAGGTGCGGGGCCGCTCGTGGACGCCAATCTCTGGCGGCCCCGCCTCTGTGATCAGGGTGGCTTTAGGAGCCACTCGGACGGTGGATCAGGCGGCCTTCACGGCCGAGGGACCGGACACGACCTCCAGGCCGGAGGCCTTGAAGGCGGTACCGGAACGGGTCCTGCCGTTCTGCTCGGACACCCACGGCAGAGCCTCCAGGTCGACCGGGTTGACCTGGTCGCCATCCTGAACGTTCGGCCGCTCGGCGCTGACGATCGTGACGTTGAACTGCGCGCTCCACTTCTTGCCGGGCGTGCGGCCACGGCCGAACATCGGCGCGGTCCACATCGGCAGGCCGGTGTCTCGGCTGTCGATCTTCTGAGCGCCCTTGTCGTCGAGCTTCGGCATGATCTCGTCCGCCATCTCGAAGATGACGTCCCTGGTGTCCAGCAGCAGACGCGGCTGGGTGCTGATCCGGGACTGGTTGGTCATGGGTGACTCCTCGGTATGTATGACGCACCCACCGTGGGTGACTGTCCGGGGTTGAGCATCGACGCGGTACAGCGCCGGTGCTGTAAATCGACGATACAGCGCTAGTGCTGTATTCGCCAGTGGTGCGCTGAGGTGGGGTGTGCCTACTTGGAACGGCGAGGCCGGGAGGACGCCCACGCCTTGACGGTCGTCGGCCGCCATACCGGTGAGCGTCCGAACATCCGCTCGGAAGCGGGTGCCTGCTCACGGGCCACGTACGCCGCCCAGGTGCTCCGAGTGATACCGAGGAAGGCCGCGCAATCAGTGGCCGTCCACCAGTCGGTGGGCAGCTGGTCGGCGTCTACAGGCGTGGGCATCCCTCCCAGATTACGTCAGTTGACGACATTGATCGACTAGCTAGCCCACACGTTCGCGTACGCGTGTCTGCCGTCTGGGGTGCCGGCGGTTACGCGGGGTGCGGCCGTGGTTGACCAGCATGATGAAGCAGATCTCCAGGCCAATCAGCACGCATCCACCGACGAAGACCAGGACGGGAACCATTCCGGGGACGTTCATCACGCCACCACCTCTCCGGTATCGGGTCGCTGCCGGGAGTGGCAGCGGGCACAATCGAAGAATGCGGTGATCGACGAGGACCTATCGAGGGTCTGGCGCGGACCAATGCCGGACCTCTCGCGGACCTCTGACGGACATCGGTTGAATGGGCCTGTCGGCATGAGTCACCGTCGAGGAAAGAACCGGAAGAGACAGGGAGGGGATAGACAGCGTGTCCAGATCGCGTCCCGAACCTCGCACCGTGCTCGAGCACCTCATCCAGCAGCGGAACCGGACCTACGAAGAGATGGTCGTCGAGTTCTCACGCCTGGACGAGCGCGCCACGATCAGCGCCCGGCACCTCGGCCGACTGGCCCGCGGTGAGAGGGGATCGACCGGAGCGACACCCGCAACGCGGCGTGCGCTTCAGGCGATGTTCGGGATGTCACTGGAGGAACTGCTCCGTCCCTGCCATCCGGCTCTCGAAGTCACCACGCCGCCGGCGAATGACAGCTCATTGGTGCTGCCGTCTCCCGGCAACGAAAGGAGCATCCTCGCCATGGCAGCCGACCGAGCCCGTCGATTCGCGCTACTCACCTCCGAGAGCACTACCCCGGAGGCCGTCGACCAGTTGCGGGACGACGTTCAGCGTCTGGCGCTGGCGTACCCGCAGCGAGCTTTGCCCGAGATTCTGGGCGACCTCGCGGAGACGCAAGACACTCTGTTCACCCTGCTGGAGCGGCGTCAGACGCCTCAGCAGGCCCGTCAGCTCCACTTCCTCGCCAGCGTGACCAGCGGTCTCCTGGCGAAGGCATCGCATGACCTGGCTGATCCTCACGCGGCGATGTTGCAGGCTCGTACCGCGATCCTGTGCGCCGACCAGGCCGATCACAACGGCCTTCGGGCTTGGCTTCGCGGCCTTCAGTCGCTCGTCGCCTACTGGGCCGGGCGGTACGCGGAATCGGTGCGCTACGCCGAGATGGGAACCGTGTTCGCGTCACGCAGTAACGGAACCGCGTCCGTCTGGCTACCGGTCAGTGCCGCTCGTGCGTACGCCGCTCTCGGTAACAGCGAGAAGGCGATGACGGCAATCCAGGCGGCAGAGGAAGCGTGGAATCACGTCGAGCCTGACGAGATGGACGAGCTGGGCGGGATCTGCACCTTTAACCAGCCGAGGACCGTGTACTACGCCGCTGACGCCTTGGCCTGGCTGCCCGGCCATGAGCAGGCTCTCACCTACGCCGAGCGGGCGGTCGCTGCCTACGTCGATCGTCGTGATCCCGCGTGGGCGTTCGGCGACCAGGCCGGCTCGCAGGCTGATCTCGCCATTGCACGGATCGCCGCTGGTGAGATCGAGGGAGCCTATGAGGCGGTGTCCCCGGTGCTCGACCTGGAGCCGAGCCAGCGCATCAACGGCATCATCAACTCGGTTCAGCGAGTCCACCAGGCCGTGAGCCGGGCGGGCCTCGCTGCCGAGGCCACCGACATGATCGAGCACATCGAAGACTTCACCGCTACCCCTCTGAGGTCCCTGCCGAGATAGGGCAAGATCGGGGGCATGTACCCCGTAGAACTCAGCGGCCGTGTCGTCCAGCTCCGGGAATTCCGGAAGGAGGACGCGGCCGCTTCTTTGTGCGTCGTAGGCGACGACCGAGTCACGCGGTGGCTCTCCTACGACAACCGCAGCGAGGCCGAAGCGGAGGCCATGATCAGCGGTGCCATGGAGCGAGCCAAGCTCCAACCCCGCAACGAGTATTACCTTGCTGTGACAGCGGACGACCAGTTCGTCGGATTCTGCCGACTTGGGTTCAACGGGGTCAAAGCAGCGAAGCTGGGATATGCCATCGCGGCAGACCACTGGGGGCATGGATACGCAACTGATGCGGCTGAAACGCTCACGAACTTCGGACTCACAACGCTTGGTCTTCACCGCATCTCAGCCGCTATCGCTCCCGACAACGAGTCATCTATCGCAGTGGCACTCAAGCTGGGCATGCAGTACGAGGGTCATATACGGCATCACGTTTTCACCAACGGAGCTTGGCGAGACTCCCTCCTTTACTCCGTCTTGGCTGACGAATGGAAGCAGCGGTCCGCGTCTTTGCCTTCAGGCAAACTGTGACAAGCTGCCGATCGCACTTTGGGTGAGGGCTCCTAGATTTCGTCCAGGCCAGTTTACTCGGCCGAACTGGGTTGCGAAATTGCGGACAGAATCCAGTATGTCGCAGTCAGTATAACCTCTGGCGTTGCGGGTAATTCTAGTCTTGGTTGGCTAGCCTAGCGCGGTTTGTTCTGGCGGCTGTACGGTAATTCCAGGTTTCCTGTCTAGGAGAGGATCGACGCTAGTGGGTGCCCTCGATTTCAGCGAGATTCCGGCGGCGAACGCCGGTCCCAGACGAGATGACTGGGAGCTTTTTGCCCGTGAGTTTCTGAAATGGAAGGGCTTTCAAATTATTTCTGGTCCCGACCGAGGTGCTGACGGAGGCCGGGACCTCATCGTCGAGGAGGTTCGCTTAGGTCCGGGCGGAGAGACGCGCCTTCGCTGGCTAGTTAGTTGCAAACATTTCGCGCCTTCCGGCAAGTCGGTCGGTCCGAATCATGAGATAAACATTGGGGAGCGCTTAAAGGTTCACAATTGTAATGGATTTATGGGATTCTACTCAACAATTTGCACTAGTGGACTTAGTGATATATTGAGTGCGCAGGATCATGTTGTTATCTACGATTCGGCGTCTATTGAGCGCGAACTGCTCCCGAGCGCCGGTGGTTTCATGCTGGCCCTGCGGTTTATGCCCAACTCTGCTGCGATGTGGCGCCAGCGAGCAGGCGTACCTTACGGTGTCCCGCGTTCGAGCGAATTTGGCGAGGTGATTTCCGATCAATACTTTATGCGAAGTCCGCACCTCACGCTGCATTCTGCGCTAGCTGAAGCGAGTGATCGTGGACTACTTACGTTGGTTTTGCTATATGGTGACGAGCCATCGGAGCGTCAGCGCTTTGCTGATTCTGTTAGTCGATTCCTTGAGTACTCCGGAGTTCGGGACCTGGTGAGGGAAAACTTCGTGCCGGTGGTGATATCGACGCAGGACGACGGCGCCGCAGGTTTGATATCCGGTCTTGATTCAATTCAGGCCGGATGGTGGGTGGCTCTTGGTCCGGATGGCTCGCCAATCCGAAGTGAGGCACTCACGGCAAGTCCCGATGATGGGTTGAGGTGTATCAAAGAGGTGATTCGAGTTAGTCGTATTGGTTCCTGGAACGCTACCCGAATGCCGGGATACCCTCGATACGTATTCCGTTCTTTGCGGGAAAAGCAAATCGGTGCCTGCATGGCAGTTCTGCAAGGGGGTGCCTCGGAAAGGGCTGCATGGGTGCTGGTCGACCATGACGGAATCGTCCTAGCATTCGACGGATGGTACCTGCCGCAGCAAGAGAGGCTTGATCCTAGCGAGTCTGAGCGGTACGAATGGATAAGGATGGCGCTTAAATATCCTAGCTTCGAAAACTGGGACGGCAAAGAAGCGAATGACGCATCCATCCTGAAAACCTGGCAAATACCTTGAGCGTGATCCTGTAACGCACTTCAGCCTACGGCAGGTGCAGATCCTGACAGGTTGTTACTCCGTCAGGTTGCTTGTGAGAACTTTCTATACGAGTTCAAGGCGGCCCGCTTCGCGAGCCGCTCGCGCCGCCTAGCAGGGCCGGGCCGAAGGCCCGCCGCCGGACGCCTCTGCTGCGCGGCGGCGCCGACGGTTCCAGCCCGGCGCCAGGCGCGGAACGCGAGAAAGCCCTCGACTTGCCAAGCGAGGCAAGTTGAGGGCTCACGGATTGTCATTTCTGGGGCCAGCCGTCAGGCTGAAGTTATAGGGGTCGCCATGCCTGTGTGTCAGGACCGAAAGCATCCGTGAACTGGCGATCTGAAGAGCAGTCAGATCTGGATCGCGGTATTCGTCAGAGTCCGGGTCCTCTGGATTGAAGGCGGTGAAAATAAGCTCGATCCATTCCTGCCGCTCCTTCGACCACATGGTTAGGTGGTCGGGAAACCAGAGTACCCAAACGCTATCCAAGTTGATGTCGGAAGGTATGGCTGGCAGATGCGGCGCCATTACATGGGAACTGACTGTCTCAACTGCGAAATGCTCAAACGGGTGAATGATCAGAAATGCGTTACGCGAACATTCTTCGCTGATCTTAAGGTCTAGCTGTCTAGCCGCCTCCCTGATCTGCGGAAAGCCCTCTGTGAGGATGTCACTGGCTGTTCGGATGATCACGGAGGTCTCCGTGCCGATCGAGCTGCCCCCGTCGCGCTCAAGCTTCTCCATCTGAGCGAACTGGCGACGGAAGCCGCCCGCCAGAGATTTTGCCTCAAAGGCCACGGAAGGCCATCGTGAGAAGATCCGCTTACCTTGGTCGTCAATGTTGATACTAAATGCGAAATCGACTCCTCCGGCTTCGTCGATCTTAAGTGGCGGCACTCCCAGGAATGCCGTCAGCAGAATCGCGGCTAGAGGCTCACCACTTTTGACTTTAAGGTGACGAAGCGCGTCGGTGCCGAGGGAGAGGAGCCGTTCAACCGCCAGGTCGAGCCTCGCGGCCGGGATCACCACGACGTGCGTCCCTACCGCTGAATTATCTTCCATCGATACAGGTTCTTGTGGAACCGAGCGGCGGTCAAGGACCTCCCTGGAGAGGGCACCCCGTAGTTGGCCCCAGAGGCTGACACTTTCTGGGTGTGCGGGCACGGGGTCCTCGCCGGACGGGCTGGCTCCCGGGATGACGGAAACGCGGCTGCTGACGGAGAGTGTTGGTTGCGGTGGGTCGGGTGCCATCCCAGTCGCCTGCCCGAAGGGATGCCAGCCCGTCGGCCGGACGTCAAACGGTGGGGCTATTTGACGTCCGGCCGACGGCCCGGCATGGCGGAGCCCAGGCGACCGGGATGACCCCCTCGGGAGGGTTACTGAGGGCGTCGTCAGGGCGTCAGGGCGTGGCCAGGGCGTCCGACGGCAACCAACGCTGACTGATGTTGCCCAGCAACGCCTATATATAAGGAGAGGTCAGCGCCGCCCCGGTGATCGTGACCTTGAGGGCGGCGGACGAGTCGGCCTGTACGCCGGATTCTGTTTCCGGGGACCGTGGTCTCCGGTGGCGGCCATCCATCTAGGCCTGCCGTTGCCGGCAGGCTCGAGCAGCCTACCCGCAGGCTCGGGCGAGCAGCCCTCAGACGCCTGCGCCGGCCCTCGCCTTGCGGCTCGGGCCTTGCTTGGCCTTGCTCCGGGTGGGGTTTACCGAGCCACCCCGGTCACCCGGGGTGCTGGTGAGCTCTTACCTCACCGTTTCACCCTTACCGACGCCGTACGTGGTACGCCGCCGGCGGTCTGTTTTCTGTGGCACTTTCCCGCGGGTCGCCCCGGGTTGCCGTTAACAACCACCCTGCTCTGCGGAGTCCGGACGTTCCTCGGCGACACCCTCGCGGGTGCCGACGCGGCCGCCCAGCCGACTCGTCCGTCGCGCCGCAATCCTACGTGCCGCCCGATCCCGCCTCCCGCCCCCGGTCCCACCGCCGCCGAACAGCCCGCGCTGCCCACCAGCCGCCGTCCGGCCCGCGCTGCCCACCAGCCGCCGTCCGGCCCGCGCTGCCCACCAGCCGTCGCCCGGCCCGCGCGCCGCTCACCGGCCGTCGCCCGGCCCACCGGCCGTCGCCCAGCACGGTAAAGCCGCCCGCATTCCGGTGCTGAGCGACGGCTGGCGGTTTTGCCTGGGACGCCGAGCCGGCGGACCTTCGGTGGCTCGCGGTGAGGAGGGGTGAAGATCACCGGGCCGGTGGGCGAGGATGGCCGTAGGGTCGGCTGCACCATGGATGCCACGGAGATCTTGCTGCTGGTGGTGGCCGGATTCGCGGCCGGGGCGATGAACGCGATCGCCGGCGGTGGATCGCTGATCACGTTTCCCAGCCTGATCGTTATCGGACTGCCGTCGGTCGATGCGAACGTCACCAATTCGGTCTCGGTGTTCCCCGGATATGTGTCGAGCGTCGCCGGTAGCCGGGTCGATCTCGCCGGGCAACGGCAGCGGGTGTGGGCGACCGTTCCGGCGGCGGTGGCCGGCTCGGCGGCAGGGTGTGCGCTGCTCCTGCTCACGTCGGCCCGGGCGTTCGAGGTGATCGTGCCGTTTCTGGTGCTGGGGGCGGCGGCGACGCTGGCCTTCCAGGAGCGGCTGCGTGCGCTGGTCGGGCATCCGCGGAGCATGTCGCCGCGCCGGGCCGCGGTGACGTTGCGGTGTGTGGTGTTCGCCGGGGCGATCTACGGGGGCTACTTCGGTGCGGCGCTCGGGGTGATGTACGTGGCGGCTCTCGCGCTGATCCTCGACGAACCGCTGCGGCGGATCAACGCGCTCAAGAACGTCCTGTCGGCCACGGTCGGCCTGGTGACGCTGCTGGTCTTCGCGACGTTCGCGCGGGTCGATTGGGCTGCCGCGGCGACGCTCGCACCGGCCACGATCATCGGAGGGTACGCCGGAGCGCGTCTCGCCCGCCGCCTGTCCCAGCGGGTCCTCCGATACGTGATCGTCACGTTCGGCACCACGATCGGCCTGCTCCTCTTCTACCGCGCCTCTACCGCCTGACTTCCGATCCGCAGCCCTCCCCTGAACGTGTGCCGGGGTGTGGTGCGGTTCGGACCGTAGGTCGGCACGGCCGGGTGGGGCGTCCTGAGGGGAAAGGGGGTGCTTACGGCGTACCGCTGCGGGGGTCTGCTTGGACGGCCGATCGCTTACCACCGGGAACCGGTGGGCAAACCTCTCGTCCGGAGTTTTTCCCGGCGGATGCCGCCGGCGACGGCCAGGACGAGTTCGAGGGCGTCCTCCTCGTCGAGGCCGTGAAGGCTGCGGCAGGGGATGGCGCGGAGGGCGCGTGGCGCCTCGTCGCCGTCGAGGCGCAGGGCGATGAGACGACCGACGAGTGTGGACGCCGCGGCGAGCAGAGCCCAGTCGCCGGGCGTGCCGCGATGCTCGGCCGACAGCAGCACCAGAACCGGGCCGGTGCTGCTGAAACGGCCCTCGGCGAGGCGGCTCGCGAAGGCGCTGTCGGCGGGGTCGAGACGCACCTCGTGGCCGGCCGCGCGGAGGGAGACGGAGATCCAATGTGCCCATGGTTCGTCGGCGGGGGAGTGGGAGACGAGCACGGGCACGATCCCAGCATGCCGGACCGGGCTCCACAGTGCTCGATGGGGTTTGGGTAATCCTTCGATGGCGTGGTGTGAGAATGTCGTCCGTTGACGTGCAACTTGCACAACTCATAGTGTCGGTGTCGTGACTCCGGGTGGACCCTTGTGGGAACGGGGGAGGCCAAGTCGCGGGGGAATGCTGCCAAAGCATCACAAATCGAGGAGCGCTCGATGACTGTCACGATCGGGATCAATGGACTTGGTCGGATCGGCCGAAGTTTGACCCGGATCGTGGCCTCCGTGCCGAATCCTGGTGTGGAGATCGCCGCGGTCAACGACATCGCGTCGACGGAGAAGCTGGCCTACGGCCTCCGGCGCGACAGCATCCGGGGGTCGTTCCCCGGCACGGTCACCGCCCGTGGTGACTACCTGGTGGTGAACGATCATGCCATCCGGGTGTTCCACCACGAGCGGCCGGAACGCATTCCCTGGGCCGACCACGGGGTCGACGTGGTCATCGAGGCCACCGGCCGGTTCCGGGCCGGGACCACCGCCCGCAAGCACATCAGCCACGGTGGCGCCCGCAAGGTGGTGATCAGCGCCTCCGCCGACGACCCGGACGCGTTCCTGGTCTTCGGGGCCAACCACCAGAGCTACGACCCGGTCGGCCACGACGTGGTCTCGCCCGCCTCCTGCGGGGTGAACGCGCTGACCGTGATGGCCAAGGTGCTGCTCGACCGGTTCGGGCTGAGCGCGGTCAACACCTCGGTCATCCTGGCCAGCCAGGGCTGGCAGCGGGTCCAGGACTCAGCGGTCGGCAACTCCCGGGACGATCCGCGCCTCGGCCGGGCCGGCGGGGACAGCATCATCCCGCACAACTACGTGGTCGGTGACCTGGTACGGGTGGCGCTGCCGGAGATCGGCGAGATGCGCTACAGCTACTACTGCGTGCCGACCCCGATCGGTTCGCTCGCCGAGCTGTCCGGGCAGGCCGGGCGCCCGGTGACCGCCGAGGAGGTGAACCGGGCGATGGCCGAGGCCGCCGCCGGCCCGCTGCGCGGCATCCTCGCCTACGACCCGGACCCGACGGTCTCCATCGACGTCAAGAACAACTCGGCGTCGTGCCTGTTCGACCCGTCCGGCACGCAGACCACCGCGGACGGCGGGGTGAAGGTGCGCGGCTGGTTCGACAACGAGTGGGGCTTCTCCAACCGATTACTGGACCTGGCGCGCCTGGTCGGCGAACGTTTACCGGTCGGCTCGAGCCGGGTCTCCTGGAGCGTCGCCTAGGCTGGCGACGTGGTGGACCTGGCGGACGTACGGGCGGCGGCGAAGCGTATCGACGGGCGGGTCCGGCGGACCCCGGTGCTCGCCGCCGGGCCGGACCTGTGGTTCAAGCTCGAGTTCACGCAGCATGCGGGCTCGTTCAAGACCCGCGGCATGATGAACCGGATCCTCGCCGGGCCGGTGTCCGGGGCCGGTGTGATCGCCGCCTCCGGGGGTAACGCCGGGCTGGCCGCCGCCTACGCGGCCCGTGAGCTGGGTCATCCGGCCGAGGTGTTCGTGCCGGTCACGGCGCCGGCGGTCAAGGTGGCGAAACTCGGCAAGCTCGGCGCGCGGGTGGTCCAGGAGGGCCGGGAGTACGCGGAGGCGTACGCGGCCGCGGTGGTCCGTGCTGAGGAGACCGGGGCGTTGTTCTGCCACGCCTACGACGATCCGGAGATGGTGGCGGGGAACGGGACTCTCGGGCTCGAGCTGTCGTCCCAGTTGCCGGGCGGGTTCGACACCGTTCTTGTGGCGGTGGGCGGTGGTGGCCTGATAGCCGGCGTGATCGCATCCTTAGGCGGAGATGTCCGAATAATTGGTGTCGAGCCGGTGGGCTGCCGCGCTCTGTTCGCAGCTCTGGAGGCCGGCGAGCCGGTCGACGTCCCGGTGTCCGGCGTGGCGGCCGACTCACTCGGAGCGCGAAGAATCGGAGATGTCGGGTTCGATCTGGCCAGAAAGTCGAAGATCGACTCCGTCCTCGTCGACGACAACGCGATCATCGAGGCCCGCCGCCGGTTGTGGGACGAATACCGGCTCGCGGTCGAGCACGGCACCGCCGCCGCCTACGCCGCCCTGCTCACCGGCGCTTATCGCCCGGCGCCCGGCGAACGGGTGGTCGTCCTGCTCTGCGGCGCCAACACCGATCCGGCCACGCTGGCCTGAGCGTGCGCATTCCGGCAAATCGGGATGTGATCGGCGACCCATCGGCAACCGTGGCCACCTCATGAACCGCCGCGTACGGTCGATCCGTACTTGAAGTATCAAGTGCACAGGGAGAGGGCATGCCGGTTCGTACTCGCGTCACCGTTCCGCTCGAGTTCCCCGATGGGTATCGCACCACCGCGGAGGTCGTCACCTTCACCGGTCTGTCCGACGGTAAGGAACACCTCGCGCTCGCCCTCGGGGACGTCGCGAAGGCCGAGGCCCCGCTGGTCCGATTGCACTCCGAGTGCATGACCGGCGATGTCTTCGGCTCCCAGCGCTGCGACTGCGGCCCGCAGTTGCGCGAGGCCGTCGAGCAGATCACCGAGACCGGGGGCTACCTGCTCTACCTGCGGCAGGAGGGCCGGGGCATCGGGCTGTACGCGAAGCTCGACGCCTACGCGCTCCAGGACCTCGGCATGGACACGTATGAGGCGAACCGTGCCCTCGGCCACGCCGACGACGAGCGTGACTACACCGCCGCCGCCCAGATGCTGGAGTCGCTCGGCGTCGAGTCGGTCGACCTGCTCACCAACAACCCGGACAAGTCCCGGCAGTTGCGCGAGCTGGGCGTCGACGTGCGCGCGGTCCGGCCGACCGGGGTGCACGCCTCCCCGGCGAACGTCCGCTACCTGCAGGCGAAGGTCGCGCACACGCAGCACACGATCGACCTGGCCCCGGCGTCCTGAGTTTCTCTTCGGTTGCGCCTCAGATTCCCTGAGGCGCGCCGAACGAGAAGGCGTGGGTATCGAGGGAGTGAATTCACGCATCGCGGACATCCAGAGCCGGATCCTCGCGCTGCAGGGGCAGCAGGCCACGACCACGACGGGCCGCGCCCGGACGGAGACACCCGCCCAGGCGAGCTTCGCCAGCCATCTGCAGAGCGCTGTCGCATCCACCGGGGCTTCGGACAAAGCCTACAAACTCAACAGCAAAGGTATCCCGGAGGATCTTGCCGCGTACGGGAACGGCAAGATCCCGCCGGAGGCGCTCGGCCAGGTCGGCAACACCAACCACAGGCTGTGGGCGCCGGCCGCCGAGAAGCTGAACCGGATGATCGAGGACGCTCGCAGCCAGGGCGTCAAGATCGGCATCACCGACTCGTACCGGCCGTACGCCGAACAGGTCGACCTGGCCCGGCGCAAGGGCCTCTACTCACAGGGTGGTCTGGCGGCCAAGCCCGGCACCAGCGAACACGGCTGGGGCATGGCCACCGACCTGGACCTCAACTCCGAGGCGCTCTCCTGGATGCGGAAGAACGCCAAGAACTACGGATTCGTGGAGAACGTGCCCAGGGAGTCGTGGCACTGGGCGTTCCGGCCCTGATTTTCAGGCCCTACAGAGGATCTCCCCGTGCGGGATGATCAGCCAGCCGTCGGAGTCGTCGGCCCAGCGACGCCAGCCGGCCGAGATCCTCTCCAGGTCCTCCCGAACGGCGGCGCCGGTGTGCAGCGCGGTCGCCGCCATCTCCGAGTTGAGCACCCGCTCCTCCCACATCCCACCCCACCACTCCCGGTCCCCGGGATCGGCGAAGCACCACACACTCGCCGTCGCGGTGACATCGGTGAACCCGGCCGCCCGCGCCCACGACAGCAGCCGCCGCCCGGCATCGGGCTCGCCGCCGTTGCCCCGGGCCACCCGCTGGTAGAGATCCAGCCACTCGTCCAGTTCGGGCAGCACCGGGAACCAGGTGAACGCCGCATAGTCGCTGTCCCGCGCCGCGACCAGCCCACCGGGCTTCGTCACCCGGCGCATCTCGCGCAGCGCCGCCACCGGGTCGGCCACGTGTTGCAGCACCTGGTGGGCGTGCACCACGTCGAACGTGCCGTCCGGGAAGTCGAGGGCGTGCACGTCACCGACCGCGAAGTCGACGCCGGTCAGGCCGCGCCGCGCGATCTCGGCGCGGGCCAGGTCGAGGGCCTCGGCGGTCTGCTCCAGGGCGGTCACCCGCCCGGGTGCAACCAGTCCGGCCAGCTCGGCCGTGATCGTGCCGGGGCCGCATCCGACGTCCAGCAGGGAAAATCCGGAGGAAAGATGCGGCAGCAGGTACGCCGCCGAATTCTCTGCGGTGCGCCACCGGTGTGAGCGCAAGACCGACTCGTGGTGTCCATGGGTGTAGGTCGCCATGGGTCTGACGCTAGGACCATCTTCCTCAAATGTGGGACAGTCTTCCCACTATATGGATAACGCGATTTCTTGCTCAGCTGTTCAGGACGTAGTTTGGTGGTCATGAGGATCGGTATCGTCGGTGCAACGGGACAGGTGGGCGGCGTCATGCGCCGCATCCTGGCCGAGCGCCAGTTCCCTGTGACCCAGCTCCGGCTCTTCGCCTCCGCGCGCAGCGCGGGCCGCACGATCTCGTGGGGCGATGGCGACGTGACCGTCGAGGACACCGCTACGGCCGACTATTCAGGCCTCGACATCGTGCTCTTCTCGGCCGGCAAGGGTGGCTCGAAGGAGTTCGCGCCACGCTTCGCCGAGGCCGGCGCGGTCATCGTCGACAACTCGTCGGCGTACCGGATGGACCCGGACGTCCCGCTCGTCGTCGCCGAGGTCAACCCCGACGCGGCCCGGGTGCGCCCGAAGGGCATCATCGCCAACCCGAACTGCACGACCATGGCCGCGATGCCGGTGCTGCGCCCGCTGCACGACGAGGCCGGCCTGGTCTCCTTCATCGCCACCACGTACCAGGCGGTCGGCGGCGCCGGCCTCGCCGGTGTGGCCGAGCTCGACGAGCAGATCAAGAAGGTCGCCGATCGCGCCACCGAGCTCACCCACGACGGCTCGGCGGTCGAGTTCCCCGAGTCGAAGGTCTTCCCGAAGCCGATCGCGTTCAACGTGATCCCGCAGGCCGGCTCGTTCGTCGACGACGGCAGCTACGAGACCGACGAGGAGCAGAAGCTCCGCAACGAGAGCCGCAAGATCCTCGACCTGCCCGGCCTGCTGGTCTCCGGCACCTGCGTCCGCGTGCCGGTCTTCACCGGCCACTCGATCCAGGTCAACGCCCGTTTCAGCCGCCCGGTCAGCGTTTCGCGAGCCCGCGAGATCCTCGCCTCGGCACCTGGTGTCGAGCTCTCCGACGTGCCCACCCCGCTCCAGGCGGCCGGCCGCGACCCGTCCTACGTGGGCCGTTTCCGGGTCGACCCCACCGCTGAGAACGGTCTGTCGTTCTTCATCTCCAACGACAACCTCCGCAAGGGCGCGGCCCTCAACGCGGTCCAGATCGCCGAACTGGTCGCCGCCGAACTCGGCTGACCCTTCTCCGAAAATGCCGCCCGGCTGTCGAGGTCCGGGCGGCATTCTTCTTTTTCGGGTACGGCCACCCGTACCCCGAACGCAACTTCCCCGTCTCGTAACTCCAGCGCGACGCGGTCCGGCGTCGAGGCGCCAAGGCGCCTCACGGGTGTATCCGTGCGCCTCACGGGTGTTGCCGTGCCCGATATGTCCAGCAGTGGCGGTTTCGGCGCGCTTTTGTTCAGCTTAACAATGGGAATTTGGGACTTTTTGCCCGAATCGGTAGCGCTTGGCCGATTTTAGCGGCACAGTGATGGAATGAACGACAGTGGGCTGGGCGGAGCGGGCTACTTCTGGTGCCTCCGCGACCAACGGGTGGAGAGCGGCGACGACGTGTGCCCCGCTCAATACCGGCTCGGTCCCTACGCCACGGCTGACGAAGCGACGCGGGCACTCGAAACCGTCGAGAAGCGCAATGCCGAGTGGGATGCCGAGGACGCCCGCTGGACAGGGGAAGCCAGCTGACGTAATCCGCCGCTCCGGCGACCCCTCACCGTCACCCCCGCGCCGGAGCCGCGAGTCTCCCGGCGCAGACATGCCCGCAATGAACTTCGCCGACCTGACGGCGCGCTGAGCCCCGGCTTGTTCCGGAACCGGTCGGCCACGTCGGCGAACGTTCAGTCATTCGCAAGGAGGAACACCTCGATGCCCGCTGCCAAAAAGGCCCCGACCAGGCCCGCTGCCTCCGGCACGGGCCACCGACCCAAAACCACCCCATCCGGTACGGGCACCCGCACCACCGCCGCCCCCCAGCCCCGCCCAGCCCCAGCCACCCCACGCCCGGCTGCCGCCGTTTCACGCTCGGCCGCCTCAGCCGGCCCGCGCTCGACGGCCACGCCACGTTCAGCCGCGCCGGCCAACTCTCGTTCGGCTGTGGCAACTCCGCGTTCGGTCGCGGCAAGCCCGCGTTCGGTCGCGGCTGCTCCGGCGGGTAAGGGTGCCGCTGCCTCGCGTTCGGGCACAGCGGTCTCCGCGGCCAAGGGCGCCGCTTCGCGCTCGGGCACTGCCGCCTCCCGTCCGGGAACGGCGATCGCTGCGGCGAAGGTTCCCGCGGCCAAGAACGCCGCGGCCAAGAACGCTGCGACGAAGAGCAGCAACACGCCGGCCAAGCCGAATGCCGCCACCACCAAGATCACAACCGCTCGGAAGCCGCCCGCGCCGACAGCCAAGGGCGCCGTGAGCGATCGAGCCACCAAGCGCACGCCGGTCGATGCTGCAGTCGGCAAGCAGGCCCAGCCCTCGAAACTGCCGGCAGCCAGGAAGTCCCAGCCGAAACCGCCCGCGCTGAAGACAACCGCCGCAAAGCAGCCCGCGTTGAAGCAGCCCCCAGCCAAGGCAGCCTCCGGCGAGCCGACCGTGGTGAAGCAGCCTGGGGTCAAGGCGGCCTCCGGCAAGCAGGCCGTGGTGAAGCAGCCTGGGGTCAAGGCGGCCTCCGGCAAGCAGGCCGTGGTGAAGCAGCCTGCGGTGAAGGCGGCCTCCGGCAAGCAGGCCGTGGTGAAGCAGCCTGCGGTGAAGGCGGCCTCGGGCAAGCCGGCCATGGTGAAGCAGCCTGGGGCTAAAGCGGTGTCCGGCAAGCAGAGCCCGACGGAGCAGCCCGCGATCAAGGCACCACTGGGCAAGCAGGCTGCTGGAAAGCAGATCGTCGGCAAGCAGGCGGCCAGGCAGGTCAATGCGACTTCCCCTGCAGCCGGCCGGAAGTCCCCGGTCCAGCCGATGGCAAAAGCTGCCGCAGTTGCCGGAAAACCCGCAGCTCGCGGCACAACCGCTGCCACGAGCCGAAAGGCACCGGCCGCCGAAGCCGCCATCGTCAAACCGCGGAACTCAGGTTCGTCGCGAACCGCCACGAAGGCCATTGCCACCCCGCTGCCCCGGGCCGCCGCGAAGTCCGCCGCCTCAATGCCGCGAACCGCCGCGAAGTCCGCCGCCTTGCCGCCTCGAACCGCCGCGAAGTCTGCCGCCACATCGGCTCGAACCGCCGCGAAGTCTGCCGCCGTGCCTTCGGTCCGGGCCGCCGTGAAGTCTGCCGCCGCACCGTCAGGTCGGGCCGCTGCGAAAGCTGCTGCTGTGTCGTCGGCTCAGGTGGCTGCAAAGTCCCCCATCACCCCGTCGGCTCGGGTTGCCGCGAAGACCGTGGCCGTGCCGTCGGTCCGGGCCGCGAAGTCCGTGGCCGTGCCGTCGGTCCGGGCCGCGAAGTCCGCCGCCCCGAAGGCCGGTTCCGGAAAAGTCGCCGCTCCACGCGCTGGAGGCAAGGCCACCATTGGAGTTCCGGCCGGGACGAAGCCCGCCGGGCGGGTACTCGCGGCCAGCAAACCGGCTCGGGTCATATCGGCCCGAGCGGCCACCAGTGCCGAGGGCCGCGGCGCAGCAGTAAAGGGGCGAGCCGCCACGGCCGCCAAGAGCAAGACCGTTGGCGGTCAGCCGACGGAACCGGCGACATTCGGTAAGCGCGGCGCAACATCATCCGCCGGCACGAGGACGACCTCGAAGCCGGCCGGTAAATCGGCGAGCTCACCCAAAGCCCTGACTGCTGGAACGACGCCAAAGGCACTGTCGGCCGCCGGAACGACAAGATCCGCACAGGCCAAGGGATCCGCGAGGGTGGCCACCGGTCCAGCGGCTGCCAAGACCGCGCCGGGCAAGAACGTGACGACTGGGGCGGCCCGCGCTCTCTCAGCAAAGGTGGCACTGGCCAAGACTTCAGCGGCCAAGACTCCAGCAACCAAGACCTCAGCAGCCAAGACCACAGCGACCAAGACCTCAGCAGCCAAGACCCCTGCGACCAAGACCCCTGTGGGCAAGACTCCAGCGGGCAAGACGACAGCAGGTAAGACCCCAGCGGGCAAGACGACAGCGGCCCGGACGAGTGCCGTCAACGCCACTGCGGTTAGGGCGGGTGCGGCCAACGCCACTGCGGTCAAGGCGAATGTTGCCAAGGCGAATGCGGCCAAGGGTGCCGGGTCCAGTAGCGCGGCGGCTCGGAGCCTGGCCGGAGCCAAGACAGGTAGGAGCGTCGCGATCCCGGCAGCAAAGGGCGCGGCCGGAGCGGCTGTGGCCGGGAAGAAGGCCGCTGGGCTCGGCGCGGCCGGTGCCAGGGGCGGCAAAACCGTCGGGAACGTGGTGGCGCTCGAACGTGCCGCAGGTCGGAAGGCCGGCCGCGCGACCGCCGGTGGCTCCACGGCTGTGGTCTCGTCCGGGCGGGGTGCGGCCGGGAAAGCCTCCGGTCGAACCACAGGTGGCGGGATGACCGTACCGATCATGTCGAAGGCCACCCCGGGACGCCGTGCCGGTGGGTCGCGGCGGGTTGCCGCCGCGATGAGCAATCTGCCGAAGAATCAGGTGACGGTCTCCACCGGAGACGACTGGGACGACGACACCGAGGACCGGGCACCCGGGTACTTCGGCGGGCGGATGAACCCTGGCCAGGACGTATCCGAGTCGAACGACGACGAGGACGAGGTCGACGCCGGGTCCCTGCCGGACGTTTCGTTCGTGGGTGGCTGGTTCCCGCCGCATCGAGGTCCGGTGCAGCCGGGCGAGGGCTCCGACCAGTGGGGAGCGGATCGGCCCGACCTGGAAGCTCTCGAGTCCGGCGCCGAGGAACCCGCTGTGGACGGCGACGCTCCCGAGTACACCGGTCCCGCCGATGCGGTCGAATCCGGCTGGGTGTCCACGCTCGCACGGGTGTCCAGTGCGGACGGGCGAGAACTGGACCTGCCCACGGACGACGAGGAGTTCCAGCCGGAGACCCCGGCGGACACGGAAGCGATTTCGGCCGACGCGACCTTCCAGCCGTCCGACGACATCGACGCCGAGCTCGACGAAGACGAGGACGACGACGCCGGGTTCGACGAAGACGATGACGACGACTCCGAGTTCGACGATGACGACGACTCCGAGTTCGACGAGGACGACGAGGAGGAGGACGAACTCGCGACCGAAAACGATCAGGACGCTGAGGCGGAGGACGACGTTGCGGACACAGCGATCGTCGTGCCGGTTCCGTCCGGGCGGCGTTCGTCCGCGTCCAGGACTGCCCGGCCCAAGACAGGCACCGTCGCGCCGGTGATCGCCGAACACGGTGACGACGAGTTCGAAGACAGCGAGTCGGTTGACCTCGGCGAGCTCACAGATCCCGGAATGGGAACCTCCCGGACGTTCGGAACCCGAGCCACCAAGGCGGCCACGAAGAGGGCCGAAGCCAGCAAGTCTCCGGTCGGTAAGTCTCCGGTCGGTAAGTCTCCGGTCGGTAAGTCTCCGGCCCGTAAGGCGGCGTCCGGCAAGGCGGTGCCGGTGAAGAGCACGGCGACCAAGGCGGCGGGCGCTGCTAGGACGGCTGCCAAGGCTGCTGGAGCCGCGGCAACCGCGGTCAGGAACGCGGAAACCGTCGGCGGGGCAGCCCTGACCGACGGAAGCTCCGCCAATACCGTCGCAACCGGAGTTCCGAAGGGCCGTAGCGCGGCGAAATCCGCGACGACTCGGGGCGCGACGGCCAGGACCACCGCGACGAAGGCCACCGGAACGGCGGCATCCGGAACAGGCGGACCCCGGACAGCAGCGGTCAAGTCGATCGCGAGCGGGGGAGGCCGAACCGCAGCCGGAAAGGCTACCGGAGCCACGGGCACCGCGACCAAGACGACGGGGTCCGGGATGTCGGGGGCGAAGGCGGCGGGAGTCAAGCCGACTGCGGGGGCCAAGCCGACTGCGCGGGCCAAGGCAACGGCGGGGACCAAGGCGACAGCGGGGGCCAAGGCGACAGCGGGGGCCAAGGCGACAGCGGGGACGAAGGCGACGGCGGGGACCAAGGCGGCAGCGGCAGGGGTTACGGCGACGGAGGTCAAGGCAACGACGGCGGGAGCCAAGGCAACGGCGACGAAGGCTGCTGGGGCCAAAACTGGTAGGGCGAAGGCGACCGGTGCCGGTGCCGGTGCGACGAAGGCTGCCGCCAAGGCGCCGGGAATCAAGGCGACCGCGACCAAGGCGGCTGGTGGCAGAACGACGCCGGCGAGGTCGACCGCTGCTGCGCTCGAAGCGGAAACATCTGTGACCAGGGCTGCGGCGTCGAAGAAGGCCGCCGCGAAGGCGGCCGGTGCGGGAACTACCGGAGCGAAAACGCCCGGGACGAGGGTTTCTGGAGCGAAGACGACCGGCTCGAAAGCGGCAAAGGCAGCGCTTGTGAAGAAGGCGGCGCCTGCGAAGAAGGTTGCGGCTCAGGCAGCGCCTGCGAAGAAGTCTGCGGCCAAGGCGACGGCTCCGAAGAAGGCACCGGCCAAGGCTGCGGCGAGTACCGCTGCCAAGGCGACAGTTGCGAAGAAGGCTCCGGCCAAGACGACGGGAGCTGCCACGACAAAGGCGGCCACTGCCCGGAAGGCTGCAGGCCAGGGGGCTACCGGTACCGCGCAGAAGGCGGTGACGCCCAAGAAGACGGCAGCGAAGGCGACGCCGGCAAAGTCGACCGCGGCCAAGACGGCTATGAAGACGGCCGCACCGAGCAAGGCCGTGAAAGCCGGGGCCGCCAAAGCTAAACCCGCCAAGGCGACGGGTACCAAGGCGACGGGTACCAAGGCCACGGGCACCAAGACGACGGGCACCAAGACGACGGGTACCAAGGCCACGGGCACCAAGATGACCGGTACCAGGGCTGTCGGGACCAAGGCGACTCCGGCTAAGGCTGGCGGAGGACGGGCGGCCGCCACCAAGGCAACGCCCGCCAAGACGGCAGCTAAGTCGACTGGGACCAAGACCGCAGCGGCCAAGGCGACGACCGGCGGAGGCAGAGTCACCGCTACCAAGGCGACCGCTGTCAGGGGCGCGGGGGCTAAAGCGACTCCGGCCAAGGTCGGCGCGGGCAGTGCGACTACGGCCAAGGCGACCGGTGCCAAGGCCGCAGGGGCTAAGGCAGCTCCGGCCAAGGCTGGCGGAGGCCGGACGGCCGCGACCACCAGCGCCAAGGCGGCGGCTGGGGCAACCCCGGTAAAGGCCGGTCGGAGCAGGGCGACCGCGGCCAAGGCGACGCCTGCGAAATCGGCTGTCGCCAGGACTACCGGTACCAAGGCGGCACCAGCCAAGGCCACTGCCTCTAAGGCGACCGCGGCCAAGGCGACCAATGCCCGAGCCGCGGCCTCCAAGGCGACCGGTTCAAGGTCGGCGGCCAAGGCGACAGGAGCAGGGACCGCTGCGGCGAAGGCGACAGGGGCAAGGACCGCTACGCCGAAGGCGATCGGCAACAAGGCAACCGCGGCGAAGGCCACCGGTAGCAAGGCCGACGCGACTGCGGCCAAGGCGGGCGGAGGCCGGGCGACTACTGCCAAGGTGGCCAAGGCCACCGCCGGCAAGGCTGCTGGGAGCCGGTCCGACGCGGCGAAGGGCACCGCTGGCCGGGCAGCGAACGCGAAAGCCGCGCCGACCAAGGCCGCAGCAGGCCGGGCGACTGGTGGAACTGCGAAGACCACCGGGAACGCGGCCAAGACGACCCGGGCGTCCCGGAGCTCGGGGGCGAACGCGGGGGCTTCCGGTCGCACACCGGGAAGCACCCGGACCACTCGGAACACGCCCAGGTCCGAGCCGGTTCAGGCGTCCCGGGCGGTGGCGCGCCGCCGCTGATCCGAACACGAAGCGCGCCGCCGAGGGTGATCCCACCCGGGCGGCGCGCTTCCGTCTGTCCGAGGTTCCCGCCACGACCAGCCGAGTGCCGTTGAAGCGTCAAAGGCCGGTTCCCGGCGTCGGCGAGGCGCCCGCCGGCGCTCAGATCGTCGCGTTGAGGCCGAGCCGAGCCCGCCAGCCGTCGTTCAGCGTGGTTTTGGGGGGCTGTTTTCCGTGGTGGGCGACGGCTGGCGGGCTCGGCCGTACGTCAGCGTGGTTTTGGGGGGCTGTTTTCCGTGGTGGGCGACGGCTGGCGGGCTTGGCCGTGTGTCGGCGTGGGTGGTGGGGCTGGTAGGAACTAGCTGTGCCGATCAAACGGGTGGTGGCGCCTCAGATCGACTTCTCGGGGCTGCGGCGGGAGCTTGGATTGCCGGAGGTGTTTCCGGAGGTGGTGCTGGCTGAGGCCGGCGCTGCTGCCCGGGACACGGGGATGCCGGAGACGGATCGGACCGCGATCGAGTTCGTGACGATCGATCCGGCCACGTCCCGGGATCTCGATCAGGCCATGCATCTGAGCCGGCGGGCCGGAGGTGGATATCGGGTTCACTATGCGATCGCCGATGTCGCCTCCTATGTGCGGCCGGGTGGGCCGCTCGAAGCGGAGAGCTGGGCTCGGGGGCAGACGGTTTATCTGCCGGATGGGCGGGTTCCGTTGCATCCGCCGGTGCTCAGCGAGGAGGCGGCCAGTCTGCTGCCCGGTGGGGATCGGGCCGCCGTCGTGTGGACGATCGATCTCGACGGGGACGGCGAGACTGTTGCCGTTCGTGTGGAGCGGGCCCGGGTTTGTAGCCGGGCGAAACTCGACTATGCCGGGGTGCAGGGGCAGATCGGTTCGGGGACCGCGCCGGAGATGCTGACGTTGCTGCCGGAGATCGGTGGGCTGCTCGCCCGGCGGGCCGCGGACCGGGGTGCGGTGAATCTTCCGCTGCCTTCGCAGGAGGTCGAGCGGGACAGCGACGGGTGGCGGCTGGTGCTGCGGGCGCCCCTGGCGATCGAGGAGCACAACGCCCAGATCTCGCTGCTCACCGGCATGGCGGCGGCGCGGATCATGCTGGACGGCGGGATCGGGCTGCTGCGGACCATGCCCAGGCCGAAATCGGAGGCCGTCGAGAAGCTGCGGGCCGCCGCCGGGCCGCTCGGCATCAGGTGGCCGGACGGGGCGCAGGTCGGCGCGGTCATCGCGGCCGTCGACCCGGCCGATCCGCGGGGCGCCGCGTTCCTCGGCCAGGCCGCTGAACTGCTGCGCGGCGCTGCCTACACGGCCTTCGGCGTGGCGGCTCCGGCGGACAGGCCGGCCGAGAGCGGCCAGGGCAGCGGCTCGGTGAAGGGCGGCGAGGCCGTCTCGGAGGGTTCGGCCGGGATGCTGGGCGTGCCGGCGGATGCCGGGCATGGTGGGGTCGGGGCGCCATATGCGCACGTCACGGCGCCGCTGAGGCGGCTTGCGGATCGATATGCGACGGAAGTCTGTCTTTCGATGTACGAGGGGCGCCAGGTTCCCGAGTGGGTGCTGGGTGCGCTGCCCCGGCTGCCGAAGACGATGTCGTCGACCGATCGGGTGGCCGGTGCGGCCGACCGTGGCGCCATCGACCTCGCCGAGGCGGTGCTGTTGCAGGGCCGGGTCGGGGAGGTGTTCGAGGCGGCGGTGCTGGACCGGGACGAGGCCAACGGGAAACGGCCGGCCGGCGGGACGATCGCGCTGGACGAGCCGGCCGTGCGGGCCAAATGTCTCGGGGACCTGCCGCTCGGCGAGCGGGTCCAGGTGCGCCTGACGGCAGCTGATCCGGTCAGCCGGACGGTCCGATTCGAACGCGCCTGAGCCCGTCGGTGGCGGACGGGCCGGATGGGCACGGCTGTCCGGGCGAGGGTCGTGGCCGCTCGTGACGGGCCTGGCCGGGCGGGACGGGGTCCGCTGCGGTTGTGGGCGGCGGACCCCGTACCGAATCAGAATGTGTGTTCTGCGGCGGGGAACTCGCCGTTTCGGACCTCGTCCGCGAATTGTCGCGTCGCCTCGGTGAGCGCGCCGGCGAGGTCGGCGTAACGCTTCACGAAGCGCGGCGCCTTGCCGGTGCGCAGCCCGGCCATGTCCTGCCAGACCAGCACCTGCGCGTCGGTGTCGGGGCCGGCGCCGATGCCGACGGTGGGGATCGGCAGTTCCTTGGTGATCTGCTTGGAGACGTCGCCCGGAACCATCTCCAGGACCACCGCGAAGGCGCCCGCGTCAGCGACCGCCCGGGCGTCCGAGATGACCTCGGCGCCCTCGTTCTCCCGGCCCTGGACCCGGTAGCCGCCGATGGCGTGCTCGCGCTGCGGGGTGAACCCGACGTGCCCCATCACCGGGATGCCGGCGCCGGTGATCGCCTCGATCTGCGGGGCCATCCGGCGGCCGCCCTCGAGCTTGACCGCGTGGCAGCCGCCCTCCTTCATGAACCGGACGGCGGTGCGCAGCGCCTGGGTGGGGCCCTCCTCGTAGCTGCCGAACGGCAGGTCGCCGACGATCAGCGCGGTCTTGGTGGCCCGCACCACCGCGCGGACCAGCGGCAACAACTCGTCGACGGTGACCGGGACGGTGGTCTCGTAGCCGTAGACGTTGTTGGCGGCCGAGTCGCCGACCAGGAGCACCGGCACGCCGGACTGGTCGAAGATCTGCGCGGTGTACATGTCGTAGGACGTCAGCATCGGCCAGCGGTCGCCCCGGACCTTGGCGTTGAGCAGGTCACGGGTGCGGACCCGGCGGGTCGGCGGGCCACCGTACAGGGTGGGGATCTCAGACATGGTGCTTCTCCTCCCTCGAGGCCGCGCGTGTGCGGTCCCCGGGTCCGCACATCGTCGCACCGTTAT
This sequence comes from Actinoplanes sp. NPDC026670, assembly GCF_040638175.1. Taxonomy (NCBI): domain Bacteria; kingdom Bacillati; phylum Actinomycetota; class Actinomycetes; order Micromonosporales; family Micromonosporaceae; genus Actinoplanes; species Actinoplanes sp. NPDC026670. Next base: position 47,446 of record NZ_JBEZXU010000059.1, read on the forward strand.
CCGGGGTTTTAAACACCCTCACGAAACAGGTTGGTAATAGGGAGACGACGATCACGGCCGAACGCCTTGCCGGAGATCTTGGTGCCGGGCGCCGACTGCCGCCGCTTGTACTCGGCCAGGTCGATCATGCGCAGTGTCCGGTCCACCAGGGCCGGATCGTTGCCGGCCGCGATCAGCTCGTCGCGGCCCAGGTCCTGGTCGACGTAGCCCTTGATGATCGGGTCGAGGATCTCGTAGTCGGGCAGCGAGTCCGAGTCCTTCTGGTCCGGGCGCAGCTCGGCGCTGGGCGCCTTGGTGATCGAGTTCTCCGGGATCGGGGGCGTGCCGGGCTGTGTGTTCCGCCACCGTGCGAGCTGCCACACCATGGTTTTCGGCACGTCCTTGAGCGGGTTGAACCCGCCGACCGAATCGCCGTAGAGCGTCGAGTAGCCGACCGCCAGCTCGCTCTTGTTGCCGGTGGTCAGGACCAGGTGCCCCTCCTGGTTGGAGAGCGCCATCAGGATCACGCCGCGGACCCGGGCCTGGAGGTTCTCCACGGCGAGGCCGGACAGCGACATGTTCGCCAGGAACGCGTCGACCATCGGCTGGATCGGCTCGGTGCGGTAGTCGAGGCCGGTGCGTTTGGCCAGGTCGGCGGCGTCGTCCCGGGAGTGGTCGGAGGAGAAGCCGCTGGGCAGCGAGACGCCGGTCACCCGGTCCGGGCCGAGCGCGTCGACGGCGATCGCGGCGACCACGGCCGAGTCGATGCCACCGGACAGGCCGAAGATCACCGAGCGGAACCGGTTCTTGTTCACGTAGTCGCGCAGGCCCAGGACCAGGGCGGACCAGATCTCGGCCGCGTCTTCGACCCGCTCGGCGATGCCGCCCTGCCTGGTGTCGGCCGGCGGGGTCAGGACGACGTCGGTCGCCACCCGGTCGATCTTGAGCGCAGGGGGCCCGGGCTCCGGTTCCTTACGATCAAGATCCAGGTCGTGTACGAGCAGCTCCTCGCTGAACTGCCCGGTGCGGGCCAGCAGTTCCCCGGTTTCCGAAACGATCATCGAATCGCCGTCGAAGACCAGCTCGTCCTGCCCGCCGACCATGTTGACGAACGCGACCGCCGCCCTCGCCTCGACGGCCCGCCGCTGCACGAGAGCGAGCCGCACGTCGTCCTTGTTCATCTCGTACGGCGACGCGTTGATGTTGACCACCAGCCCAACCCCGGCCTGCCGGGCGGCGGTGAACGGGCCACCGGCCTGCCAGATGTCCTCGCAGACGGTCAGCGCCACGTCGACCCCACCGAGCCGGGCCACGGTCAGCGTGTCGCCGGGCTCGAAATACCGGTCCTCGTCGAAGACGCCGTAGTTGGGCAGGTGGTGCTTGAAGTAGGTGGCCACGACCTCGCCCCGGTGCAGCAGGGCGGACGCGTCACGCCGGCCGCTGCCGGGGACGGCGTCGGAGCTGATCGCCGGTGGGCCGTCGGCGTCCACGTAACCGACCACGACGGCGAGCTCGCCCAGACCGTCGGCGGCCAGGTCGGCGGCGAGGGCCTGGAGCGCCGCACGGGACGCCTCGACGAACGAGTTACGGAAGACCAGGTCCTCGATGGGATAACCGGTCAGCATCATCTCCGGGAAGGCCACCAGGTGTGCTCCGGCGTCCGCCGCCTCCCGGGACCAGCGCCGGACCGACTCCGCGTTGCCGCGAATGTCACCGACTGTCGAGTTCACCTGAGCGAGAGCGATGCGCAACGTGGGCATGCCCCACATTCTTCCCCCTGTCGGGGCCTCCTGATCCCGACCCGGGCGGACGTCACAGGAGGAGGTCAGCGTACTCTCGGCTCGATAGGTAGACCTCCGAACGAGGGGTGGCAGTGGACCGACAGCAGGAGTTCGTGCTTCGCACGCTCGAGGAGCGCGACATCCGTTTTGTCCGGCTCTGGTTCACCGACGTGCTCGGCACGCTGAAGAGCGTGTCGGTCGCCCCGGCCGAGCTGGAGTCCGCCTTCGAGGAGGGCATCGGCATCGACGGCTCCGCGATCGAGGGCTTCGCCCGGGTCTACGAGTCGGACATGGTGGCCATGCCCGACCCCACCACGTTCCAGGTCTTCCCGTTCGAGGGCGGCGTCTCCGGCGAGAGCGCCCGGATGTTCTGCGACATCCTGCTGCCCGACGGCAGCGCCGCCTGGGCCGACCCGCGCCACGTGCTGCGGCGCGCCCTGGCCAAGGCCGCGGAGAAGGGCTTCACCTTCTACACCCACCCCGAGGTCGAGTTCTTCCTGATCCAGGACGGGGCCAACGACGGCTCGGTGCCGGTCCCGGTCGACACCGGCGGCTACTTCGACCACACCACCCACGCGGTGGCCCGCGACTTCCGCCGGCAGGCCGTGCTGGCCCTGGAGCGGATCGGCATCTCGGTCGAGTTCAGCCACCACGAGGTCGCGCCCGGCCAGCAGGAGATCGACCTGCGCTACGCGGACGCGCTCACCACGGCCGACAACATCATGACGTTCCGGCACGTGGTCAAGGAGGTGGCGCTCTCGCAGGGCGTCAAGGCCACCTTCATGCCGAAGCCGTACACCGACCAGCCCGGTTCGGGCATGCACACCCACCTGTCGCTGTTCGAGGGCGAGCGCAACGTCTTCTACGACAGCGAGGACCCGCAGAAGCTGTCGAAGACGGCACGGTCGTTCATCGCCGGTCTGCTCGTGCACGCCCGGGAGTACACGGCCGTCACCAACCAGTGGGTCAACTCGTACAAGCGGCTGTTCCCGCTTCAACTGCCGGACCGGATCACCGAGTCCCCGGCGTTCGTCAGCTGGGGCCACCTCAACCGGTCGGCGCTGGTCCGCGTCCCGGCGTTCGGCAAGCCCAACTCGGCGCGCGTCGAGGTCCGCTCGATCGACTCGGCGGCCAACCCGTACCTGGCCTTCGCGGTCATGCTCGGCGCCGGCCTGAAAGGCATCGAGGAGGGGTACGAGTTGCCCCCCGGCGCCGAGGACGACGTGTGGTCGCTCTCCCCGGCCGAGCGCAAGGCCGCCGGCTACGAGGCGCTCCCGGAGAACCTGTCCGAGGCGATCGACGTGATGTCCGGCTCCGAGCTGATCGCCGAGGTGCTCGGCGAGCACGTCTTCGACTTCTTCCTGCGTAACAAGCGCCAGGAGTGGGAGCAGTTCCGCCGCGAGGTGACGCCGTACGAGCGGCAGCGCTACCTCGGCGCCCTGTAAGTCAGGCGTACCAGAAAGGGCCTTCCCGGATCGGGAAGGCCCTTTCTGTATGAGGCGCCAGGCGGCGACGGTGTCCGAGCCGTCACCGCCTGGCTGGTGCGGTTGCCGGTCGCTGGGTGGGGGCGACCCTTACCGACAACCGACCGTTAAAGGCACCCGGCGGACCGCCCGTTCCCCAGATCCGGTCCGCCGGGTGCCGGCTTCATCTGCGCGGCCCCGGACTGGTGCTGGGGCTCGCGCTGGCGCTCGGCCGTGGTTTCGGCGACCACTGGCCGCCGCCCTGGTCGTCCGGGCGCTGTTCGTCGTCCTTGTCGTCGTAGCCACCCGGCTGATCGGGATAGGCCGGGTAGCTCGACTGGTTGGGGTAGTCCGGGCGGGGGCTGGACGTGCCGCCGAAGGTGCTGTTGCGGGGCCGGCTGCCACAGAACTGCTCGACCCGCTCGCGGTCCTTCTCCCCGGCTCGTTTCACCAGCTCGCCGAAGCGGCCGTCGTTGAGGGCCCGCGTCCGGGTGTCCCGGTCGTGGAGGGTGAACTCCTGGCAGAGCTCGGCCACCCGGTCCGGGTACATCGTGGGGGTGGCGGCGGGCTGCGGCATCGTGGACACGGCCTGTCTCGGCGTCTGCGGGCCCGCCTGGCTGGCCGGGGCGGACACGGTGAGCGAGTCCTCGCCGAGCGGTCCCGGCAGGGCACCCGTGTTGGCGGCCAGGGCCACACCCCCTATGGTCGCCGAGGTGCCGAGGGCGACCACCGCGACCTTGAGAGTGAGCAGCCGGGCCACCGCCGACCGCAGCATCGAGGAACGCCGGCGTGGGGCGGGCGCGTGCGCGGCGGCCCGGAACGCGGCCATCGCGTCGGCCTCACCGGCCAGCTCGTGTGCGGTCGCGGGCGCCGTGGCGGCGGCCAGCACCTGGTCGAGCGGGTGCCCGGAACGGTCGCCGCGCAACAGGCGGTCCGCGGTCCTCCGGTCCATCTCGCTCCACTCCTCGGGGCTGGTCATCTCATCTCCTTCAGCGCCGCGGCCGCCGAAGTTGTCACCGGGTTGGTCCAGGCGGATGTCCGGCGTTGTTCCGGTGGGCGCTGGGGCGCCGGCGGAGGGAGCCGGGCGGCGAGCTGTTTGAGCCCCCGGTAGGCGGCGGTACGGACCGCGCCGGCCCGCCGCCCGAGGATCTTGCCGGTGGTGGTGGCGTCCAGCCCGACCACCACCCGAAGCATCACCGCCTCCGCCTGTTCCGGCGGCAGCGTCGCGATCAGCGCCAGCGCGGCGTCGGTGGTGACCAGTTCCATGGCCCGGTCGGCGGTGTCGTCGGAGGCGCTCAGCTCGGTCAGAAACTCGACCGGGGCGCTCGCCTGTGGCCGGCGGCGCTGGGCGCGGAGCAGGTCCATGGCGCGGTGCCTGGCGATGGTGGCGGTCCAGCCCCGGAAGCCGTCCCAGTCGCCGGAGAAATTTCGCAGGTCGCGGGCGATCTGGAGCCAGGCCTCGGAGGCGGCGTCCTCGGCGTCCTCGGCGACCAGGACCCGCAGGTAGCGCAGCAGGGCCGGCTGCTGGGTGCGGTAGAGCAGGCGGAACGCCTCCTCGTCACCCCGCTGTGCCGCCTGCACGACCGCGTCGAGGCCCTCCGGTGCCACCATCCAACGACCTCCGCGCCTCACTTCGGCCCCGCACACCGCATGCGGGCTCCCCTGGTACAGCGCCGACTGATGAAAAAACGTCACCGTGGCGTCCGGCGTCCGATCGACTCGGTAGATCCGCTCCGATACGGTCTTGTGCGGACCACATCTGACTAGGGAGAAGTCGTGCTCGAAGATCTGCTTGAGGGTGCCGGGCGCAGCATAGTGTTCGGCGGCGTCGGCATCATGTTGATGGCTGTCGGCTTCGTTCTGATCGACGTGCTCACCCCGGGCAAGCTGCGCGATCTGATCTGGGTGGAGCGCAACCCGAACGCGGCGCTGCTGCTGGCGTCGAACCAGCTGGGCATCGCCGCCATCGTCTTCACCTCGATCTTCACCACATACGATTCGTTCGGCCAGGGGCTGGCCTCGACCGCGCTGTTCGGCGTGATCGGCATCGGCATCATGGGCCTGGCCTTCCTGGTGCTGGACTGGCTGACCCCGGGCAAGCTGGGCGAGGTCATCTGCACCCCGGACCGGCACCCGGGCGCCCTGGTCAGTGCCGCCTCCCACTTCGGGGCTGCGCTGATCGTCTGCGCCTGCATCGCCTGACCCACCTGTTCACTCGCCGCGGCCGAAGTCACCGATCGCGGCGGCCGGCCCGAGACGGCGGATGCGGGGCAGATCCTCGGCGATCGCCCCGCCCGCCAGAATCAGCGGGACCGCTGCGAGCTGGGCCACCGCGACCAGGTGCCCCAGCGGCACGGTCGCGAGCACCAGCGCGGCCGCTGCCAGCCGGTACCCGGCTCCGGGGATGCCGAGCAGCCGGACGAAGGCGGCGTGCCCGATCAGGTAGATCGCCACGCCGCCGGAGAGGGCGATCGCCGGCCCCCAGTGCAGCGGCTCGAAGGCATGCCCGACCGTCTTCTTGATACCGACCGCCGCGACCACGATGCCGAGCAGCATCGGCAGGTGCGCGTAGTACCAGGCGTTCAGCGCGAGCCGGGCGCGCCGGGCCGGATCGGACGTCCCGGCCAGCACGTGCTCGGCCCGCTTGTCGTCGCCGGCGAAGTAGTACCACCACAGGTAGTAGGCGATGGCCAGGGCGAGGACGGCGACCAGGATCGCCCCGCCGTCCAGGTGCACGTCGCGGAAGCCCAGGCCGATCGCGATGATCGACTCACCGATCGCGATGATCATGACGAGGCCGTGCCGTTCGACGAAGTGACCCGCGGTGATCGAGTGCATCTCGGCCGGGTTCAGATAACCGGCGACGATCTGCACCAGCGGCGCCGCCGCCCAGCACAGGTGACGCCACGGCTCGGGCAGGAGGCCACCGGCCACCACCAGCGCCGCGGCCAGCAGGTTGAGCGGGCCGAGAGTGCGCATCATCCGGCGGGCGGCCGGGCCGGCCTGGAGGAACAGCACCAGGTGCACGACGTTCACCACCACGTAGCTGGCGCCGAAGATCCAGCCGTACGCGCCGAACGCCTCCGGCACGGCCAGCGCCATCACCAGGAAGCCGGCCATCCCACCGAGCAGCAGCGTCCGCCGGGTCGTCGTGGTCGGGGCCACCGCGTTCGTCAGCCACGCGTATCCCGAGTACATCCACCAGATCACGAACAGGATCAGCGTCACGTCGAGCAGGCCGGCCAGGGACAGGTCATGGGTGAGCGCGTCGGCCAGCTGGGTGACGGTGAAGACGAATACCAGGTCGAAGAAGAGCTCCAGTGTGGAGACCCGGATCGCCGCGGACTGCTGCTGCGTCATGGCGCGCAGCTTAGGACAGCGCGCGTTCTGTCGTACCCCCGATTTAGGGTCGTGGGGTGAATCGAACCGATCGGCTGTATGCGCTCGTCGAGGAGTTGCGGGCGGTCGCCCCGCGGCCACGCAGCGCCCGCTGGCTGTCCGAGCGGTTCGAGGTGAGCGTGCGCACGGTCGAGCGGGACATCTCGGCGCTACAGCAGTCGGGCACCCCGATCTGGGCCGAGCCGGGCCGCACCGGCGGCTACTGCCTGGATCGCGCGCACACCCTGCCACCGGTCAACCTGACGCCGGAGGAGGCGGTCGCCATGGCGCTGGCCCTGCGCAGCATGGCCGGCACCCCGTTCCGGCAACCGGCCGCCACCGCGCTGCGCAAGGTGCTCGCCGCGATGCGCCCGGAGGATGTGGCCGCCGCCCACGACCTGGCCGGGCGGATCCAGCTGGCCGGTGACACGACCCCGATCAGCCTGCCGCGCCTGGCCGGCGGCCCGCTGCCGGTGGGCTGCGTGCTCCGGATCGGTTATGCCGACCGGTTCGGCGCGGTGACCCTGCGCGACATCGAGCCGCTCGGTTATGTCGGCGTCAACGAGCGGTGGTATCTGATCGCCTTCTGCCGGCTGCGCGACGGGGTGCGGGTCTTCCGGGCCGACCGGATCAGTTCGGTGACGCCGACCCGCGAGTCGGCGCCACCACGGTCGCTCAGCGAGGCCGGCGTGGACATCCCCCACCGGCTGCGCCCGCTGAGCCTGACCTGACCCGCTATTCAGCCGGCGGCTGGAACACCTGGAACTGGTTGCCCGACGGGTCGAGCAGGTGGGCGATCTCGATCCCGGCCGCCGACCGGCGCCGGACCAGCACCTTGCCGCCGGCCGCCTCGGCTGCCCGGCAGGTGGCGTCGGTGTCGGTGACCTGCACCGAGAAGACGGCGTGGTTCGGCCCCTGGCCACCGGTGTCGGCGAGACCGCCCTGGATGCCGTCCTCGGCCGGTGTGGTGATGATCCGGTACCCGGGCACGGCCCGGTCGAACGTCCACCCGAACAGGCCGCCGTAGAACTGCTCGGCCTCCTCCGGCTGGTCGGTGCCGATCTGGAACCAGGCGATTCCGTTCACTGCGGACATGATCTCTCTCCTTCGTTCGGAACTCCCTCACTCTGGAGCCCCGGCCCGACACCGTCCTGTCGGTGTTTCCCGGCTTTGGCAAGATCACCCGAATGGAAGACATCAGCCTCGAACCGGTCACCCCGGACAACTGGCGGGACTGCGCCGCGCTCACCGTCCACCCGGACCAGGAGCGATTCGTCGCGGAGGTCACCTACTACCTCTGCATGTGCCATTACGGCGACACCTGGAACCCGCTCGCCGTGGTCCGCGGCGGCATCGTGGTCGGGTTCGTGATCTGGGGCGTCGACGACGACGGCAGCCGGTGGATCGGCGGCCTCGTGGTGGACGCGAGACAGCAGCGGCGGGGCATCGGCCGCGAGACGGTCCGGCAGCTCCGTGAGCGGCTGATCGCCGAGCCGGGCACCCCGAACGTGGCGCTCAGCTACCAGCCGGCCAACACCGCGGCCCGCGACCTCTACCTCTCGATGGGCTTCGCCGAGACCGGCGAGACCGAGGACGACGAGGTCGTCGCGAGGTGGAGACCCTAGACCAGGCGGTGTACGTCGATCACGAGCTTGCCCGAGGTGGTCCGGCTCTCCAGATCGGCGTGCGCCCGCCCGACCGCCGACAGTGGGTACCGTCCACCGATCCGGGCGGACAGCAGGCCCCGGCCGGCCAGGTGGAACAGCCGTGCCGCGCTCGACCGGTAGAGCTCCTCGTCGTCCAGGACCCGCTGGAGCCGGAACCCGAGCACCCCGGTCGACGCGGTCATCAGATCGTCCACCGCGACCGTGTTCGGCATGTCGGCGGCCCCGCCGTACGCCACGATCCGCCCGAACGGCGCCAGCGCCCCGTGCAACTGCTCGAAGGTGCGCCCGCCGACACTGTCCAGCACCAGGGTCGGCGTCTCGTCGAGGGCCGCGCCCAGGTCCGGATGGTTCGAGTCGGCGCACGCGTGCGCGCCCAGCCCGGTGAGGAACGCGCGTTCCGCCGGTGACGAGGCCAGCCCGATCACCCGGGCCCCGGCCGCCCGGGCCAGCTGGACGGCCAGGTGACCGACCCCGCCGGCGGCCGCGGTGATCACCACGACGTCGTCGGCGCCGACCCGGCCCAGGGTGTGCAGGCTGTGCCACGCGGTCAGTCCCTGCTCCAGCACGGCGAGGGCCTGCTCGTCGCCCACGTCGCCGGGCAACTCGACCACATGGTGCGCCGGGGCGACCTGCGCGTAGCCACCGCCGGCCCGCAGCAGCGCGGCCACCCGCCGGCCGTCCGACCGGCGGCGGCCCACCACGTCGGCGCCGAGCACGGCGGGCAGGGGCGGCCTCTCGTACTCCCCGCGCCGCCGGTGGACGTCGGCGTGGTTCACCCCGGCCAGCGTCACGTCGACGACATCGCCCCCGGGTTCCGGCGCCTCGGTCAGCGCGAACACGCCGGGCCCGCCGAACGCGGTGATGACAGCGGCGAGCATGCCCCATTCATACCCGCTCGGATAGCCTCAACCTGTGGGCACCGCACTAGTCATCGAGAACGACCCCAGCGACGACCTCCGCCGGCTCGGGGACTGGCTGGCCGAGGGTGGGCTGGAGCTCACCGTGCTCCGGCCGCACGCCGGCGACGAGCTGCCGGACAACCTGGACGGCTATCTGGCGCTGATCGTGCTGGGCGGTGATCAGAACGCGTTCCCGGACACCACGGGTGTGCCGGGCGCGCCGTGGTTCCCGGCGCTGGAGGGGCTGCTGCGCAAGGCGGTCCGGTTCCGGGTGCCCACGCTCGGCGTCTGCCTGGGCGGGCAGCTGCTGGCCCGGGCGCACGGCGGCGCCGTGGAGCGCAGCACCGCCGGTCCGGAGATCGGCCCCGGCCTGGTCGCCAAGCGCGACGCCGCCGACAACGACCCGCTGTTCAAGTGGGTGCCGCTGCTGCCCGACGTGCTCCAGTGGCACCGTGACGAGATCACCGAGCTGCCGGCCAGCGCGGTGCTGCTGGCCGCCTCCACCCGCTATCCGAACCAGGCGTTCCGGATCGGCGACCGGGCCTGGGGCCTGCAGTTCCACATCGAGTGCGACGCCGCGATGATCGCCGACTGGGCACGGTCGGACAGCGACGGCCTGGCCGAGCTGGGCTACGACGAGGAGGCCGTGGTGGCGGCCACCGTCGCGGTGCTCGCCGACGTGGAGGAGGTGTGGCAGCCGTTCGCGGTCCGGTTCGCCGAGCTGGCCCACGGCAGGCTCGCCGGCGCCGACATCCCGGACGCCGGCGCCGGCCGGACGCTGCCACTGCTGGGGCAGTGATGACCAGGCCCACCCGCCTCGCCCGGTACGGTTTCGCCGACAACGGCGCCCGTGCCATCGACCTGCTCGGGCCGGGCGGGCTGCGGCTGTGGGACACCGAGGCGCAGGCCCCGGTCGACGAGCAGGCGGTCGTGCTGCTGGACGCGCTCTCCAAGGCGGCCGACCCCAACCTGGCGCTGCGCCAGCTGCACCGGGTGGCGGAGTCGGCCGAGCGCGCCGGCACGAAACCGGAGGACCTGCTCGGCACGCTGGCCACCGACCACGGGCTGCGGCGACGGCTGATCGCGGTGCTCGGGGCGTCGTCGGCGCTCGGCGATCATCTGGTGGCCAATCCGGGGCAGTGGCGGGCGCTGGCGACCGGGCCGAGCGGCATGCCCCCGGATGCCGACGGCGGGCTGGCCGATTTCGATCAGCTGACGGTGCCGGCACTGCGTACCGCGTACCGCATCTCGCTCTTGCGCATCGCCGCCGCCGACCTGACGGCGGGCCGCGGTCTGGAACCCACCATGGACGCCCTGTCCCGGCTGGCCGACGAGACCCTGGCCGCCGCCTACGCGATCGCCGTCGCCGGCCTGCCGGCGGCGACGCCGGAGCCGCGCCTCGCGGTCGTCGCGATGGGCAAGTGCGGCGGCAACGAGCTCAACTACGTCTCCGACGTCGACGTGATCTTCGTGGCCGCCGGTGACGAGGACCTGTCGGCCGGCACCACGATCGCCGCCCGGCTGATCGAGATCTGCGGGCAGGTGGCCTGGCCGGTGGACGCCGCGCTGCGTCCCGAGGGCAGCCGCGGCCCGCTGGTCCGCACCCTCGCCAGCCATCAGGCCTACTACCGCCGCTGGGCCCGCACCTGGGAGTTCCAGGCGCTGCTCAAGGCCCGGCCGGCCGCCGGCGACCTGGCGCTGGCGCAGGAGTGGATCGCCGATCTGGCGCCGCTGGTCTGGCATGCCGCCGAGCGGCCCGAGGCGGTCGCCGACGTCCGCGACATGCGCCGCAAGATCATCGACAATGTGCCGAAGAAGGAGCTGGACCGCGAGATAAAACGCGGTCCGGGCGGGCTGCGCGACATCGAGTTCGCGGTGCAGCTGCTCCAGCTCGTGCACGGCCGGGTGGACGAGACGCTGCGCTGCGGCGGGACGCTCCCGGCGCTGCGCGCCCTGGTCGCCGGCGGCTACGTCGGCCGCGAGGACGGCGAGACGCTGCTGCGTGGTTACCGTTTCCTGCGCGGCGTCGAGCACCGGCTCCAACTGCAACACCTCAGACGTACGCACACCGTGCCGGACGATCCAGCCGGGCTGCGCTGGCTCGCGGCCGCCCTCGGCTACACCGCCCTGCCCGGCCGGGACGCCGTCGAGTCGTTCCGCTCGGACTGGGTGGGTCACGCCGCCAACGTCCGCCGCCTGCACGTGAAGCTGCTCTACCGCCCGCTGCTGGAGGCGGTCGCCCGGGTGCCGGCCGAGGAACTGCGGATGACCCCGGAGTCGGCCCGCCGCCGCCTGGAGATCCTCGGTTTCGCCGATCCGGTGGGCGCTCTGCGCCATCTGGAGGCGCTGACCGGTGGCGTGACCCGGACCTCGGCGATCCAGCGGACCCTGCTGCCGATGCTGCTCCAGGACTTCGCGGATTCCCCGGAACCGGACCGTGGCCTGCTCAACTACCGCCAGGTGTCGGACAAACTGGGCAGCACGCCGTGGTACCTGCGTCTGCTGCGTGACGCCGGCCCGGTGGCCCGCCGGCTGGCCCGGGTGCTGAGCCTGTCCCGGTACGCCACCGATCTGCTCACCCGTGACCCGGAGGCACTGCGCCTGCTGGCCGAGGACGCCGAGTTGCAGCCCCGGCCCCGGGAGTCGCTGCTGGACGGGTTCGCCGCGGCCGGCGACCGGCACACCGACCCGGTCAAGGCGATCGCCGCGGTCCGGGCGCTGCGCCGCCGGGAGCTGTTCCGGCTGGCCTGCGCCGACATCCTGAGCCAGGGCGGCGACCTGGCCCCGGACCGCCCGCTCGGGGTGGACGCGATCGGGATGGCGCTGTCCGACGTGACCGACGCGACTCTGAACGCGGCGCTGCGGATCGCGCGGCGGGCCAAACCGGCGCCGGAGGGCCTGCGGTTCGCGGTGATCGGCATGGGCCGGCTCGGCAGCTACGAGATGAGCTACCCGTCCGACGCCGACGTGCTGTTCGTCTACGAGCCGCCGGGCGGGATCCCGGAGGGGGAGGCCAGCGCGGCCGCGCACGCGATCGCCGAGGAGATGCGCCGCCTGCTCAACGCGCCCGCCCCGGACCCGGCTCTCGGTGTCGACGCCGACCTGCGCCCGGAGGGCCGGCAGGGTCCGCTGGTGCGCAGCCTCCAGGCCTACCGGCAGTACTACGACCGCTGGTCGAAGGTGTGGGAGGCGCAGGCGCTGCTGCGGGCCCGGCTGGTCTGCGGCGACACCGAGCTGGGCCGGCGCTTCGAGGCGCTGGCCGACGGGGTCCGCTATCCGGTGGGTGGCCTCACCCGCGAGCAGGTGATCGAGATCCGGCGGATCAAGGCCCGGGTGGAGACCGAGCGGCTGCCCCGCGGGGCCGACCCGAACACGCACACCAAGCTGGGCCGGGGTGGCCTGGCCGACGTCGAGTGGGCGGTGCAGGTCACCCAGCTGCGCAACGCGCACGCGGTTCCGGAGCTGCGTAAGACCCGGACCTTGGAGGCGCTGGCCGCGGCGGCGGAGGGCGGGCAGATCACCGAGTCCGACGCGGCCGAGATGACCGCCGGGTGGACGCTCGCGGCGCAGGTGCGTAACGCCCTGACGCTGGTTCGCGGCCGGCCCACCGACCAGTTGCCCCGGCACGGGGTCGAGCTGGCGGGCGCGGTGCTCCTTCTGGGCGGCGGTGACCCGGGTGAGTTCGTGGACCGGTACCTGCGGTTGACCAGGCGTTCCCGGGCGGCGATGGAACGGGTGCTGGAGAGCTGATCGCGAACCGGCTGATCAGCACGGCCGGTTCGTGGCGTCGCCCCGCAGCATCCGGTAACCGGCGCCGTGGGCGGTGAGCAGGTAGACGGCCTCCCACCGGGTGCACGTCTCGGCCAGCCGTCCCGGTGGCCCGTGCCCGGCCTTCTGCACGCTGCGGAAGCTCACCTCGGCCCGGAGCCGCCCGGACGCCACCCCGGTCAGGCCGTGCAGCACGACGTCGGAGTCATGACTGGTCGACGTGCCGTCGGCGAAGGCCTTCAGCTGGCCCGGAACACCGGGATCGAGGTCGCCGGCCGGGTCGAGGACGGTCGCGACGGCCGCGTAGTCGCGCTCGTTTATGCCGCGGAAGTAGGTGTCGAGCATGACCGCCACCGCTGTCGCGCGTGGGTGACCGACCCCGGGATGCACCCTGACCAGGCTGGTGGGGATGCTCTCCAGGGCCGGCGGGGCGCTGCGCATGGTCGCCTGCTGGGTCCGGGGTTTCCCGGTCCCGATCAGGCGCGGGCCGCCGAGCACCGCGGCCGTCGCCAGGGAGCCGACGAGGATCAGGATCGGCAGGGCCGGCAGCAGCCGGCTGGGCGGGGGAGCGGGGTCGGCCGGTTCCGGGATCCAGGTCGACCGGATCCAGACCGCGGAGCAGACCCGGCACTCGTCCCGCACACCGTTGTTACTCGCACCGCAGTTGACACAGGTCCACATCCGGCTCGTCCTCCCGTCGTGCTCAACGACGGAGGCTGATGGATGGGGCGGTGATTCACCCGGTCGCGGCGGCTATCACCCGGGTGAGCGCCTCGTGCACACGGCGAAGCTCCTCGATCGGCATGCCGAGCCGCTCGACCACGGCCGGCGGGATCCTCTCGGCGTCGGCCCGTAGCGCCCGGCCCCGCTCGGTCAGCGTGATCGCCAGGCTGCGCTCGTCGGCCCGGTCTCGCTCGCGGCGCAGGTAGCCGATCGCCTCCAGGCGCTTGAGCAGGGGCGAGAGCGTGCCCGGGTCGAGTTGCAGCAGCTCGCTGAGGCGGCGCACGGACAGCGGGGAGTGCTGCCAGAGGGCGAGCATCACCAGGTACTGCGGGTGGGTCAGGCCCATCGGCTCGAGCAGGGGACGGTAGATCGCCACGACGCTGCGGGCGGCCACCGACATCGCGAAGCAGACCTGCTGCTCCAGCGCCAGGGGGTCGTGGACCGGGTCACTCATCGGTGGTCAGCCTACCAATAGTTGGTGTACAAATGATTGGCACACCAACGGTCTGTCGGGAGGCGTCGTGTCGAAATCAACGGGGTCGAGGTTCAAGGCCTGGTTCCACCGGACGTTCGACGACTGGTTCTTCCGCTCGATGATCGGCCCGGCCCAGACCGAGGGCGCGGTGCACGGCGCCTCCGAGTTCGCCCGCGAGCAGTGGAAGCGCGACCTGGCGAACCGGAAGCGATACACCCGTGAGCAGCGCGAGCGCAAGCGCGCCGGGCGGGCTGCGCCGCCACGGTAGTGTCGGCGGCGTGGAAAGTGCTGCATGAAGCGAAAAGCGATGGTCATCGGCCTGGCGTCGATCACGGTGGGACTCGTCGTTCTCGCGGTGTTCCGTAACTCGTACTTCGACTCCCGGGTCTATCACGGGGCGATCGTGTACTGGTTCCGGGACGGCGGCATGGTCTACGACTTCCTGCGCCCCGGTACGCCGTACGGCTTCACCTACCCGCCCTTCGCCGGCCTGGTGATGTCCCCGATGGCGGTGCTGCCGCTGCTGATGGTGATGATCCTGGCCACCGCCGGCACCGTGGTCACCACCGGCCTGCTGGTGTGGTGGCTGGCTGGGCCGGAGATCCAGCGCCGCGGCTGGCCGGTCAAGTTCGCCTTCGCGATCGCTTTCTGCCTGGCGCTGTCCTTCGAGCCGGTCCGCGAGACGATCAGTTTCGGCCAGGTCAACACGCTGCTGCTGGCCCTGGTGGCCGGCGACATGATCCTCGGGCTGGGCAAGGGGCGCAAATGGGCCGGCGTCGGCATCGGCCTGGCCACCGCGATCAAGCTGACCCCCGGTGTCTTCATCCTCTACCTGCTGGTGACCCGGCGCTGGCGGGCCCTGGGCACCGCGGTCGGCACGGCCACCGGGGTCACCCTGCTGGCCGGCGCGCTCTTCCCGGACGAGTCCCGCGAGTTCTGGACGTCGGCGCTGTGGGACACCAACCGGGTCGGTGTCCTCCACATCGTGTCCAACCAGTCCGAGCGCGGGTTCCTGGCCCGGCTGCCGATCGACATGATCGAGTCGAAGGTGTGGCTGGTGTGCGTGCTGGCGACTCTGGCGCTGTGGGCGTGGCGGGTGGCGCGGGCGCCTGACGACGTGCTCGGCGGGCTGGCGCTGACCGGCATCGTGGGCTGCCTGCTGAGCCCGGTCACCTGGATCCACCACTGGGTGTGGGTGATTCCGGCGCTGGTGCGGTGCCTGTTCCTGTTCGACTCCGACCGGGTGCGGTTCGCCCTCGGTGCGGCCGCCTACCTGCTGATGACCTCGCACCTCACCTGGCTGTGGGAGAAACCGCCGACCCCGCCGATGGAGTTGCTCGGCGCCAACGTTTATGTCTGGTTCGGCCTGGCTCTGCTGCTCTGGACACCTGTGGGCATCAGTCGTTCGTCTGATATCCACGCGAAGGTCAAGATCATCGCGTAGGCAGAGGTCATGTCTCTACGCCGTACCACCTCGGCGGTTGTCTCCGTCGTGGCCGTGGCCGCGGTGGCCGCCGTGCCCACCGCGGCGGCCGCGCACGGCCGCTCCGAAGAATTCCGCCGGCTCGCCACCTTTCCGGCCTACCTGAACTCGTCGATCGACGACACTGCGGCAGCCGAGATCTCGACCGTCACCGAGGACGGTCGCACGGTCGTCTACACCGACAGCCCCGGCAAGCGCCTCGGCTTCGTCGACATCAGCAACCCGTCCGCGCCGAAGCCGGCCGGCACCCTGGCCGTCGGCGGCGAGCCCACCTCGGTGGCCCACCTGGGCCGCCTGCTGCTCGCCGGCGTCAACACCCGGACCAGCTTCACCTCGCCGTCCGGCAAGCTCGTCGTGATCGATGCCAAGTCCCGCGTGGTGCAGCGGGAGATCGACCTCGGCGGCCAGCCCGACTCGGTCGCCGTCGCGCCGAGCGGCCGCTACATTGCCGTCGCCATCGAGAACGAGCGTGACGAGGACGTCAACGACGGCGCGATCCCGCAGGCCCCGGCCGGCTGGCTGGCCGTGATCGACACTCGCACATGGACAAGCTCGCGTGTTGATTTGTCCGATTTGTCCAAGTTGGCCCCGACCGACCCGGAGCCCGAGTACGTCAGCATCAACTCCCATGACGAGGCCGTGGTCTCACTCCAGGAGAACAACCACCTCGTCGTGGTCGACCTGCGCACCGGCAAGATCATTCGCAGCATCGACGCCGGCACGGTCACCGTCACCGGCGTCGACACCCTCGATGACGACAAGATCGAACTGACCGGGACGATCACCGCCAAGCGTGAGCCGGACGGTGTCGCCTGGATCAACGACGACCTGTTCGCCACCGCCAACGAGGGCGACTACGAGGGCGGTTCGCGCGGCTGGTCGATCTTCAGCAAGAAGACCGGCAAGGTCGTCTGGGACGCCGGCAACAGCCTGGAACACATCGCCGCCGCCCACGGCCAGTACCCGGACAAGCGCTCCGACGCCAAGGGCATCGAGGCGGAGAACGTCGCGTTCGCGGTCCTCAACCGGACCCCGTACGTCTTCGTCAACTCCGAGCGCGGCAACTTCACCGCCGTCTACGACGTGTCGAACCCGGCCAAGCCGAAGTTCCGGCAGCTCCTGCCGACCACGAACGGCCCCGAGGGCGTCGTCGCGGTCCCGTCGCGCAACCTGGTCGTCGTCTCCTCCGAGGAGGAGGACGCCTCGATCGGCATCCGCGGCACCGTCCAGGTCTACGGCTTCGGCACGCCGCGCAACGAGCAGGTCGTGTCGAAGAACGACATTCCGTGGGGCGCGCTCTCCGCGCTCTCGGCGGTTCCCGGCCGCCGAGACCGGCTCGCCAGCGTCACCGACGCCGTCTACACGCCGACCCGCATCCTCGGTCTCACCACCGGCGGCGTCATCGACAGCGAGCTGACCGTCACCAAGGACGGAGAGCCGGTGGGCTACGACGCCGAAGGACTCGTCGTGCGCAAGGCAGGCGGTTACTGGCTGGCCGTCGAGGGCACCAATACTTTGGTACGCCTGGACGCGCGCGCTCGCGTACAGGAGGAGATCCCCCTGCCCGCCGACGTGGCGGCTGCGGTCACCAGCAACGGCCTGGAGGGCATCGCCGAGGTCGGCGGATCGGTGTGGGTGGCCGTCCAGCGCCCGATCAAGGGCGACCCGGCTGACACCGCCCGGATCGGCCGCTACGACACGGTCACCAAGACCTGGTCGTGGCTGCTCTACCCGCTCGACACCGCGCCCACCGGCTGGGTCGGCCTGTCCGAGCTGGTCGCCGTCGATCACAACACGTTCGCCGTGATCGAGCGCGACAACCAGCGAGGCACCCTCGCCGCGATCAAGCGGATCTACACGTTCGATGTGCCCAAGTCCTGGACCGGCACCCCGACCGTGACGAAGAAGCTGGTCAAGGACCTGCTGCCGCTGCTCAAGGCGGACGGCGGCTGGGTGCAGGACAAGGTCGAGGGCCTCGCCGTCGCCGGAGACGGCCGCACCTACGCCGTCACCGACAACGACGGGCTCGACGACAGCACCGGCGAGACGGTCTTCCTGGACCTGGGCCGGCTGCTCTGACGTGACCTGACATGGCGCTGATCGTCGTATCAGCGCCATGTCAGCTCCGCCGGGCACGGTGTCCGGCATGGACACCACCTATGCGATCCGCGCCGAAGGGCTGGTGAAACGCTTCGGCGACACCACCGCCCTGGACGGCGTCGACCTGGCCGTGCGCCCGGGCACGGTCCTCGGTCTGCTGGGGCCGAACGGGGCCGGGAAGACCACTGCGGTACGGGTGCTGGCCACCCTGATCCGCCCGGACGCCGGGCACGCCGAGGTCGGCGGCTTCGACGTGGTCAGGCAGCCGCACGAGGTCCGTGAGCTGATCGGGCTGACCGGCCAGTACGCCTCGGTCGACGAGACCCTGAACGGCGCCGAGAACCTCCTGATGATCGGCCGGCTGCTCGGCCTGTCCCGCCGGGCCGCCCGCGCCCGAGCCGCTGAGCTGCTGGAACGCTTCGAACTCACGGACGCCGCGAAGCGGGCCGCCGGAAAGTACTCCGGTGGCATGCGCCGCCGCCTCGACCTGGCCGCCAGCCTGGTCGGCGACCCGCGGATCCTCTATCTGGACGAGCCCACCACCGGCCTGGACCCGCGCAGCCGCAACGAGGTGTGGGACATCGTCCGTGGCCTGGTCACCGGCGGCACCACGGTGCTGCTGACCACGCAGTACCTGGACGAGGCCGACCAGCTGGCCGGCGAGATCGTGGTGATCGACCACGGCCGGGTCATCGCCACCGGCACCCCGGCCCAGCTCAAGGCCCGGACCGGCGCGCAGACCGTGACCGTCCGCCCGGCCTTCGCCGACGAGCTGCACCGGGTCCGTGACGCGGTCGGCCGGGTCGCCACCGGGCCCGTCGACGTAGCAGGCGAGGTCGTCACCGCCCCGGTCAGCGACCCCGGCGCGCTCGCCAAACTGGTCCGTGACCTGGACGAGCACGGCCTGTCAGTGGCCGAGCTGGCCCTGCGCAGCCCCAGCCTCGACGAGGTCTTCCTCAGCCTGACCGGAGGGCACTCGTGACGACCATGGCTTTGCGCAACACCGCCACCCTCGCCTGGCGGACCCTGGTGCAGATCAAGCACAACCCGTTCGAGCTGTTCGACTTCAGCGTCCAGCCGATCATGTTCCTGCTGCTCTTCACGTACGTGTTCGGCGGCGCCATCGCCGACACGCCGGGGGAGTACCTCACCTACGCACTGCCCGGCATCATCGTGCAGAACCTGCTCTTCGCCACCCTGAACACCGGCGTCGGCCTGAACACCGACATCAGCAAAGGCGTCTTCGACCGGCTCCGGTCACTGCCGATCGCCAGGTTCTCCCCGCTGGCCGGCCGGATCGTCGCCGACGTGATCAAGCAGGCGTGGGCGGTCACGCTGCTGCTCGTACTCGGCATGGTCCTGGGTTTCCGGATCGAGACCGGCCCGGTGCAGGTGCTCGCCGTGTTCGGCCTGCTGCTCGGGTTCGCCTTCGCCGCATCCTGGATGTCGGTGCTGGTGGCGATGCTGGTCAGCGAACCGGAGAAGGTGCAGATCTTCGGGTTCGTGCTGCTCTTCCCGATCACCTTCGCGAGCGGCGCGTTCGTCGACCCGGACACCATGCCGGACTGGCTGCGCACGTTCGCCGACGTCAACCCGACCACCATCCTGGCCGACGCCACCCGCGGGCTGCTCAGTGGCGGCCCGGTCGCCGGACCGGTCACCCGGTCACTGCTGTGGGCGGCCGGATTCCTGGTGGTCTTCGCCCCGCTGTCGGTCCGTGCCTTCCGCCGGCGGATCTGACTCCAGACCACTCGCGGTCAGAGCGGTCGCCATGGTCACCCCGTCGCCCCGGCGGTAGGCCGCGTCGAAACCCGCGTCGCCCAGGGCGGCGCGGGTTTCCCGGAAAGTCCGCTCCGCCTGCTCGACCGTCCGGTCCCGGGATCCGCGCACCGAGTCCGCGGCGCCCAGCAGATACGCGGCCCGCTCCGGATCGCCCTCCCGCAGCGCCAGGTCCGCGATCCCGGCCAGCACCTGGGCGATCACCGGTGAGTCGCTCATCTCCACCGCGATCCGGATCGCCTCCCGATGATCCGCCCGGGCCAGCGCCAGATTGCCGGCGGCGCCCTCGATCAGCGCGCCCGTGCTGTGCGCCATGGCCCGGAACTGTGGCGCGAACGTCGACCTGTCGATCAGCCGGATCGCCGTCTCGTTGTGCTCCCGGGCCGCCTCCAGATCGTTCTCGGCCAGGGCGATCACCGCATGACAGTGGTGCACCGACGCCATCACCTCGGGAATGCCGACCTCGCGGGCGAACTCCCGGGCCCGCTTCAACAGCCGGCGCGCCTCCTCCGGCTCGCCGCTCAGCCACACCTGATGGGCCGTCTTCACGGCGAGCTGCGGCAGATCCTCCCGCATGCCCACCTCCTCCAGCAGTGCCATCGCCTCCCGCTGCCAGGCCAGCGCCTGTGTGAAGTCACCACGCGCCGCGGTCAGATCGGCCAGCGAACTCAGCGTGAAACCGATACCCCAGCGCTCCCCGATCGACCGGAACCCGTCCAGGGCCGCCCGCAGATCGGCCTCGGCCACCTCCGCGGGCTCGCCCATGTTGAGACGGACCTGGCCGACCAGCATCCGCGAGATCGCCCGCAGCCACGGATCCGGATCGTCGATCAACTGTTCCGCCCCGCCGTACCGGGCCTCCGGCGACTGCGAATAGATCGCCGCCAGCGGGCTGAGCAGGCGCAACGCCGGATGCCGGTGCTGCACCCCGGCCGCCAGCCGATCGGCCGTCTGAAAGAGGGCCTTCACCTCGTCGAACTCCATCGGGCCCTCGACACCGTTGAGCGCGGCGAACACGTACGCCAGCGCCAGATCGCCCTGGTCGGCCGGGCCCGGCAAGGCGATCACCTCGGCGCACAGCCGGGCGCCCTCGGTGCGATGCCCGTTCAGCCACCAGTACCAGCCCAGATTCGCCACCAGCGTCGTCGCGTTCAGCCGGTCACCGGCGGCGACCGCGTCCCGGACCGCCGCGTGCGAATTGTCATGCTCGGCACTGAGCCGGCGCAGCCAGGACAGCTGATCGGCGCGGCGCAGATGCGGCTCGGCCTCCCGGGCCAGATCGATCAGATGCGCGATGAGGGTACGCCGTACCGCCTCCGTCTCACCCGCCTCGGCCAGCCGCTCCAGCCCGTACTCACGGATCGTCTCCAGCATCCGGTACCGCCCGTCCGGGCCCAGGACCAGCAGCGACTTGTCGACCAGGGCGGCCGGCGGATCCAGGTCCGGGCCGCAGATCCGCTCCACCGCGGTCACGTCCGCCCCACCGGGGAGCATCGCCAGCCGCTGCCACACCCGCCGCTCGTCGGCGGACAACAGATCCCAGCTCCAGTCGACGACCGCGCGTAACGTGCGGTGCCGGGGCAGCGCGGTACGGCTGCCACCGGTCAGCAGCCGGAACCGGTCGGCGAGCCGGTCGGCCAGCACCGCCGCCGGCAGGGTACGCAGCCGGGCCGCAGCCAGCTCGATCGCCAGCGGCATGCCGTCCAGAGCGCGGCAGATCCGTACCACAGAATCGGTGTTCTCGCTGGTCAGCGTGAAACCGGAGGTCCTCTCCAGGAGCAGCTGCACGGCCGGGGACGAGGCCGCCGTCGCCAGATCCGCGCCGGCCGGCGGCAGGGCCAGCGGCTCCACCGGGAACAGCCGCTCACCGGCGATCCCCAGCGGCTCCCGGCTCGTCGCCAGCAACCGCAGCCGCGGCGCCGCCCGCAACAGCACGTCGGCCACCTCGGCGGCGGCCTCGATCAGGTGCTCGCAGTTGTCCAGAACGAGCAGCATCTCCCGGCCGGCCAGCGCCTCCCGCAACCGGGCCAGCGGCGGGGCCGGCTCCGCCCGGCGCAGCGCCGGACCACTCAGGCGCAGCGTGGACAGGATCGTCTGCGGTAGTTCGGCCGGGTCCCGTACCGGAGCAAGCTCCACCCGCCACACCGCACCCGGAACCGAACCGCCGACCTCGACCGACAGCCGCGTCTTGCCGCTGCCACCCGGACCGGTCAGGGTGACCAGCCGGTGCCCGCCGAGCAGGGCGCGCACCGCGCGCACGTCGTCGGCGCGGCCGACGAAGCTGCTCACCTCGGCCGGCAGATTGCCCTCCGCGGCATCCGGTTCCCGCAGCAGCTCCAGATGCAGACCGGCCAGCTCGGCCGACGGATCCACCCCCAGCTGCTCGCCGAGCCGCCGCCGGGCCTGCTCGAACACCTCCAGCGCCCGGCCTCGGTTCCCGGCCTCCCGCAACGCCCGGATCAGCAGCGCGGCCAGCGGCTCGTCCAGCGGATACGCCGCCACCAGCGCCTCCAGCTCGGGCACCACGTCACGGCGGCCCATCTCCGCGGCCAGCCGCCGCCGCAGCGCCGCCAGCCGCAGCCCCTCCAACCGGACCGCCTCCGGCCGCGCCACCTCCGGGAACTCCAGGTCGCCGCGCCACAGACCGAGCATCCCCGCCGGATCCCGGGCGAACCTGTGCGCGTCGACCGTCTCCGGGTCGGCGACCAGGCGATATCCGGCCGGGGTGGCCGCCACGGCCAGGCCCGGCACGGCCCGCCGCAACCTGGAGACCAGCGCTTGCAGCGCGTTCGCCGCAGCCGCGGGCGGCGAGTCACCCCAGACGCCGTCGATCAACCGGTCCGCGGTCACCTCACGGTTCGCGTCCAGGGCGAGCAGGACCACGAGGGTACGCAGCCGCGCTCCCGCCACCGGCAGAAGCGCCCCGTCCCCGTCCCGGACCTCGACCGGCCCGAGCACTGCGATCTCCACCCGGTCGATTCTGCCGTCCACACGCACTCCGAGTCTCCTTCGGCCGCCCCGGTCTCCTGGCCTCTTGGCCTCACTCGGTCGTCCCGGTCTCCTTCGGTCGTCCCGGTCTGCTTCGGTCGGCCGCTTTGCTTTGGTCGTCCGGGTCTGCTTCGGTCGGCCGCTTTGCTTTGGTCGTCCGGGTCTGCTTCGGTCGGCCGCTTTGCTTTGGTCGTCCGGGTCTTCTTCGGTCGGCCGCTTTCCGTCGGTCGTCCGGCTCTGCTTCGGCCGGCCTGGCAGACTTGTCCCGTGGAGTTCGAGGTGATGCCCGGGACGCCCGGCCTCTCCCTCTCTCAGGTCGCGCACGTGCTGGTGCCGGGCCACGGACGGAACCATGACGCGTCCGGTCTCACCCCCGGCGGCGCCGACCGCTGTTGCACCGCCCTGGCCGTCCACTCCGCACTGTCGCCGGGTGGCGTCGTCGTCTGCTCGGGTTACAAGTCACCTGCCGACCGCAAGGGCGAGACCGTCCAGACCGGCGGCGAGACGTTCCAGGGAGTGCCCGAGGCCGACCTGATGCGCGTCTGGCTCCTGGCGGCCGGCGCTGACCCGGCGGTGCTCCGCGTCGAACGGCACTCCGTCGACACCGTCACCAACCTGCTTCGGGCCGAGCACGAGGGCCACTTCGGCGACGACCGTCCGGTTGCGATCGTCGCCCAGCGTGGACACCTGCGGCGGATCCTGTCGGTCGTCGCCCCACGCACGCTGCGTCGCCCCTACCTGGGCGTCGTCGTCCCCGGCGGCGCACCCCGCGAGAACCCGCTGGCCGTGCCGGTGAGCCGGCTGATCCTCGCCGGCCTGCCCGCCGACCCGGCCACCGCGATCACCGCGGCCACCAGGCGCGCCGAACGTCTCTGGCAGCTCGCCGGTCTGCTCGGCCGGCGCTCCTACCACTGATCAGCTGCCCGGCGTCGAACCACCGCTGAATTTGGCCGGGTTGTCGGGCAGGTCGTCGGTCGGCGGGAGGGGCGGCGCCTGACGCGTCCGCAGGGCCACGACGAGCGCACCCACCGCGATGACACCGATCAGGGTCACGAAGAGAAAGAGCTCCATACGTCTCAGTGTGCGCGCCCGGAACAATCACCGGCACCGCCGCCCACGACCCACTTCTCGATCTTGTGGAGTTCGGCGGGACAGGAGTCTTCTGCGCAGCCACCTCACCTTGAAAAGGACAGCCCTCAGACGGATGACGCCTCCTCGGCCGCAACGCCTGTTCGGCCGCAACGCTTGCTCCGGCAACGCCTCGCCGCTCGCGGATCTTGCACGACTTTCCGGCTCTCCGGTCGTATGTGTGGGTGGTTTGAGGGGTTTAGACAGGCGCACGCCGTTGCAGGCCTTAGGTTCCGGTTTGTCGAGACAGGATCCG